>CALFTQ010000021.1 GCA_937916135.1 uncultured Verrucomicrobiales bacterium
AACAAATGGCGAGCCGCATGGCTCGCGGAACTTTCACTTCGTACCTCCCACCTCGAACTTCGTACCTTTGTCGGAACGACAAACATCAATTTGTCGTTGAGTCCAAGCAATATTCTTTAATTGCCGGGGAACAGAGCCCGGCAGAATACGAGATGCGCCGTTTTCTGTAAAAAAAAGCACCGGGCGTGAAGCGCGTTCCGGCCCGGTGCGTGTGGAAAGCGATTGGCTGGTTTAAATCTGGGCCAGGGCCTGCTTGAGGTCATCGATGATGTCCTCGGCATCCTCGATACCCACGGAGAAGCGGATGAGGTCGGGCTTCACGCCGGCTTCGATGAGCTGCTGGTCGGTGAGCTGGCGGTGGGTGTGGCTGGCGGGGTGGAGCACACAGGTGCGGGCATCGGCCACGTGGGTCACGATGGAGCAGAGTTTCAGGCTGTCCATGAACTTGATGGCGCGGTCGCGGCCACCCTTGATACCGAAGGTCACCACGCCGCAGGTGCGGCCACCGTCGAACTGCTTCTGAGCAAGTGTGTAGTACTTGTTATCCGGCAGGCCGGCGTAGTTGATCCAGGCCACATCGTCCTGGGTGGAGAGGAACTCGGCCACTTTCTGGGCGTTTTCGCAGTGGCGGGGCACGCGCAGGTGCAGCGTCTCCAGCCCCAGGTTGAGCAGGAAGGCATTCATGGGGGACGGGATGGAGCCCAGGTCGCGCATGAGCTGCACGGTGCACTTGGTGATGTAGGCGCCGGCGCCGAAAGCCTCGGTATACACCAGGCCGTGGTAGGAGGCATCCGGCGTGGTGAGGCCGGGGAACTTATCGGCATGGGCATTCCAGTCGAACTTGCCGCTATCCACCACAACGCCGCCCACCTGGGTGGCGTGACCATCCATGTACTTGGTGGTGGAGTGCATCACGATATCGGCGCCGTGCTCGAAGGGGCGGCAGTTGATGGGGGTGGCAAAGGTGTTGTCCACAATCAGCGGCACGCCGTTCCTGTGGGCGATGCGGGCCATCTTCTCAATGTCCAGCACCTGCAGGGAGGGGTTCGAAATCGTCTCACCGAACACGCACTTGGTATTCGGGCGGAAAGCCTTCTGGATTTCCTCCTCCGGGGCATCCTGATCCACAAAGGTGCAGTCGATACCGAACTTCTTGAAAGTAACGGCAAAGAGGTTATAGGTGCCGCCATACAGCGCACTGGTGCAGACGAAGTGGTCGCCGGCCTCGCAGATGTTGAAGACGGAATAGAACGAAGCTGCCTGGCCGGAGGAGGTAAGGATAGCCGCCACACCGCCTTCCAGCTCTGCAATCTTCTTGGCCACGCATTCATTCGTGGGGTTCTGCAGGCGGGTGTAGAAGAAGCCGGCTTCCTCCAGGTCGAAGAGGCGGGCCATCTGCTCGCTCGTTTCGTAACGGAACGTGGTGGACTGGTAAATGGGCAGCACGCGGGGCTCGCCCTTGCCGGGCTTCCAGCCGCTCTGTACGCAAATGGTGGATGTCTTCATAACTTGCCGTGAGTATAACATGCTGAGGCCCCGCTATACAAGCATGCTGACAAGAAAATCTACCTCAGCAGTATGCAAAAAACAAAGATTAGTACAAATAAGCAACAATTAGAAGCGGCGGGCTGTCTTTTTGGATTGACTCCCGGAGCTGTACAAGGTAGAGTAACACCGTGGCAATGAAAACCAGAACATTCTTGAATATCCTTTCCCTGGCACTGGCCTTACCGCTGTGCATGGGCTCCATTTGCGCGGCACAGGACACCGCCGATAAGGCTCCCAAGAAGGAAAAAGCAGAAAAATCCAAAAAGTCCGGCAAGAAAAAGAAGCAGGATGCGGAAGACAGCAACTACATTTCCCCGAACATCCCCGGCTGGGGCAACCCGGATGCCGCCCAGCGCACATTGGCCAACAATATCACCAATGCGTTGAAAGGCATCACACCGGAGCATGTGGTCAAATTCGTTGAAAGTCCGAAGAATCGTCTCATGGTTGCCCAGTACATGCTGGCGCAGTACGATAAGATGACCCCGGAGGACATGGCCGCCCAGAGCCGCAAGAAGCTCACGGATGACATCAACCGCCTGCCTGGCGAGATTGACCAGGATAAGGAGAAACTCAAGACCATGCGCGGCAAGGAACGCATGGCATTCCAGGCTGCCATCAAGGCCAAGCAGGAAATGCTCAAGAAGATGGAGCAGGAAATCAAGAACATGCCCTGGACGCTCAAGGAGCTGAACGCCCACCGCGATGGCCGCACCGTCCTCAAGCAAGTCACCGGCAACTTGGAATGGATGGAGAACATCTGCTTCTCCGGCCCCTGTGTGGCCCCCGGCCGCGCGCTGCACATCATTGCCAACATTGCCAAGCAGCACCCGGATGTGTATAAGGACAAGGTAGTGCGCGATATCGCCACCGCCGTGGGTATCGAATACGCCCGCTACAACTGGAACTTTGAAAAGGCACTCGACCGCGCTGATTACTTCATCACCAACTGGAAGGCCGGCCGCCTGAACACCTTGTTCGATGACCTGCCCATGTACCTGCGCCGCATCGTCTGCGGCTGCAAGGGCGACAATATCGCCGGCGACCGCATCAGCCTGGAGTGGGCGCTGGATAACGTTCACGTGCCGGCAGAACGCTACATGGGCAGCCCGCACCGCCTGGGTTACCGCCTGTACAGCCTCTATGGCGACAGCATCCACGGCGCCAACTACTACATGCCCTGGGAGCACGTATACGGCGGCAACCACTTCACCAAATCCCTCTATGTGGGCTGCGTGTGCGGCGGCATTTCGCACTTCGGCGCCTTCGCAGCCCTGGCCAATGGCGTGCCCTCCCTTACCTGCGGCGAGCCCGGCCACTGCGCCTATGTGCTGTGGGTGAACGGCAGGTGGGTACCCGGCAACTCCATAAGCTGGGAGCGCGGCCTGCACTGGCAACCCGTGCTCAACATGTGGGGGGCTTTCTCATCCCTGCACCTGGGCTCGGAGCTTTACACCAAGCTGGACAAGGACACCCACGTGTCCAACGTCTACCGCGTGCTGGCTCACCATGCAGTCAACTCCAGGAAAGATAAGCAGGTGCTCTCCTACTTCCGGGATGCGACTACGGCCCAGCCCATCAATATCGCCGTGTGGCAGGAATACAATAACTATCTCACCCAGTACAAGGGAGATGATATGAAGCTGCTCTGCGAGATGCAGGATAACCTCTGCTACCTGCTTGCCCCGCGTTACCCGGAAGTCGTCTCTGAGTTCCTGGGTGCATGGGTGTACCCGAAATTCAAGAACGCCAAGCTGCCGGCCAAGGAACTCATGACCCGCTTCCATGTGTTCTGGGACAACGTGCACAAGATGGGGCCGGAACGCTGGCGTATCGAGAAATTCGGGCGCCGGCAGATTGAGCTGCTGGCTTACCAGGACCCGCCCGAGGGCAAGGAAATTCCCCCGCCTGATCCCCAGCGCGCCCTGCCCATCTTCCAACTCATGATGGGCAACCTCTCCTCCAAGCGCGAATACCTGCCGGTCGTCATCGGCTGGGGGGATGAAATGGCTAAGGGACTGGGGGGCACACATGCCACCACCATTTCCGATCTTTCCAAACTGCTCACCCGCACCGGCACCGGGGCCATGGGCGGGAGCGATAACAAGCAGGTGACAGGCCAGCTCATGCTTTCAGCTGCCAAGTCGAACGACATTGCCACCTTCCAGCGACTGGGCTCCAACAGCTCCGAAGCAGTGGAGGTACCGGACGATATGCCGGAACTGCCGGAAATGCCCGGCAAGCTCCTCTCGGAGAAAGGCTTGCTCATCACTAGTTCCACCTGCAGCCACGATGCCCCCATCTCCCACTGGGGTGTGCTGCGCCCCTCCGGCGGGCGTTTCCATACCTCCAGGGATGAAAACGCCTGGGCTACGGTCATGATGCCCAAACCCGGTTATGTGAACGGCGTTGTCATCGTCACCAATGGTTCCAACCACCAGCGTCTCAACAACATGGTGGTGCAGATATCTGATGATGGGCAGAGCTGGCGCAACGTGAGCAAGGATCTGGGCCCCTGCACCCAGCGGGTCATCAAAGTCGAGTTCACAGAAACGCTCGGGCGCTATATCCGCATCCTGCGCAAAGGCGGCCCGGATTTCTTCCACCTCCATGGTATCTACGTCTTCGGCCGGGATGCTGCATAATCACCCACTTTCCCTCAACATATGAAGAAAGCACTTTATATCGCCCTGCTTGCAGTCGGCCTGCTGGCCCCCCTGCCTTTGGACGCAGCTCAGCAGTATGCCAGCCAGGAAGAAGCCGCCCGCAACGCTACGGATGACGGCTACATCCTCTTCGTTTACGCCAAGGGCTGGGATCGCTTCAGTGAAGAACTCTGCAAGAAGGTCATTGCCGCACCGGAAATCAGTGCTGCAGCCGGCAACGCAGCCCTTATCCTGACGCCGTTCTACCAGTATGCAAGCGCAGAAGAAAAGGAGGCCCAGCGCGCCATCTGGGGTTCCCTGGCCGAGCCGCTTGCCCGCTCTATGGAAACCTACCCCAGCCTGCTCATGTACGATAAGGAAGGATTCCTTTACGGCCGCGTGCAGGGGGAGGTGTTGCTGCGCGGCACCGTGGCCGAAATTGCCGCTGAGGTGAAGAGCAAGCTGGAAGCCAAGCACAAGCAGGAGGAAATCATGAAGCGGGCCAATGAGGCCAGCGGCGTGGAAGCCGCCAGGCTCATTGCCGAAGCCTGGGCAATCCCCGGCATCGAACCGCCGAATAACTACCGCAACCTCGTGAAAGCCGCCGACCCGAACGATGAATCCGGCATGGTGCGCCGCCTGCATTTCGATGGCTGGGCACTGGCTCAGAAATACTGCGGTAAACAAAGCGATGGTGGTCTGGAACTCGGAGATGAAGCCACGATTGCCAAGATGAAGGAATTTCTGAAAGACCCGGCCTACACCCCGGAGCAGCAGCAGACCTTCTACGCCATCATCATCGGTGTGCTGAACCGCGGCGGCGGCAGTGCCATGCAAATCAAAGGCTATGCCAACGAAATAAAGCGCCTGAACCCGGATTCCAACCTCGGCATTTCTGCCGACCAGGTCATCAAAATCTGGGGCGGTGGCAATGGTAAAAAGTAACCCCGCCCACTCAGTTGCTAAAAAATCCCCGTGCTTTCCGGCGCAGGGATTTTTTTTGCACTACGACCTCGATAAACCGGATTTGGCGGTGATTCGGGGAACCGCGGGCGCTCGCGAACTGCGCGATAAAGTCTGATTTATCGCGCATCGTGCTTAAGTGCGGGGGAGTCGTGAGCGAGCGATATGGCCGGTAAAAGGAACTATATCAAACAGGCTGCCCGGTGGGCAGCCTGTTCAAGCATTACTGGCTCCGCTTGCGCAACGCCAGGCGGCGGGTATTCTTGCCACTTACTTTGCGCTTCTTGAAGCGAGTCGAAGATGATGCCATGCCGCGGCGGGACCAGCGGCTGACCTTGCGGGCGCGGTAGCGGTGGGTGGGTTTCAGGCCATCTACCGGCAGCTTGGCCACGGCGTCTTTGGGTACCATGATGCTCCCTTTGCTCAAATCCTGCTCAGCCGCCATGTAGGTGGCCTGGGTGCAGCTTTCGATAGCCACCGGCATACCCCGGTGCACGCGTCCGAACAGATCCACGATATCATCGCTCTTCATGCGGATGCAGCCGTAGGAAGCAGGCTGGCCGATGTAGCGTTCCTCCGGCGTGCCGTGAATGTATATGCGGCGCCGGTGGGTCGAACGGTTATCATTCTCCAGACCTGCCAGCTGGATTACGCGGGTGACTACGGGGTCGCGACCGGCGGCATCAACATCCACCACTTCACCAGTCGGTTTGCAGCCTTTGAACACCATGCCCGAGGGCTGCCCGGCACCATTTTTCTGGGAGATGGCATGAATCCCCAGAGGGGTGCGGCAGCTGCCGTTCACATTGCCGATGCCGAACTTGGAGGAGCTGATGCTGTAGTCCTTGACTTTCTTCCCCTCCTTGAACAGGGTGAGTTTCTGGTCGCTCAGCGTCACGGCCACCCCATCGCGCACCACGGCCTTCGGGGGGATATCCTCGGCGTACAGCTTCGGCCCTTTCCGGAACAAGCTGCAGGATGTCAACAACGCACATGCCCCCACCATCAGGCAGAGGGGAAGGCGTCTGGTAAGAATCTTTCTCATGGGTCTGGGAAACTGTTATTTGGAAAATCAGGCGTTGCCGGCAGCGCGGCGCTTCTGCATGGCTCCGTCTATCAGGCGGGCAATGGAGGAGAAACTCGTGTAGAAGAAGCCCAGGAACGGAGTCATGAGCACAAAGGTGAGGTAATCACCATTGGAGAAGTTCACATACTCCACACAGCCGAAGAAAATGGCGAAACAGAGCTCCAGCACCGGCACCAGAACGGACTTGATTGCCTTGTAGCCCTTGGCTCGCTTTTCGATGGAGAGGGCGCCCTGGTTGGATTCACCGAACTTGGGGGTGCGCACGAACTCGCTTTGCTGGCCGGCCATGGCCTCGAGCACTGCCTTGGCGTTGTTCACCGCCATGCCCACGCCCAGTGCCAGCAGCGGAATGATGAGCGGGAATACCATGTACCAGCGGCGGGGGCGAACTATCATCTCGGCGGTGATGTAGAACAGGCAGACCGAAATAGTTGCAAAGAAGAACAGGGTGAAGGTGAGCAGCATCATCTGCCACTGGTCCCAGGCCCAGTCCCCCGTGGGGGCTACCATACCGGTGCAGACCGGCATGACCAGGAAGCACAGCAGAATGAGCGCCAGGTAGGAATAGTTGCAGGTCAGGTGCGTGGTGGCCTCCATCTTGGCCTTGAAGGGGGCATTGGAACGCCAGATATCAAAGAGCATCTTGCGGCAGACCTGGATGCAGCCCTTCGTCCAGCGGTGCTGCTGGGCCTTGAAGCCGTCCATATCCACAGGCAGCTCGGCGGGGGTCTCATAATCATTGAGGTATACGAACTTCCAGCCCTTCATCTGGGCGCGGTAAGAGAGGTCCATATCCTCGGTGATGGTGTCGTGCTCCCAGCCGCCTGCATCCACGATGGTGCTCTTGCGCCACATACCGGCAGTGCCGTTGAAGGTGAAGAAGCGCCCGGAGCGGTTGCGGCAGGTCTGCTCCAGCGCAAAGTGACCGTCCAGGAAAATGCTCTGCAGGCGGGTCAGCAGGTTATAGTTGCGGTTGATGTGTGCCCAGCGGGTCTGCACCACACCAATCTGCGGGTCAGTGAAGTAGGGGACGCACACTTTCAGGATATCCGGTTCCGGGCGGAAGTCTGCATCAAGAATCAGCAGGAATTCGCCCTTGGCCACGGCATCCGCCGCTTCCAGTGCACCGGCTTTGAAACCGGTGCGGTCTGTGCGGTGCAGGCACACAATATCAAAGCCCTGGGCGCGGTAGTATTCCACCTGCTGCTTGCAGAGGTCGTAGGTGTCATCCGTAGAGTCGTCCAGAATCTGGATTTCAAGCTTATCTTTCGGGTAGTCAATGGCGGTCACCTTCTTGAGCAGGCCTTCCACCACAAACTTTTCATTAAACATGGGCAGCTGAATGGTCACCACCGGCCATTCATCCCACTGCGACTTGGGCTGGGGAATATCCTTGCGGTGCTTGATGTAGAGCATCACCATGAGCAGCCGGTGAAATCCGTAACCCGACATGCCGATGAGTACAAGGAAATAGGCTACAAGCCAGAAAAAGTTGAACCAGTATGAAGACGAATCCATAGCTATTTTTCAGGGGATACATGAAAGCCCGGCACACCGTGTGCGCGCGCAGGCCATTTTTGCGTCAGCATTCCAGCAGGTACTTGACGTGGGGCGATAGTAATGTAAACTGGGTATTGAGTCAAGCCTAAATTAAACGCTTCGCATTCAAGATGAAAATGCCCATCAGCCACATTCTGCTTACCGCCACCCTGGGGCTTCCCCTGCTTTACGCCCAGGAGTTGCCCGAATTCAGCGAAGAAGCCGTAGATACGGCGTTTGACGGCATTCCGGAGTATATGCCGCAGGCAGATGAGAATCGCCGTCCCGGGGAGGTTCCGGCCATGTTCCGGGATGATGCCATGCTGGATGACTCCCATTCCAACCAGGAGCTCGGTATTAACGTGTACACGGCCCCCTCTATCAGCAAGATTTTTGCCCAGTTGGATAATCTGCCCGCCATCCCGGAAGAATATGTGCTGCGTAACCGGCCGCAGTACCTGCCGCTGGATGCCGGAAAACTTTCACTGCAGATGGGTTACCTCCTGGCAGACGGCTTCATTGCAGTGCGCAGCGGCCACATGAACGACATCAAACCCATTGCGCTTGATCTCTCCCGCTATGGCAAGGCTATCGGCGTAGGCGAGAAGATGAACGCCTTCTCTGCCAGTCTTCTGGAGCATGCTGAAAAAGGCCAGCTTGAAGAATTCAAACGCGTCCTTTCCACAACGCAGGGAGCCGTGAATGAAGAACTGACCGCCCTGCGCGATCCGGATCTGGCCCACCTGCTGGCGCTGGGTGGCTGGGTGCGCGCCCTGGAAGCGGCTGCCGTAGCTATCGAACAGCGCTTTGAGGCCGCCCCGGCTCTCGTTATTTTCTACCCGGATGCCCCCGCCTACTTCAACGAGATACTCAGCGGGCTGCACCCCCGCACAGCCAAGCGCCTGCGCGTGGAGCAGATGAGCGTGCTGCTGGAGAAACTCGTTTCCTGCATGAGCCTTGCCCCCGGCGAAGCTCCCACCCAGGATAAGGTGCGTGCCATCCGCGAAATCGCCGCCGCCATCTCCACCATCGCCGTGGGCGAAGGTTATGAGCACTAAGAGCCATAGTCTCCCTGTATACTCCCCTCTGGAAATGCGCCTCGTCATGTCCGGGGTGCAGGCTATGCGCCGTCCCCGGCCCATCTATCGCACCCTCTTCCGTATCTGCATCTGCAACACCGGCGCCTATTCCGTGCGCTTGCTTGGTCGCAAGTGGACTCTCCGTGAGCGCAACGGCAACACCCGCATCATCGAAGCCTCCAAGGTTTTCAATGATTACCCCACCTTGGCCCCCGGCGCTGTATTCTCCTGCAGCGGTTGCCATGAGTTCGACTCACCGCCTGTTTCCATGGAGCTCCGCCTCTTCGGCAATGATGAACTGGGGACTCCTTTTATCTCTGCCCCCCTGCATTTCCCCAGAAGCTGCTTTCAGGGCTGAGCTTGCGTGATTTCAGAGACCCCAGGAAAGTATTGATTCGAATACCGGGCGCAGCCAGGTGCTGAGGTCGATATCGAAGCAGACCTTCAGCACCAGGAACACCACGCAGAGCATGAACAGCGTGGCCACCACCGCCCGGACCACTCTGAAAAACACCCAGATGGCACCCAGCACCACGGCGGCGGTGCCACCGGTGGTTACAGCCGGATCCCACCCGCTGAAGAGGGACTGGGAGATGCTTTCTGCAGCCTGTGCAAGAAATGGAATCATGGCTGCAGGCGCTCGATGCTCCAGCTGCCATCCGGCCGGAGGGTGTACATGAAACGGTCGTGCACGCGGCCGGGGCCGCCCTGCCAGAACTCCATGTGGTGCGGCACGATGCGGTAGCCACCCCAGAAATCGGGTAGCGGCACCTTGCCTTCCTCAAACTTGTGCTTCAGCTCGGCCAGCTTCATCATGAGCAGCTTGCGGGTGGAAATCACCTGGCTCTGGTGCGAGACCCAGGCCCCCAGCTGTGATTCGTGCGGGCGGCTCAGGAAGTATTTGAGCGTCTCTGCCCGCGAGATTTTCTCCGCCCGGCCGTACACGATAATCTGGCGCTCCAGCGTGACCCAGGGCAGCAGCATGCACATCTCCGGGTTGGCTTCTATTTCCCGCGCCTTGCGGCTGGTATAGTTCGTGAAGAACACGTAGCCGCGGTCATCGTAGTACTTGAGCAGCACTGTGCGCAGGCTGGGCATGCCCTGCGGCGTAGCCGTGGCGATGCTCATGGCATTCGGCTCCGGAATGCCGGATTCGAGCGCCTGCTTGAACCAGCGGTCAAACTGTTCAAAGGGCGTGGCGGCCAGGTCGCTGCGGTGCAGGGTGTCCTTCAGGTATTCTTCGCGAAAGGCGGATAAGTCCATGCCCAGACTATACCACCGTGTCCCTTATTCCGCAAGCCTATTAAATGCGTGAAAATAATGCCGCACATGTTGCCCCGCAAATTGGAATTTGCGGGGGAGGAACTTTGTCGAAGCACGGGACTTTAGTCCCGATTAAATGCACCGTGATTTCGGGACTGAAGTCCCGTGCTCCGATAATGATAAACATCAATTTATCGAGCTCTGTAGTCAAACTGAGTGCCCCGCGAAAACAAAGCCTGGGGCTGATGAAAAATCCATCAGCCCCAGGGGAAATATGGTTGCAGGTTCCGGAAATCAGCGGAAGATGGCCTCGTACACCTTGGTGCCATACTGCCGGCTGGTGCGGATGCGGATGACGGGGGTACCCGGTCGCAGGCGGTAGGTGTGGATAAGGCCGTTGCTGCCGGCGTGGGTGGCGCCTTCCACCTGGCAGCGGGCAGAGCCCACGATGGTGATGAAGCGGGCACCCTCGGGCACCTTCAGCTCGGTGTTCAGGGAGTAGGCGCCGGTGTCGTAGGCGGTGGCGAAGTCGCAGTCGGTGAGGCTGGAGGCCATGGCTGCGGTATCCACCTTGGGGATATCGAGCTGGAACATGTTCAGGCGCAACTCATGCGGCTGCTGGCTCACGTTGGTGAATCTGATGCCGGAGATGCGCTTTTTGGGCATGTACTTCTTCTGCACCACGAATTCGGCGTCGTAATAGTGCTGGAGGTAGGCTTTTTCGGTGCTGCCGTCTTCCAGGGTGAACTCAACCTCAGCCCAAGAGAGCAGCTCCTCGTTGTCCAGGTTCACGGTGAGCCCCAGGCCGGTGACGGGGGTGGCAAAGGAGATGCCGAAACCCTGGCCGGGCTTTGCCGAGGCGGTTTCCATGACACGCACCATGGCGATGTGGGTTTCATCACTGTAGGCGGAGATGCTCTTGAGCCCGTCCACCGTGTTGGAAAGGCGGGCGGGCAGGGGCTTGTTCACCGTGAACTCGCAGATGCCCAGGCGCCGCTTCTCCTGCGGCTCTACGATGCGGTAGCGCAGGTAGCGGGTGGTGATGGTATCCTGCCCCAGATCCAGCAGCAGGGAGGAGGAGCTGCACTCTGCCCCCACGGGGGTCCAGCTCTGGCCATCGGTGGAGTGCTCCAGCTGGCCGCGCACCGGGAAATGCTTGCTCCGCACGCGGTCGGCCATGAGCAGTTTGACGGTGCGCACCTCCATGGGTTTGCCGAAATCCAGGCAGAACCAGTCACCGGCCTGCTGTGCATTCCGGGAGAGCCAGTAGGTGTTGAAATCGTTGTCGCTGAGATTGGCTACCAGCTCATTCTCGTTGCCCATGCTGGTGGAGAAGGTGGGCATGAGGGCCCGGTAATCCCAGCCGGATATATTGGAGTAGATGTTGGCATTGAGGTAGTTGTACGTAGCCATGACCGCGGGGGTGATGGCGTAGGCACCCACCTGGATATCCTCCACCTGCTCCACTTTGCCGTTTACCCAGGCATCTCGCCGCAGCGCCTTGATGGATTCAAGCTTATCCACCATGCGGAAGAACACGTCCATGCGCTCCGGCAGGCTGTCGGTCAGCAGGGCGCGCACGCCGTCGATGCCGGCCATACCCATCGTGTAGAAAGCGTTGATCCACGGGGCAATTTCGCGCTGCAGCATGCCGAGGTTGCGGGAATCCCGCAGTTTTTCACCGGCGCTGGCCACCTCGCTGAAGAGCACCAGCATGCGGTTGCAGAGCTCGGTGTCCGGCTGGCCGTGGGTCACGCTTTCGCGGAAGCGGGTGGGCAGGTCGCCCAGGTTCACGGATTCCTCGCGGTAGTAGCCGTGGCCGTTGGGCAGGAGGTAGGAGTTGTGGTTGCAGAAGGTCTGCATGGCGGAGGCGCAGCGGGGATACAGGCGGGCAATGCCGTCCTTCCACGAGCGCTCAGAGCGGAAGCCCCGGATGTTCCAGGTGTAATCCGCCACGCCGAAGAGGCCCACCTTGCTGGCCTCGGCGCGTTCCATGGGGTTGGCCACGAAGCCGCTCATCTGGTTCTTCATGTCCGGGTGCTGGTCCAGGCCGTAGGTGCGGCCCATGGAGAGGCGGGAGGGCTTGAAGTCGTTGCAGGGCCAGTTCCACCAGATGAAGGTGGGGCGCTTCACCAGCGGGTTCACCCACTGCTGGCCTTCCATGGTGATATCATGTACCACGGTGTTGCCGGTCCACATCACGTGGATATCCTTGTGCAGCCCGTTGCCGATGGTGCTGAGGAACTGCTCGTTGGTCCAGCTGCGGTTGTAGCCGGTGGGGCACATGATGAGCTCCTGGTTCACATCCGGATGCTTGCGGATGAAATGCTCCAGAATGTAGTTGCAGAGCTGCACCTGCCGCTCCGGCTTGCCGATTTCGCCGAAGGAATCATCCACCAGCACGCCGAAATCGCGGATGCCGATGGTATACATCTTTTCCAGCTTGGCGCAGAGGGCGTCCAGCTGGGTGCGGCCTTCATTCTCCTCCCAGTTCACGGTGTTGGCGGGGTGGATGGCCCACACGAAGCGCACGCGGTTCTCGCGGGCGCAGCGCACCAGGGCGGCCAGCTCGTATGCCTTGCCCTCAGGGTAGGCCTGGTAGCAGCCTTCGCCGTGGTGCAGGGGGTCGTCCTTCGGGGCGTAGATGTAGAGGTTCATCTTGTTGCGGCCGTAGAAACGGAACTGGCTCTGGCGGGCCTCAAAGCTCCAGGGTATGCCGTAATATCCTTCCACTGCGCCGCGGTAGGCCAGGTCCGGCCAGTCCACCACGGTGCCCACGGTGATATCCCCCAGCTCCATCATGCTGCGGATATTCCGGTGGGGGAAGGGGTCCTGGTGGGCATCCTGCGCGCCGGCCACATTCACCAGCATCTGGCTGAGGGTCTGCTTGGCGTAGAACCAGCCGGCGTCGTCATTGTGCAGCACGGTCACGTGCCCCTCCGGGGTCACGTCGATGGCGTAGCCGCCGGAGACATTCGGCAGCTGGTCCCAGAGCCAGCCGCGGCTTTGCGGGGTGCGGTGCTCCACGGTGAGCTTGTTCACCGGGGTACTCTGCTCGGAGAGGTGCTGGTGCTGCGGGGTGGGATAGATGGCGGGCATGGCGGAGGCTGGGGCATGGGGCATCAGGCAGGCCAGCAGCAGGGCGGCGCTTATCAGGTGGCGTTTCATAAACTGAGGATGAGGGGGAGGAGTTCGTTAAAATGGTTCAGGCGGTATTCGGGGTTCAGGGCGGTGCAGGCGGCAGCCTCTGCGGGGGCGGTGCTGGCCCAGGCGGCGTTGATGATGCGCACCCCCACACTGTGGCACAGGGCAATATCGCTCGGTGCATCGCCCACATAGATGAGCTCGTGGGGTTCCAGCCCCCAGAGCTGCATGACCTGCTGCAGGCGCTCGGCTTTGCAGTTGTGCGTGGGCAGCCCCAGGCCGTACCATTCAAAGAGGCTCTCCATGCCGTAGTATTTCACGGTGGGCATGGCGGTGTAGTGCTCCTTGCCGGAGATGAGCCCCACGCGCAGCCCTGCGGCTTTCACCGCCTGCAGCATCTCCACTGCGCCGGGGAAGGGAGCCGGGGCCAGCTCCGGGTGCAGCCGCTCATAGGCCGCCACAAAGCGGTCGATGGGCAGCGTGGCATCATCCGGGTTCATACCCAGCAGCCCGGCCAGCACCCCGCGGTCGCTCAGCCCGAAGTATGAGATTACTTCTTCCCGGCTCGGGGTGCGCCCGGTGAGCTCGGCAACACACTGGCGGTACGCTTCCACACAGAGCGGAAGTGTATCACCCAGGGTGCCATCCATGTCGAATAATACGGCCTTGAGCATGTTATCTGATAGAAAAAAGTTGCAGCAGTGTAGCACATTCTGCCTGCCATGACAAGCAGTCAGTGTTGCAGCATTCATGACAAAGATACGTGGGGTGCCGTGTTTTTCTATCAATGGGGAACTTCTGATAACTTGAAACTAATCAACAAACTGGAATTTGTGGGGGAACTCTGTCGGGGCACGGGACTTCAGTCCCGATTGGAAGCACCGTTATTTCGGGACTGAAGTCCCGTGCTCCGACAACGACAAACATCAATTTAGTGAGTTTTTAGAAGTCCCAATTCTCAGCTGCCGCCGGCTGGCAGCAGGATGATATCCTGCCCGAAGATATCGGAGAAGAGGGCACCTTTGGTGCGCAGTGCCAGGTTCTCCAGCGTGAGATCCGCCACATCCGGCACCAGGAATTCGAGCCGGCGGCCGTTCGGGCGCACGGAAAAACTGCGGATGCGGCGGGAGTGCGCGCGCTCCATAGCCTCCGCCACGCGGAGCAGGGCGGCCAGCTTCTGCACCCGCAGGCGGTCGGTCTGGCTCAGCAGGGCATAGGTGGGTTCTGCCGTGGTGGGGGCGCCGTGGCGGTGGTAGCGGGCCAGCAGGCCGACTACCTCCACATCTGCCCGGGAGAGGCCGAAGATTTCGGAGTTGAGGATGATATACTGGCTGTGGTGGTGGTGCTTCTTGGGGTTGATGTAGCTGCCCACCTCGTGCAGAATGGCGGCCACTTTGAGCAGGAGGCGGTCGTGGCGGGTGAGGCCGTGCAGCTCCTGCAGCTGGTCGAAAAGCTGCATGGTGAGCCGGCGTATCTGCTGGCCGTGCGCCTTATCCACGCGGTAGTGGTTGGCCAGCATCACGGAGAAGTGCACCACTTCGTCCTCCAGTGCCAGGTCATCGTGCCGGCCGGGCATGAGGTTGCGCAGGAAAGCATGCGAGAACTCCTCTGCCGGGCACATGATACTGCGCGGTTCCAGGTCGCGCACCACGGAGAGGTAGATGCTCACCGCCGGCAGCAGGGCGCATACGCTGGCGTAGTCTTCCTTGAAGCGGCTCATGCGCTGGGCATGCGGGGTGGCGGCTATATCGTGCGCCAGGCGGGTGAGCCCCTCTTCGCTCACATCGTTTCCCTGTGCCAGCGGGGAGGAGATGACGTGGAAATCCGGGCCGAAGATGATGAGGGCATCCGGCGGCTCCGGCAGGTCGTCCTCAATATCGTAGACCACCTGCTCCATGATGCCGCGGATATGCTCGCGGATGAGGGCGCTTTCGCTTTCGCTGCCGGCCATATCCGCTGCATCGCGGATGGCGATACCGGTGCGGTGCGCACCCATGCGGTAGCTGGCGTAGTAGGTGATTCGGCCTTTGTCGAAGAGCAGCAGGCGGGTGTTGCCCGGGCCCACATGCAGCACCAGCACGCGCTTGCCGGCCAGATCCTCCTGCTTATCGAGCAGGGCTCGGGTGTTCAGGTAGAGCAGGCGGGTCATTTCGCCGTCGTCCATCACCTCCAGCTGCAGGCCGCAGTTGATTTGCAGGCGGTTCACCAGGGTGTCCATGTTGCGCACATCCAGCAGGATGTTGGTAGCCAGCAGGCGCACCTCGACCGGGCCGGCCAGGCGGTATTCGGCCAGCAGCTCGTTGTATCCCTGTGCAATCTGCACGCAGCGGTCCATGGTGTCGCGGGCGATGCAGCTGCCGTTGAACACATCGTGCGCCAACTCCACCGGCTGCGAGAGCACATCCAGCACCCGCATTTCCTCCCCGCTCTGCTCTGCCACCATCATGGAGACCGCATCTGCCCCCAGGAAGATGACCGCCTTCACCACCGGATTGCTGCGGGGCTCCTTGCGATTGGCAGTGCTGCGGCGGGCTTTGGGGGAACTGGTCGGCATACCTTGCATTCTATACCAAACCGCCCGGTGTTTCAAGCGCACAGTTCGCATGATTCATTTGAAAATTGCATTTTGTGGGGCATTTTGTTACAATGGCTGCACATGGCATATCTGGATTTAGAGCATGTGAGCGTGCATTTCCCGGTGCGCAATACCTGGGGCACCACCGGCGAGGTGGTGCGGGCGGTGGATGATGTGTGCCTTTCGGTGCAGCGCGGCAGCATTCTGGGCCTGGTGGGCGAGAGCGGTTGCGGTAAATCGACCCTCTCCCGCGCCATCATGCAGCTGCAGCCGGTGACGGGGGGCCGCATCGTGCTGGATGGCACTGACCTGACGGCCCTGCCACCGCGCGAGGTGCGCCGCCGCCGGCTGGATTTCCAGATGGTGTTCCAGGACCCCTATGCCTCGCTGAACCCGCGCTTCAGCATCTTCTCCACCCTGGCAGAGGCCCTGGGGCAGCGCGAGCCGCTCCCCCGCCGCGGCCGCGAGGAAGCCGTGGCAGCCCTCATGGAGCGCGTGGGGCTCAGCCCCGAGCACATGTACAAATACCCGCACGAGTTTTCCGGCGGCCAGCGCCAGCGCATCGCCATTGCCCGTGCCATTGCGCCGCGGCCGGCCCTGCTGCTGGCGGATGAGCCGGTCTCTGCGCTGGATGTCTCCATCCAGAGCCAGATTCTCAACCTGCTCACCGACCTGGTGCGCGAGCTGGGGCTCACCATGATATTCATCTCGCACGATTTGGGCGTGGTGCATTACCTGGCAGATGATATCGCTGTGATGCGCCGCGGCCGCATCGTGGAATACGGCACGGCCGATGCCGTCTTCCACCACCCCCAGGCAGAGTACACCCAGACCCTCCTGGCTGCGGTCCCCTCACTATAGTTTTATCCTATGAATACCGAACTCCAATTTCTTTTGTACGATGACCCCGCCGAAAAGGGGAATATCAATGTCGTTGTAAAAGATGATACAATCTGGGCAACTCAGAAGACTATAGCTGAGTTGTATGATATTCACGCATCTTCAGTTGCGAGGCATTTGATAAATATATACGAAGAAAAAGAATTAGAAGAATCTACGACAATTGCAAAATTTGCAATTGTCGTAAATCGTGGTTTTCGAGGTGCGGTAAAAGAGGATATGCTTTTCTACAACCTGGATGCCATCATTTCCGTGGGCTACCGGGTGAACTCGCGCAAGGCCACGCGATTCCGCCAGTGGGCCACGCGCACGCTCAATGAATACATCCGCAAAGGCTTTGTGATGGACGATGAGCGCCTGAAACAGGGCAAGACTGCTTTCGGCAAGGATTACTTCCGCGAGTTGCTGGAGCGCGTGCGCTCCATCCGCGCCAGCGAGCGCCGCATCTGGCAGCAGATTACGGATATTTTTGCCGAGTGCAGCATCGACTACGACCGCGAATCGCAGACCTGCCGGAATTTTTATGCCATGGTGCAGAATCGCTTCCACTATGCCATCACTGGCAAGACCGCCGCGGAGATTGTGTATGATTCTGCCGACCACACCAAGGAAAACATGGGGCTGCTCACTTGGAAGCACGCGCCCGAGGGCCGGATTCTTAAATCGGACGTGACTGTGGCTAAGAATTATCTGGATGAGAAGCAGATTCGCCGCCTGGAGCGGGCCGTGACCGGCTTTTTCGACTATATAGAAGACCTGGTGGAGCGCGAAAACAGTTTCAATATGGCCCAGTTTGCCGAAAGTGTGAATGAGTTCCTGGCTTTCCGCCGCTATGAGCTCCTGCCGGACAAGGGGCGCATCTCTCACGCCCAGGCCGAGCAGAAAGCCCATGCGGAGTACGATATTTTCAACAAGACTCAGCTTATCAACTCCGACTTTGACAAGCTGGTGCAACGCACCCGCCAGTCATGAATGAGCTTTCTCCCTGTGTGCTGCCGCGGCGGCGCTTGGTGCTGTGGTTCCTGGGCGGGTGTGTGCTCTGGGTAGTGGGCTGCGCGGTGTATACCGCGGCATGCTTTCCCGGGAGTTGCAGCGTGCGCCCGAGTATGTAACACTCTTCCTGCTGGAAGGCGTGATGTTGCTCATTCCCAGCCGCACGAGTCACGGCACGCTGATGCAGCTGCTCGGGCTGGCCATGCCGCTGAGCGCGGCGGTGATACTCATCCTATGCGGGATTGAGGGTTATGCAGGGGTGTATGTTTCTCGCTGGGTATTCTGGCCGTTTGCCATAATATTCTGGGCGGAGGTGTGCTTTATCCGTTTGCCTGGCTCTGCGCTCATCTCTGGTATAAAGTTAAGATGCAGAAATAATCAGCAAGGGCAGTCTGAGGAATCGGCCTCCTATATACCCGATATCGGAAATGCGGTGGCACCATGCGGCATACTGCGAAGCTCTTCAATGGTGCAGAATAATACAGGCGGCTGCAATTTGAACCATGGGGCAAGCCTGATAATAGGAAATGATGGGGCTGTCGCCCTGCATTTGCATAGCTGCGTGTATTTGTCAAGATGATTCCTGAAAATCGGGAATGGGATTCCCGATTTTCAGGAATTGTGTTCCCTAAGTTCCGGCTATATATAAAATTGGCTCGCAGGGGCAGGGGATTTGTGCTAGATTGGGAGCATGATACGTTTTCTTTCCTGTTTTGCGGCGGTGGCTGTGTTGGCGTTGGTGGGTTGCCAGCAGGTGCTGCACCCGAATTTCCCGGAATACCGGGGCTACAAGAAGGCCCCTTACACGGTGAAGGGCACGCGCTTTGTGCCCATGAGCGTGGAGAGCGCCCTGCATTACAAGGCCACCGGCATTGCCTCCCACTATGAGGCGGATGGCGCCATCGGCGCCATCGGGCAGAACCTGTACCGCCACCAGCGCTATGCGGCCCACCGCACCCTGCCGCTTCCCTGCACGGTGCGCATTACCTGCCCCCGCACCGGCAAGAGCTGCATTGCCCGCGTGGCTGACCGCGGGCCCTACATCCGCGGCCGTCTCATCGATGTGAGCACCAAGGTGGCCCGGGAGCTGGGCTTCTACGAGCGCGGGCTTGATACCGTGACCGTGGAGGTCATCTCCGTGGGCGATGGAAAGTGGCGGCGTTTCCCCTGAGGTCCGAACGCAGTGAGGATATCGTCTACCCCGCAGGGGTAGATATCGTCCGGCGTAGCCGGATATCGTCCTGCCGGAACGGCAGGATATCGTTATCCATTTGCAGCAGGACTCATAGATTTTCCAATCATCGGGAAACAATTTGCCTTTGGCTAACCAGGGAACGAAATCCGGCTTCGCCGGACGATATCGCCCTGCGGGCGACGATATCCTCACGTTGTTCGGACGAAAAAAATCCCCATTCCATGCGGAATGGGGATTTTTCTTTTGAGGTATTAAACCAGGGCTCAGGCGCCGAGCTGGAAGCGATCGAAAGCCTTCACGGTGATGGAGTCGCCCAGGGTCTTGCCGGTTTCGGCCACGAGGGCTTCCACAGACTTGGAGGGGTCCTTCACGAACTCCTGGCTCATCAGGCAGCTCTGCTTGTAGAGGGCCTTGAGCTTGCCGGGGAGAATCTTCTCCAGCAGGTGCTCGGGCTTGCCTTCAGCGATGAGCTGGGCCTTGGCAATCTCCTGCTCCTCGGCCACGAAGGCGGGATCCAGGGAGGAGGAGTCCACGCTCTTGGGAGCGCAGGCGGCGATGTGCAGGGTGATGTCCTTGCACATGGTCTGGAAGGCCTCGGCAGCGGCGGTCTCGGCCTTGCCGGTCTCCACCTGCAGGAGCACGCCCACCTTGCCACCCATGTGGATGTAGGAGGTCACGGTGCCCTCGCCGGCCAGCGTGAAGCGGCCGAACTTGCGGAACTTCATGTTTTCACCGATGGCGGCGCACTGCTCAGCGATGTACTTCTCCACGGTGGTGCCGTTCATGGCCACTTCCAGGGCCTCGGCCAGCGTGCTGGCAGAGGAGGCCTTCAGCGTGGCGGCCACTTCGGCCACCAGGGCCTTGAACTTGTCGCCCTTGGAGCAGAAGTCGGTCTCGCAGTTGATTTCGAGGATGATGCCATCCTTGCCTTCAACCACGGTGGTCACGATACCCTCCTTGGCCTCGCGGTCGGCCTTCTTGGCGGCCTTGGCGATGCCCTTCTCGCGGAGGTACTTCACGGCTTCGTCCATGTTGCCGTCGCACTCCATGAGGGCCTTCTTGCAGTCCATCATGCCGGCATCAGTCTTGATGCGCAGCTCTTTCACCATTGCGGGTGTGATATCAGCCATTGTCTTGGTATAAAAGGGTTAAGATTTAGGCGGGCTTGTTCTTGTTGATAGCCTCCACGAGCACGGAGAGGATCAGACGGATGGAGCGCACGGCGTCGTCGTTGCCGGGGATGGGGAAGTCCACGGTCTCGGGGTCGGCGTTCGTATCGGTCAGCACAATCACGGGAATGCCCAGGATGTGGGCCTCGCGGATGGCGATGTCCTCGTGATCAGCGCCGATGGCGACCATCACATCGGGAGCGCCACCCATGTTGCGGATACCCTGCAGGTTGCGCTGCAGCTTCTCGCGCTCACGGGCCAGAGCGGCGAGCTCCTTCTTGGACATGCTCTTGTACTCAGGCTGCTTGTCGAGGTTCT
>CALFTQ010000022.1 GCA_937916135.1 uncultured Verrucomicrobiales bacterium
TTTCACGGGCTTTGAATGCCGCTCGCTGGCGCTCGCAAACTAATCGCCAAATTCCAATTGATCGAGCTCCGTACTCAAACTTTGGGATACGTGTGGGAATGTTCCATGTGGAACATTCCTATTTACTCTATTGGGGGTTGATTACGGGTAAGACAGGTGGCAAGAGGCGTGTTTCTGGCCTGGACAAGATCTCCTCCAGGTGGGCTTGCCAGATCTCTTTACTATCGGTATAGAGGGCTGCTCTGGCGCGGAAAATGGCTCCTGAGCATGCGCTGACCGCCCTGTTATAACAAGTGAGAAGAAGCCCCCCTGCCCTGCTCATCTCATCTGCAGATTTTTGCAACATTGCAAGGTGTTTTTCAGCTTTCTGCAGTGTCTGGGTTGCGATGGCCAGTCGACCAGATTCTGCCAATGAGCGGGTCTGAATGGCAGCTACCAGGCAGTTTTGTACGTGTTTTAACGGGGAGGCGTCGGGGGCATTGCAAGTCCGCGCAGCGGCATTGATAGCGGCGCCGGCAGGTGCGGCAGGTTGCAGGACCAGGAGCCGCAAGGGTAAGGTTCTGGCTTCCCATTGCATGATGATATCCCCTTCCCCTTCTCCGTTCTGCACCTCTTTTGTAAGGGCAAGGCTGCGGCGCAATGCATCAAGCTTCTTACCCGCCTGCCAGTTGGCACTGACCTCTCCCAGCGATGCCGTGCGGTAGATTGCTGCATCTGGCAGAGAAATGTGCGCTAAGTCATCCATGGCTGCTTTCTGCGCACCCTGGTACTGCAAAATTGCCTCTTCAAGGCGCCCGGCGCGCCTCAGAAGGTGCGCACAGAGCAAGTGTGCAGCAGGATTGCCGGGAAGCAATTCTACGGCCTTACGGGCGCTTTGAATGGCATTTTCTGAGGGGCATGGGGCATATTCCTCCAGCAGGGCCCGGCAGAAAAAGGCAAAGGGATTATCCTGATGCGATGCCGTGAGCTGGTTGGCGCGCTGAAGGATATTTCCCCCCTGCTCTGCCGCGTAATGATTCAGGAGGATATCCCAGCAGGCGGCCATCGTATCGCGTCTGTAGACCTCCGCACGTTGCTTGAACGCGGCAGCTGTGCCCTGCAAATCACCGGCTATGTATTGCAGAAAGGTGGAGAGATACCATTCTTCGACCGGGGTAAGTATGGCAGAGTCGAGCAGAGGATTGAGGGCTCGGAGATGGTGCTTGTAGGCAGGACTGCCACTGGGGTGAATCATCAGCATGCCCACATGTGCCATCACGAATGTTTCATCTGCCGCGATTGCTTGCTGGAAATGGTAACGTGCCTTCTCCTGGTAATTGAGCAGGCAGCACTGCAGACCAAGATTCAGATGCCTTGAAACCTCCGGATCCTCATGGATGACGGTCAATCGGAGTACCGGATTTTCTGCGCTTGTTTCAGCCTGGTTCTGTAAAGTGTTATCCTCTGCCCAGCAATGCATTGCAGTTGCCAGACAGAGGATGGAATTTGTTAGTCTCATGATGGGTGACATTACATGCGTTCGGGCATGGTAATACCGAAAAGCCCCATGCCTTTCTTGAGCACTCTGGCTGTTAAATCACAGAGGGCAAGGCGTGTTTCGCGCACTGCTCCTTCGCTTTTCAGCACCGGGCAGGCCTCATAGAAACTGTGGAAAGCTTTGGCCAGTTCGTAGAGGTAAGCCGCCAGAAGATTCGGCCGGCAGTCATCAAGAGTAGAAGGTACAACTTCACCGAAGCGAACAAGGAGACGGGCCAGGTTGATTTCAGCGTTTTCGCTGATAGTCAGTGATTTAGGTGCAGTAAACTCACCATCAATCTTACGGAAAATGGAACGCACGCGCACGTAGGAATTCTGGAGGTACGGTGCTGTGTCCCCAGTGAGTGCGAGCATCTTTTCCCAGTCGAAAATGTAGTCACTCATGCGGTTCTGGGAAAGTTCCGCAAACTTGATGGCGCCGATACCGACCGCCTGGGCAACTGCGGCCTTTTCTTCTGTCGGCATATCGGGGCTCTTGGCTTCGACGACTGCCGTGGCTCGGGTAACTGCTTCATCAATAACGTCCTGCAAGCTCACGGTATCGCCGGAGCGTGTCTTGAACGGGCGGCGGTCCTTGCCAAGAATGGAGCCGAAGGCTACATGGCGGAAGTCGCCGGTGATACCGCGCATGCGTTCGATATCGAAAATCTGCTTGAAGTGTTTGTCCTGGGGGGCGCCCACAACGTACCAGATGGCATCTGCCTTGAAGTTCTCTGTGCGATAGTCCAAGGTGGCGAGATCAGTGGTGGCATAAAGGAAACCGCCATCGGCCTTTCGGATGATTGCCGGAACCGGGCACCATTCACCGTCTTTCTGCACCAGGAAGGGATCATTCTGCGGCTTGTGGAAACCATCCGAAAAGACGCAGATGGCACCATCGCTTTCACGGGCAATCCCCTTCCCTACCAAGTCTTCAACGAGTGGTGCAAGTGCATCATTATAAGCACTTTCGCCTAACCAGTAATCGAAAGTGATATCCAACTGGGAGTAAATCTTTTCCAGACCAGTTTTAGTGACTGCTATGCACTTCTGCCAGATTTCAAGATTCTCGGTATCACCGCTCTGGAGCTTTACAAGCTCCTCCTTGCAGAGCGGAAGGAGTGTCTCGTCTTCCTTGCAGCGAGAATTCACTTCCTTATATACAGTAAGAAGTGCCTCAATGGGGTCTTTTTCCAGCTCATTCTGATCCAGAATATTCTTCCATCCCCACAAAATCATGCCGAACTGGGTTCCCCAGTCGCCTATGTGGTTATCGGTAATGACGTTGTGCCCCATGAAACGTGCCAGGCGCCCAAGGGTATCACCAATGATGGTAGAGCGAATGTGACCCACGTGCATCGGTTTGGCAACATTCGGTGCCGAAAAGTCAATGACGATTGTCTTTGGTTCTTCCACCACAGATACGCCAAGGCGTTCGTCGGTCAGCATTTGTGCTGCGCGCCCGGCAAAATATGCCGGCTTGACGCGGAAATTGATGAAACCTGGGCCAGCAATTTCCAGTGTAGCTATTTCTGAATCGCCGAAATTCTCAATAACCTGAGTAGCAAGCGCACGCGGATTCATTTTTGCCTGCCTTGCCAGCATCATGGCTGCATTGCTCTGGTAATCGCCAAATCGTAAATCCTGCGAAGGAGTTACGGCAGCTTTGAATCCTGACGGAAGAGCATCGCCTAATATACTGCGAATTGTTCCGGTCAACTGCTCCGAAAGTAGAGTGGGTATAGTCATGTCTGGCGCAGATTCTACACGTTTTTTCTTCATTTGTCAATGTTTTCAAACTCCTTGGAGCAGGTGTACTATGTTCCATGTGGAACAATTTTGTTGGTGAAAATTCTTGAAAAACTGAGCTGACTATGGTATATACATACTCAGCTGCCGTGTTCGTGACGCGTGGTTTCACAGGCCCGGACCGTTATAGAACTACAAGGGGCATCAAGCTTATATGGGTATTATGTTCCGTCCAATGGATACCTCAGACGACCCAGGCTCCGCACCCACCTGATTACAGGGAACGTGGCTCTTCTACCACTGACGGCACGGCGGTTAATCTTATATGAAGGAATCCTGATTTCATGTGAAATCAGGATTTTTTCATCAATTTTGCGGCAAGGGCGTAGGTAAATGGACACATAACTCTTATAGCCCAAGGTATTTTTTTCCAGAAGGGACCTTTAATATGAGCATCAGCTATTCGTTCACGCCATGGTTTTTTCCAGAAAAACGCTTGCCTTTTTAATTCTGCAAAGCGATTATTGAAATATACGTAAAGTATACTGCATTCTGGATGCGTTGAAATGTAGCATTTCAGCTCATCGAGTATGGGTTGATGAGAGAGAATTCCTCGTTCATAATAATTGCGCGATGCTGCATCATGCTTTATTAGTTGAATGATACTGAGGTTGTTTGTTTTGCCACCTGATGAAATATTTCCTTCATGACGACGATAATAGAGAAGAATACCATTTTCAATGATAACAAAGCTACCTAACATGAGAGAGCGGCTCGCAAACATCGTGTCATCGAGAGTGAAGCATTCTGCTGGTAAATTGCCAAACTCAGTAAAAATGCGCTTTGACATGCACATCATGCACCCCCACCATTCGAGTCCATGAGGTATAGATTTTTCCTTTATATCAGAAATATCATATTCTTTAAAAACTAATTGTTCGTCAGAAACATTCTCTATTGGTACATACTCATTTGAAAAAGGTTCAAGTTTACCACTTACTGCGCATGCGTTGGGATGTTTGAGTATGGCTAGTCCGGTAAGTCTCGTTCTATCCGGATGCAAGATATCATCTCCATCTACTCGCATCAGCCAGTCATTTTGCGAGAGACGGACTGCTGTATTCATGTTGACGGCGACGCGCCCATTCTTGGTGCACCGATGAGCGACTATTCTGCGGGTTCCTTTGTATTCGCGAACTTTTTCCTGAATGATATCGAATGTTGAATCAGAAGAATTGTCATCGCAAAAAATGAACTCTAGCTCACCATCATATTCCTGGCTTAAAACGGAGTCAACACAGTCTGCAATATAAGCTTCCTGGTTATAGCTCATAACAAGAATACTAATGGATGGCAGCGTTTTCATGTACTGCGGCATTATATCATATTATCGACGATTTACAAGGCAATTCAGTGTTCAACTGAGCTCCAGGTAAATAGCTGGAGTAGTGAAACAGCTGATTGATGTTGAAAGCAGCGGTTGTTCCACGTGGAACAATTTGGCTGTAAAAAATTCTTGATATCTCTACTCTCCATATGGTAAATTATTTTGTCGGTTCCGTTACTCGTCATGCATGCTTTCACAGGGAAGGGAATATCGTTAAAAAGCTACAAAGGGACGCCTCTCTAATTTGGGTACGCTGTATTATTCCGCCGAAGGCTCAAACGCGTGGCTCATCGCTCAGCATTTTGTTATCCTCACTTGTGATATACTCTGTTTTTATCGGTAAATTTTGCTCGGTGTAATGACATTCTAAGTGTATTTTATCTAAAACACACATTATGAGACTTTAAGAGATATTTAATAAAAAAGTGTCAAAATTTGCAAAGAAAACTTGATTTTAATGAGCAATGAAGTTATAATCTGCGCAGAGCGATGAAGTACTACTACCTGGATTCAGAAAAGAAGGTGCAGGGTCCTGTATCGGAAACAGAGTTGAGAGTTTTACACGAGAGTGGGCGACTCAGTGATGAAACGATGGCAGCTGCAGCAGGAGATTCCGGGTGGAAGCCCTTATCCACATTGTTAAAACAAATTTCTTCGCAATGTTCCACATGGAACAATTCTGATAGGAAGTGTCCGCATTGTCAGCAGACGATCGAACATATTGAAGCAGACGGGAAATGCCCGCACTGTGGTGCCATTGTAGTGGAGAAGGGCAGGGGAGTATGGGATGCTTTCATAGATAGCATTCGTAAATCCTTTGATTACAAAGGCAGGTCTACCAGAACGGAGTTCTGGGGATTTTGCCTGTTTTACTACGTTTTTTCCTTGGCGGTTGAGTATATCCCTTCTTATCTTCTTATTCCAAGCTCTACAGTATCGTCATTTCAACAACAGGTTGAGCAGGCATCACGCACGGGAGATATTGAACTGGTATCTCACGCGATGGATATGTACTTTTCTGATCCGATGGTAATTGCCACTATTGGTTTGTATTGGTTCTACCACATTCTGATGGCTTTTCCTTTCCTCGCTGTTTCGGTTCGCCGCTTGCATGATTCAGGCAGAAGCGCGGCGGCGGTCATTTTCGGGTGTGCATCTCATTTGATGTTTATTCTGAGTGTTATCTGGTTTATTGCGTCTTTATTCATTAATATTGACCATTTACAGGCAACTATGCGCGTAATTCCGGAGAGTCTGGTGATGTCTCTGGGTTCTTTCCTGCTTTCTTTCATGGTGTTGATGCTGGTTTCCCTTTATCTCTTCATTATGATGCTTCTGCCTGGTCAGAATGGAATCAATAAGTATGGCTGTCCTAAGCTCTGATGCGGATATAGAACTGTTCCACGTGATTTCTTATTGTATATAGTACCTGGATTACGCTATATTCTTCCGATTCAGTATCAACCCAAGTTTATCTAATAGAAATTTCACGCGTTTAACGTCTTTTCTCGCAATTCTGAGCGATAGTCACGCTTGTATAGCCCCCATTTAATCATCCAGATGTTCCACATGGAACAAAAGTTCCTACATTAATATGTCAACTGCATTCACAAATGTTCCATGTGGAACAAAACCTGTGTTCATTCTTGGTCCGACCGGGAGTGGAAAGAGTGCTGTAGCGGTAGAGCTGGCTGAATTATTAGGTCATGCTGAAATTATCAGCACAGATGCTTACCAGGTCTACAAACGTATGCCAATCATTACAGCGGCCCCCAGCGCAGAGGAGATGAGCCGGGTAAAGCACCATCTGGTAGGTTTCATGGAGCCCACAGAGAACAACGACGCAGCAGAACATGCGCGCAGGGCAGGGGAGATTTCTACTGTATTACAAAAAGGTGGCATGCCACCCATACACACAGGAGGTTCAGGGCTTTATGTGAAGTTTATCACACACGGAATTTCCCCTGCGCCGCCCTCGGATGCAGCACTGCGCGAGGAGTTGAACGCCCTCAGTCTGGAGGAAGCGGTGCGTCGTTTGCAGGAAGCAGATCCCGAAGGGGCAGCCAACACGGATTTATGCAATCAGCGCTATGTTGTCCGGAATCTGGAAATCGTGCTGCTGGGTGGCAAGCCGCTTTCCTACTGGCGGAACAACTGGAAGGAGCCGGCAGGGCCTGGTTTCTGCATCGTGCGCAATACCGATGAACTGGACGCCCGCATAGCCCGCCGGGCCGAGCAGATGCTGTGCGATGGTGCGATTGAGGAAGTTGCCGCGCTGGAGGGCCTGGCACTCTCTACAACGGCTTCAAAGACACTTGGGCTGTCGCAGGTGCAGGATTACCTGAAAGGCCGTCTGACGCGTTCTGAGCTCGTTTCTGCGATAAGTCTGGCAACGCGCCAGTATGCGAAACGGCAGCGCACCTGGTTGCGCCGCGAAAAATGGCTCACACTTATCACTGTCGGAGCAGGGGAGAGTCCGCGTGAGACCGCGGAACGGATAGCTGCATTACTCCACTGAGGTGCCGGTTTCAAAGAGTCCCTCGTGTTCGCTGAAGGCTACTTTGGCGGCGAGTTCGCGCACGTTGCGTTCGCACAGAGGGCCATCATATTCCTTTGCGGTGACGCAGGGCACGCACTCGCGCAGGCTGGGGTCATTGTGCAGGGCAGGGAGGTCAACAGTGGAGTTCTGGGCATCCCACATACCGGTGAGGCACCCCACCACCAGAATTTCGGCAAAATTTTCGCAACGGTTGATGAGGTAGGTGATGCATTCCGGCGAGTAATACTCCGTCAGGTTCATCTCATCCTGCTCCAAGGCCTGCATCAATTCCATCTTCAGATTGTCCAGGCTGTAATCCTTCGGTGCCGTCATTTCCACCTTCACATTCCAGTAGGCGGCATCGGCACGGTGCAGCAGGCATTCCCAGAAGCGCGCCTTGCGCTCGCTGCTCACGCCGACGATGCGGCTGAAGGCGCCATCCATATAACAATTGGAGCCCACCCACGAATCGCGCTTCTGCAGCACACCCAGCCCGGGCGTGCCCAGCTGCCACGGGGCCGTAATCAGCTCCGGGTAGGTGGTCTTGCCATTTCGGATGAGTATGAGGGGGAAACGCATGGGGTGCGGTATTCTGCACGAAAGATTGACCTAAGTCAACGAAAATATGCGGATGTTATGTCAGCAATGCTTAAAATTTAAAAAGCTTAGGCAGCAGGGGCCTGCCGCCGAACTGCGCGGCGCGAGCATCCTGCGGCTGGTGCAGGGAGTCCTGCCACTCGTTGCGTATATTCTGCTGCGTGCTTTCCGGGCGCACGGAAAAACTCTTCAGCGCGCCCATGAGCTGCCCGTAGGCATCCGATGCGGAAAGCAGGATAAAGAGCGCCAGGAGGGCCTTTCTGCGGGCTTTGGCGTGGCACCAGGCAGCGGCGTAGAGCCAGGCCAGGCAGAACCACATGACCGCCGCGCCCTTGTAGATGAATTCATTGTTCCACAGCCCGGCCCAGAGCAGGGGCATGGTGGCCGCCAGCAGCAGGGCGGTGGCAAACCAGGCCGTGCGCCGCCAGCGCCACAGGAGGAGCAGGGCAGGGCCCGCCACCAGCAGCAGCTGCACTGCGTAGCGCAGCCAGAGCTGCCCGGTGCTCAGCTCTGCCAGGCTGCAGGCACCCGCCGGACGCAGGAATGCCAGCTGCCCCCCGGTGCCGCCGGCCAGGTAAAGCAGGGGCAGGGCGGCATACACCAGCCCCGCCGCCGTGGGCAGATTCACCACTTGGCGCCCCCCGCGCAGCAGCACCAGCGGCAGCAGGGCCACTGCCGCCAGCGGCGAGCAGATACCCACCAGCGCCACCGCCAGCAGCCCGAAGCGCGCCGGCAGCAGCCTGCCCGCCAGCATGCCCAGCAGCACCAGCGGCGCCAGGTAGTGGTTGAAAGAATTGCGCAGCTGCACGCAGGAAGGGGTGAAATGCAGGTCCAGGAACAAGGCCCACTCCTGCAGCTCACCATTGCAAAGCTTGTAATACACACGGTTCGCCCAGTTCAGCATATCCCCCAGCAGCAGCAGGATGAGCAGGAACACCAGCGCCCGCCGCGTGCCCTGCCCGCATGCCACAGCCAGCAGCGCCAGCCACACCCCCGCCAGCATCCACACCGCCAGCGCCGCCTCCGCCGGGGCGCCCAGCTTCGCCGCCAGGGCAGGGGGCAGCCAGAAGCCCAGGTAATACACGAATGGCTCGCCCGCCACCGTCAGCGGCCAGGCATCCCGCACCAGGGCGGCATAAATCGCATTGCGCACCGTGGCATCACCGCTCTGCGCCACCAGCCCCCAGGGCCCGGTCGTCAGCACCCACAGAGCCCCCAGCAGCAGGAGCAGGGCCACCCGCAGAGCCCCCGCACCACTCCACCGCACCGGCCGTGCCGGGCACTGCCGCGCCACCCACAGCACCGCCGCCACCAGCCCCAGCCCCACCGGCCAGGCCACCCACGGCTGCACCCACCCCGCCAGAAAGAGCAGGCAGGGCAGCAGCAGGTAAAGCAGGCAAGCTGTGGAAACAGTACGCGAAACCATTGTAGGTATTGACGATTGACAAATGACTATTGACAATTGAGAGCGTTTCGATTGTCAATCGTCAATAGTCAATTGTCAATCAAAAAAACGCCCCCTCTCCGGGTTGGGGAAAGGGGGCGGTGCAAATCAACGGGCGTATCAGTTCTGATACTCAGCCATAGCCTCGGCGTGGTATTCCTGCAGCGTGCGCACGTGCGTCTCCTTGTTCTTGGCGTGCAGCATGGCAGCGGCACAGGCACGGGCGCTGGAGAGGTCCGTGGTGTAGGAGATATTGCTGCTCACCGCAGCGGCGCGGATAGCCACCTCGTCCTCGCGGGCGTCGTGGGAGCCGGGCGTGTTGATGACGAACACGATATCACCGTTCTTGATGCGGTCCACAATATCCGGGCGGCGGCGCTCGTGCACCTTGTAGGCGCGCTCGCACTCAATGCCGTTCTGCAGCAGGTGAATCATGGTGCCCTTGGTGGCGCAGATGTCGAACCCGGCCTTGGCAATCGTACGGGCAATCTCCGTCACGATGGGCTTGTCGCGGTCGCTCACCGAGATGAACACCAGACCCTCCTTGGGCAGGGCGTTGAAGGCCGAAATCTGGCTCTTCAGGTAGGCCACATCAGGATCGGTGTCGATGCCCATCACCTCACCGGTGGAGTGCATCTCCGGCCCCAGCACCACATCGATGCCCGGGAAGCGGTTCCAGGGGAACACGGCCTCCTTCACAGTGTAGTAGGGCGGCACCACTTCCTTGGTGAAGCCCAGGTCCTTGAGCTTGCAGCCGCTCATCACCTTGGCAGCCAGCTTGGCCAGCGGCACCCCGATGGACTTGGACACGAAGGGCACCGTGCGGGAAGCGCGCGGGTTCACCTCAATCACATACAGCTGCTCATCCTTGATGGCGAACTGGCAATTCATGAGCCCCTTCACATTCAGCTTGGCAGCCAGTTCCTTGGCGGCGCGCATCATCTCCTTGTGCATGCCCACAGACACGCGGTTCGGCGGAATCATGCAGGCCGAGTCACCGGAGTGGATACCGGCCGGCTCCACGTGCTGCATGATGGCACCCACCACGCTCGTCTCGCCGTCCGCAATCACGTCCACGTCAATCTCCATGGCGTGCTCCAGGAAGCGGTCCACCAGCACCGGGCGCTCGGGCGAGGCATCCACCGCCTCGCGCATGTAGGTGCGCAGCTCCTTCTCATCGTACACAATCATCATGGCGCGGCCACCCAGCACGAAGCTCGGGCGCACCAGCACCGGGTAGCCGATGCGGCTGGCCACTTCCACGGCCTCGTCCTCATTCGTGGCGGTGCCGGCCTCAGCCTGCTTCAGGCCGATTTCATCCAGCAGGGCAGAGAAGTACTTGCGGTCCTCGGCCAGCTCGATGCTGCGGGGGCTGGTGCCGATGATGGGCACACCGCGCTCCTGCAGGGCAGCAGCCAGGTTCAGCGGGGTCTGGCCACCGAACTGCACGATGACGCCATCCGGCTTCTCCTGGTCGCAGATGTTCAGCACATCTTCCAGAGTAAGCGGTTCGAAGTAAAGCTTGTCGGAGGTATCGAAGTCGGTGGAGACGGTCTCCGGGTTAGAGTTCACCATGATGGTCTCATAGCCCAGCTCCTTCAGCGCAAAGGAAGCGTGCGAGCAGCAGTAGTCAAACTCAATACCCTGGCCGATGCGGTTCGGACCACCGCCCAGAATCATAATCTTCTTCTTATCCGTCTGGCGGGCCTCATTCTCCTCACCGTAAGAGGAATAGAAGTACGGCGTGATGGCCTCGAACTCCGCCGCGCAGCTATCCACCAGGCGGTAGCAGGGCACCACACCCTGCGCCTTGCGGGCAGCGCGCACCTCGTCCTCGGTGCAGCCGCGGGCCAGCGCAATCTGGCGGTCGGAGAAGCCCATCTTCTTGGCTTCCAGCAGGTCCAGCTCCTTCAGCTTCATGCCGGCCTCTGCCAGCTGCTTCAGCTGGTCCAGGAACCAGGGGTCAATATCCGTCAGATCCTGGATTTCCTCCAGCGTCCAGCCGTTCACATAAGCCGTCTGAATCCAGAAGATACGGTCCGCATTCGGCACGGCCAGCTTGGCCGCAATCTCATCGCGGGTCGGGTTCTTCGGGTCCTTCAGGTCGAAACCGAAGCCCCAGCGGCCCGTCTCCAGCGAGCGCAGCGCCTTCTGCAGGGATTCCTTGAAGGTGCGGCCGATGCTCATCACCTCGCCCACGCTCTTCATGGCCGTGGTCAGGCGCTCATCCGCCTTCTTGAACTTCTCGAAAGTGAAGCGCGGCACCTTCACCACCACGTAGTCAATCGTCGGCTCGAAGGAAGCCGGCGTCACCTTGGTGATATCGTTGCGCAGCTCATCCAGCGTGTAGCCGATGGCCAGCTTGGCCGCAAACTTCGCAATGGGGAAACCGGTGGCCTTGGAAGCCAGGGCAGAGGAGCGGCTCACGCGCGGGTTCATCTCGATGACCACCAGGCGGCCTGTGCGCGGGCACATGGCGAACTGAATGTTACTGCCGCCGCTCTTCACGCCGATTTCGCGGATGATGTCGAACGAAGCCTGGCGCACCAGCGCATACTCGCGGGCCGTCAGCGTCATTGCCGGCGCCACGGTGATGGAGTCGCCGGTGTGGATGCCCATGGGGTCCAGGTTCTCGATGGAGCAGATAGCGATGCAGTTATCCGCGCAGTCGCGCATCACCTCCATCTCAATTTCCTTCCAGCCCAGCAGACTCTCCTCGATGAGCACCTCGTGCACCGGGGAAAGATCCAGACCGCGGGAAACGATTTCCTCGAACTCCGTCTTGTTGTAGGCCACGCCGCCGCCGGTGCCACCCAGCGTGAACGCCGGGCGGATAATCATCGGGTAGTTGCCCACCACATTCTTCGCGATGTCCCAGGCCTCGGCCATGTTGTGGGCCACGCCGCTGGCCGGCAGGTCCAGACCGATGCGCATCATCGCATCCTTGAAACTCTGGCGGTCTTCGCCTTTGTCGATTGCCTCCGCATCCGCGCCAATCATGCGCACGCCGTATTTCTCCAGCGTGCCGGCCTTGTGCAGGGCCATGGCGCAGTTCAGGGCCGTCTGGCCACCCAGGGTGGGCAGCATGGCATCCGGCCGTTCGCGGGCAATGATTTTTTCTACATATTCGGGCGTAATCGGTTCTACGTATGTGCGTGGAGCTGTCTCCGGGTCAGTCATGATGGTGGCCGGGTTGGAATTCACCAGCACCACTTCATAACCTTCCTGTTTCAGAGCCTTGCAGGCCTGTGTTCCGGAGTAGTCAAACTCACACCCCTGACCGATAATAATGGGGCCCGAGCCAATGACGAGAATCTTCTTGATAGATGTGTCTTTAGGCATGGTCAGTGTAAACTTGCAGATATATGCCACATCTCGACCCAAATTGCAAGACTAATGTGCAACGAATTTTCGAAAAAATTTACCGATAAGCCCGTTTGAGTCAATAATGAATAGGGAATAATCCGTCCCCCCGGCAGGCGCCTGAACGCGGAATTCTGTGCCCCCCCCCGCCGCCGCTCTTCCCCCGGAATGCAGCATCCCCCGGTAAACCATACCCGGCTTGGCCAAGGTGGGTGCCAGGAAAGTGACCGTTAAATCCTCACCCAACACTTCAAATTCGGGTTCGGGATATCCTTGGGTCAGGCAAATTTGCTGAACTTTGGCAATGCCACGACCCCATGTTTCCACAAGTCCTGCGCGGAAAAATGAGCTGGCAATATTCGGATTATAGGGTCGCAACTTATGTTTTTCTTTAAGAGTAACTCACCCAAAGTGATAAAATTTCTTATCTAATTTTTTTGTTGTGGGTTAGTTGATAGTATCTCTCTGGCGATGTTTCCGGTTCTGAATGCCTCGGTTCTGCAAGATTAGATTCTCGCATTTCGGCATAAATGCGTTTTACGCCTTCATTAAGCTCTCTTACCCATCCTAAATCTGCGAGAGCTCCGTGTATTCTGGAATTTCGGGAACTTCGCGTGTATGTGGGGCTTTGTCGGGGCACGGGACTTCAGTCCCGATTAAACGCACCGTGATTTTGGGACTGAAGTCCCGTGTCCCGATGGTTATTCCCTATTCCTTTTCCGCTCGCGCGGGTGGTGGTGGCTTTCTGTCGGCCATGTCGCGATGGGGCAGGGTGGCATTTTTTCAGAATCAAGGGTAATATGCGGCATTTTTTTTCCTATCTTTTGGGTGTGGGTGGAAGATTTTTTTCGAAATTTGGTGGAATTTGGCAACAAAAACAGCTTTTCTGCTTGCGCTCGCAGGGCATTTTGGGTAGTATGCTAGAGTGCATCATGGGGGTACTGTCTACTCCCCGCGCGGTGTCACCTCGAAAAAAGCTTTACATCTCATACAAATACCATGAAATTACACCTCCCGAAATTACTTCGTAACGCAGTGCTTGCATGCATTGCTGCAATGGCTGGTATCACCACGACAGTAGGAACCACCACTATTACCGTTGCGGCATTGGCGTCTCTGGCCGGTCAGCAGGCATTGGCAGAAAATCCCTTGAATGTGCCTTATGGTGGCAACTTCTTTGGCGGTGACTTTGTGTTCTCATTCACCTTGAAAGAAGGGCTACTTTCTTCCACGAATGCTACGGACGTGGTGGCAACTTATTGGGGTGAAAGTGCGGGTGATACATACGGAGCTAATGCCTATGTTCTGAATCGAGCAGAAGACGGAACGATTACCCTGACGGCAGGTCGCGGTAAGCTGGAAGGTCTGAGCAATGGAAATGTTGTGGATACAACTGTTTTCACTTTCCAGGATAATGCAGTTTCATCTGCCCTTACCCTGGGGCAGACCTACGTTGTCAAGGTATCGGGTGCTAGCGGATCCCAGACCGTTACCATTATTGGCGGGGGCTCTTCCCAGACTCTGACGTCATACAACGGCAATATGAATGGCCAGGTCGACCCGCTGAATTCCGCTTCCTATGCCGCTTATTCTGTCACTCTTCCCACTTTAAGCTGGAAGCTCGCAAGTGATGATAACACCTGGCAGACCAATGCTTGGATGTTTGATGAAACGGAGCTGGAATGGATTAACGGTTCCAGTGTTGTTTTCTCCGGTGCGGGAGAAACTGTTACTGTGCAGGACACTGAGGCAGAGGGAACGGATGTGGTGTCGGTTGCCGATGCTACGGTAACCGGTACCGGCTGGGTGTGGGATGGCGCCGGTGCTGTGAGGGTGGGTAAGACTCTCTATGTGGGCACCGAAACCGAGGTGGGCTCTCTTTCCATTGCCAATACGGGCGGTGTGACCGTGGGTACTGCTCTTTCCATTGCTGCGCGATCTACCCTTGCCTTGCAGGAAAACAGCACGGTGAATCTGACTCGCCTTGAACTGGCTGATGGAGCTACTGTCTCCGGTGGCGGTACCCTGCAATTTGGAGCAGGCTCCATCAATGTCACGGGTACATCCACTGTGGAAAGTAAGGTGATGACCAATGCTGACAGCTTGGTGACCAAAGATGGAGAGGGTACGCTCTCCCTCGCCGCTGAGGGTAATACCTTCGTCAAAGGTCTGACGATTGAGGCCGGTACTCTTAATATCGAAGGCACCACTACCGTGCAGGGGGGAGCGTTGTCTGTGGCAGAAGGTGCTACCGTCTCCGTCAATGCGGGCCTGACCATCTCCCAGACTATTGAGAACGCAGGCACTCTTAACCTGAATGCTTCTGTCTCTGTGGAGAATATCAAGGATCTGGATTTCTCCTTCGGTGGTGATGCGACACTGACCCACGAGACTCACGGCTACCGCCAGGGTGATGTCTCACTGGTGATTGCCAAAGGCGGGGCTACGGTTGAAGTGTCCGATGCTTTTAAGGCAAACATTAGCAACTACACCAACATAGGCAAGGAAGACTTGGTTATTGCGGATGGCGTTGTTCAGTATATAGCGAAGGGTTTCACGGATAATGTGTATGAGATTAAGGCCACCGCAGGTGAGATTGCCTATAACGGCGCCAATGGTGATATGGCAGCTGCAAAGGCTTTCCTGCTGGAGGATGGTGCTACCCTTGCGCTGAATGCCAGCCTGGCTGGAACCGTGACCGACGGTATTATCATCGCTGATGGTGCTTCTGTTACCCTGAAGGTCGCGCAGATTGGGGAGGAAGCGGTGTCCCTGCACAGCGATAGCATTGTGAGGGGCGCAGGAAGCAAGGTTTCTTTTGATGTGGATGGAGGAACTTTGCAGCTGCGAAACACGAGCGAAGACACCGGTGTTGAGTCCATCACCATGACCAATGGAGCCAGCACCATTCTGACACAGACCACCTGGTCTGATGCCGGCACAAAGATTGGTGCTTTGACAGCACCTGTCAAGATGTCGCTTTCCGGTGGTTCTTCCCTGATTCTTCGTAATGGCAATCATGGCTATATCTATGCCGATATGGAGATTGACGGCAGCGCAACAATAGCGGGCAGCACGAACTTCTCCTATGCGCAGGTGCAGGGAACCATCTCAGGTAAAGGTATCTTGACGTTGACCAACGAATCTGGCAAGACCAACGGTTGGACTATTTCTTCCAATATTTCCGATGGCGCGGATGGGGCTCTGGCTCTGCTGCGCACTGGCACTGATGGTGCGAATGTGGAACTGACCCTGAGCGGTAACAATACCTTCACCGGTGGCCTTACCATTGAATCTTCCAAGATCAAGACCAACAGCGTCAATGCACTGGGTGCCGGTATTGTTACTGTGACTGGCGGTACACTTGAGATTGCCACCAACACGAATCTGAATGGTCTTCTTACAGTGGGGGCTGCGGGCACTGTCACCTTGGCGCAGAATGCATCCCTCGTAATCGGTTCGCTGGATAACTTCGAGATGGTGGATGGTACCCTGCCGACTGAAAATGGTCTGGCTTCGCTGAGCTACAGGATTATCGATGCTTCAGATGGCGCTACGATTCAGAAGATGTCGGGAGAAACCGCAGGTGCTCTTACCTCTGTTACTTACTCCGGTACCGAATACACCCTTACAGACGGCTGCATCTCCCTTGCCAGCGCCTATCATGTGGTGAAGGATACGGTTGCATATGAGACAATCGGGCAGACTGCCGCCACATCTGTTCGAGTGATGAAGAACGGTGCTCTTTCCATTTCTGCAGCAGATGAGGTGAGTCTGCCTATTGAAAACCAGGGAAGCATTCAGCTTATGGGCAGTACTGCCGGGATGGCTGCCATTGCCAACAATGGTGGTGAAATCAAGCTGATGGGTGGCGATTCTGCCATTATCACTTTCGGTGGCAATTCTGTCCCTGCTGCCATGGAAACCGAAATTACGGATAATGTCTACGTTAAGACGACCGGGACTTCCTTATATGCCGGCAATATCACCATCCATTCCGGTGCTACTCTGGAATTGGCTCATGCCTTTTCTTCTGCTACATCGACCGTGGTGGAACAAGGCGGTACACTTTATATCAGTAGCGGAGGTGAAAATACTTTCCTGGGTGGAGAATTGCTGGTGAAAGGTACCCTTAAGACTAAGGGCGATTCTTTCGGCTGGAATAATCCTGTTGCCGGTGGTGCCAGCAAACTGACCATAGAAGGCGGCACCTGGATTATGGAAGCCAGCAACAGCACCTTCAGCAACATGCCGGTGGTGCTGAATCAGGGTAAGGTGTTACTTGGCTGCAGCACGGCATCAAGTCTGGATGGCTGGGATTTCTACTCCAATAATGCGACAGGTAATCTGGTTATGACTGAGGCTACGGCCACCGGTCAGTCTGTCATTGGTATTGCAGAGGGGGGCTATGATGGCATAGATGCCAAGGGCAACAAGATCACCCTTCGCCGAGCAATCACCACTTTTGATATTGCCCGTGCCACCGTGCTGGCAGATACCGACACGGCAGATCTGCTGCTCAATGTGGGTATCGTGCGCGAAGACAATGGCGATCGCACCTTCAACAAGAATGGAGATGGTATTCTGGAAACTACCGTGGGTGTGCTTAATATTGGTGATGAGGCCAAGATTAAGGTCAACGTGAATGAAGGCACCCTGCGTCTCAGCGGAAATGCCAGTCTTACCGGCAGTAATGTGAGCATCGCAGATGGGGCAACTCTTGAGCTAGCCACCACGACGGAAGGGGCTGTTTCCACGGCAGTTATTGCCGGTGCTGGTTCTATTGTGAAGAACAATACCGGCTCCACCACGCTGGCGGATCTGGCCGAGACCTGGACCGGTGATATCACGGTGAAGGGCGGCACGCTGAACCTCGGTGCCTTGGGTGGCACCACCTCAGTGACCGTGGAAGAAGGCGGTACCCTGGGCGTCTCCGGCGATATTTCCTGCGAGATCAGCAACACCGGCGCTTTGACGGCTACCTCTATCTCCGGCAAGCTGAGCAGCACCGGAGGCTCCCTCGAGCTGAGCGGCGACAACGCCATCACCTCCACGGATGTGACTATCTCCGGCACCGAGCTGAAGGGCACCTGGGGTGCCAGTGGCCTGGAGCTGGGCA
>CALFTQ010000023.1 GCA_937916135.1 uncultured Verrucomicrobiales bacterium
GTCCGTCACCACCAATGCGGATAACACATCAATCTTTAATTGCCTCATCAATAATAGGGTGGAGGTCGCTGCTACAAAGGATAGCCCCGCCGGAAGTTACCGGGTAATTGATTTGCCTCTGTATGCAATCAGTCTCCTGGCTGAAGCAGTGGCTGAGATATGACCCTTGTGGTGTATCATGAAATCCCCCGCGCCTTGCGGTGCGGGGGATGAAAAAACGGCCATTTTTTAGCCCATGAGGATGCTCAGGCAGCGGGGGTCGAGCTGTTCCCAGGGGAGGTCGGCCTTGGTGAAGTGGCCGTAGTTGGTGGTCTTGCGGAAGATGGGTTCGCGCAGACCCAGCACGCGCTCCATATCGGCCGGTTTGAAGGAGAAGGCTTCGTTGATGCGGTCGATGATAACCTGCTTGTCCACCTTGCCGGTGCCGAAGGTCTCGACATCAATCATGATGGAGACGGGGCTGGCCTTGCCGATGGCGTAACCCACCTGGAGCTCGCAGCGGTCGGCCAGGCCGGCGGCAACCACGTGCTTGGCCACCCAGCGGCACATGTAGGCGCCGGAGCGGTCCACCTTGCTGCAGTCCTTGCCGGAGAAGGCGCCACCGCCGTGGCGGCCCATGCCGCCGTAGGTATCCACGATAATCTTGCGGCCGGTGAGGCCGGAGTCGCCGTGGGGGCCACCGATGACGAAGCGGCCGGTGGGGTTGATGAAGAACTCAGTCTCGGGGGTGATGAGGTCGGCCGGCAGGCAGCGGCGGATGAGGTTGGTGCAGAACTCGCGGATGGTGGCGATATCCACCTCCTCTGTGTGCTGGGTGCTGAGCACCACGTTCAGGATGCGGGCAGGACGGCCATTGTCGCCGTATTCCACGGCCACCTGGCTCTTGCTGTCCGGGCGCAGCCAGGTGACCACGCCGCTGTGGCGCACCTTGGCCAGTTCCATCATGATGCGGTGGGAGAACATGATGGGAGCGGGCATGAGCTCCGGCGTCTCGTTGGAGGCATAGCCGAACATGATGCCCTGGTCACCGGCGCCCTGCTCGGCGCCTTCCTTACCCTCGGCCTCGCAGGCATCCACGCCCTGGGCAATATCCGGGCTCTGGGTGGAGAGGTAATTGGTGATGTCTACATTTTCGGCGTTGAAGAGCGCATCATCCGCAGCGGTGCGGTAGCCGATTTCGGCGATGGTTTCGCGCACGATCTTCTCATAGTCAATGACAGCCTTGGTGGTAATCTCACCGGCCAGCACGACGTGGTTATCTTTCACCAGCGTTTCGCAGGCCACGCGGCTGGTGGGGTCCTGGGCCAGACAGGCATCGAGAATGGAATCGGAGATGAGGTCGGCCACTTTGTCGGGGTGCCCCTCGCCTACGGATTCGGATGTGAATATATTGGTGTATTTCATGTGCTTGTCTTCTTGTGTTTATTCGTAATTTGTGAAACTGAACTGGCGGAGTCCGCTGGGCAGGTCAGAACTGGGTTTGCCGAACTCAGCCATGCCGGAGGAGGCAATGAGGGCCGCCTTGTTGCAGAGCTCCGGGGAGTAGTCGAGCATGCAGTGGAAGATATCCCAGAGCAGGGTCATTTCGTTGCGGAACTGCTGGGCCTGGATGATGAAGCTGCGGAATCCGGCGGCGTAGAGGGCGCAGGCTTCCTCGCGGGTGAGGTTGCAGCTGGCTTTCTGCTGCAGCTCGGCGGGATTGGTCTTCTGGCAGGCCACGCGGGAGATGAGGTCGGAGCGGCGGCGCATGAGCTCCGTATCGTACGGCGCGCGGCGCATCTCCGCCAGCAGGGCGGTGTGCTCGCGGCGTACCGGGCAGGTGCGCAGGCAGGGGTCATTGATGACGATGTCGAACTTCTCCTTGTTTTCCAGAGCGTTGATGATGCCGGGCTTCACGGCATCTGCCGGGTGCAGGCACACGCGGTCATACTGCGCGGCCAGCTTGTTGTAGAGAGCGGCACTGCGTTTGCCCTTTTCCATGACCTGGCGGTTCGCATGGCAGTGGATTTTCAGCTTGGGCAGCTCTGCCCGGAGCCTGGCAGCCAGGGCATCGCTGGCCACGCAGACGGCATTCTTGCGGATGCGGTCGCGGTTATAGAGCTCTTTCACCAGCCCCAGACCGTAGGGGTCTTCCAGGTTGGCCTCGCTCAGGTTCGGGTTGTCGAACACCAGGATAACGCCGGTTTGCTGCTGGGCGTAGGCTTCCAGTGCGTTGCAGTAGGCATCGAACGCGATGGGGCGGCGCTGCACAAACCAATCCAGCGACCAGGCGCAGGGCGGGGCTCCGGCTACATTGCTGAAGCGGCGGATGACCAGCATCTGGCTCAGGAAGTTATTGAGCGTGAACAGGCTCTTGTCGAAGCGCAGGGCGCCGCCCACGGTCCACTCGGCAGCCGGCAGGTAGTCCCGTGTCAGGAAACGCAGGTTTTCGACGGCTTGTTCGGGGGTGATTTCCGGAGTGCTCATGGTTGTTTAGTGGGGCAGGATGGATTCCCAGAACATCTGGCCGTTGCGGTGCATGGCGTTTTCGCCCGGTGCATCGTTGCGCAGGGCGAGTCGCAGCAAATCGAAGAGGATGGAGGAGGCGTTGGCGTGGCCGCGCCCCTGCACCTTGAAGTGGCGGAATCCCATGTCGCGCAGCTTCTGGATTTCCGGCGTGTTCAGCGCCAGCACGCTCTTGTGCTCATCGGCCAGCAGGGTGTAGAGACTGCGGCAGCCATTTGTGGCCTGGCGCTTCTCGAACTTGGAGTTGTCGTAGCTCATGAAGGCCAGTGCGGATTCGGAAAGTGAGTGGTAGTGGAAGGGGCGGATGGGGCAGTTGCGGATGCAGTACTCGTTGATGAGAAGGATGTGGCGCTCCTTGTCCTCAATCTGCTCCAGCAGGTCGTAGTTCAGCACATCGTCCGGGTGTACCATCACTTCGTCGTATTCATCGGCCAGGCGTTTGTACTCATCCAGCTTGCCTTTGCCGCCCCCGTTGGTGATTTTGAGGATGGAGGAGATGATTTTGAGCGTGGGGTATTCCTTGCGGATGTGTTCGCGCAGGATATCGCTGGCCAGGATGACGGCGTTCCTGCCTGTCGGGTTGTGGCGGGAGAAGAAGATGCAGAGGGCGTTGCCGAAGGCATCTTTCAGGTGCTGCTCGGTGAGCAGCAGGTTGGTGAAGGTGAGGTAGACGGCAATGTTGCGCTTCTCGTATTCAAGCCCGGCGGTGCGCACTTCCTCCGCTTCGCGCATGAGGTGCTTGAGTACGCGGCCGGAGTTCCACTCGCAGAGCGGTGAACCATGCACGATATTGAATGCCTCGAACCCCAGCAGAAGTTTGCAGTAGTCGTAGAACGCTATCAGCTCGCGGTCGTTGACGAACGCGCCTGAAACGTCCCATGCGGCATCGGGCCACAGAGGGTTCTGGTAGGGTGAAATGGATTGCACGGCGCCGCATTCTACCAGTTATCGGACTCAGGTGCAAGCCTATTCGCCCGAGTGCGCGAATTTCGCGCACGTGCGCGTGGTGAACGTCATTTCTGCTTGACTTGGCGTCATCGGCGGGGCAGAATGTCGAGGTGAAGATGAAACTCACTTTTTTTGCGCTGATGTCGGCACTGCCTGTCATGGCTGAGGGTGCCGCAGCGGAGCCTGCCGCCCCGGCAGAGCAGACGCCTCTGACTGTTGAAAACGCTGTGGTAACGGAATCTGTCTCTGAACCGGTGGCGGTTCCTGAATCTGTTGCTGAACCGCAGCCCGCCCCTGCTGCGGAGCCCGTGGTTGAGCCCGCCGAGCAGCCTCAGCCCGCCCCTGCCGCAGAACCCGTGGATGAGCCTGCCGAGCAGCCGCAGCCCGCCCCTGCCGCAGAGCCCGTGGCTGAGCCCGCCGCGCAGCCGCAGCCCGCCCCTGCCGCAGAACCCGTGGCTGAGCCCGCCGCACAGCCGCAGCCCGCCCCTGCTGCAGAACCCGTGGCTGAGCCCGCCGCGCAGCCGCAGCCCGCCCCTGCTGCGGAGCCTGTGGCTGCGGAGACTGCTTCGGCTGCTGCGGATATGGCGGCAGCTTACCGTGGCATTGTGAAGGTGGAGGTCGTGAACCGTAACCCGGATTACGAGACACCTTGGCAGGGTGGCAATTTCGGACGCGGTACCGGCACGGGATTTCTAGTGGCGCCCCGGCTTTTCATGACGAATGCGCACGTGGTGGCCAATGCGGAGAAGGTTGATATCTCGCTCTTTGCAGATGCTCGCCGCATTCCTGCCAGGGTGAAGTTTGTGGCGCATGATGCCGATCTGGCTCTGCTGGAAATCGAGGATGCAGCTGCTTTTGAAGGAGTTCCCTGCCTGGAGTTCAGCGAGGAAATGCCGCAGCTGGAGGACACGGTTCGCGCCATCGGCTACCCTATCGGCGGTAACCGCCTTTCCGTAACCCGTGGTATTGTCTCCCGTATCGATACGATTCCGTATGCCCACCCGCGCAACATTGCCCACCTGGCCTTGCAGGTGGATGCCGCCATCAACCCCGGCAATAGCGGTGGCCCTGTGCTGAAGGGGGATAAGGTAATTGGCGTGGCTTTCCAAGGCTTGCTGAAGGCTAATTCCACCGGTTATGTCATCCCCATGCCGGTGATTCGCCACTTTATGCAGGACGTGGCCGATGGCCGCTATGATGGCTATGTGGAGATGGGCGCGCAGTTCATGCCTATGGAAAATAAGGCTATGCGCCGCCACTACGGGCTGCCGGATAATGGCCTGGGCTGCCTGGTTGCAGATATTGTGAAAGGTGGCTCCTGCGATGGTGCGTTGAAGGTGGGAGATGTGGTGCTGGCGGTGAACGGCCTGCCGGTGGACGCCACTGCCATGATTGAGCTGGAGGGGGTGCGTGTGCGTATGGAGGAGCTGGCAGAGCGCTCTTTTGCCGGTGAGAAGGTGCAGTTCACTATTCTGCGTGGTGGTGAAGTGCAGCAGACGGAGGCCACCCTGGCGCCCCTGCCTTCCATCCGCGTGCTTTCCCACCGCTATGATGAGCGGCCGCGTTATGTGGTGTTCGGGGGGCTGGTGTTCCAGCCGCTGGATTTCAATGTGGTGCATGCACACCAGGTGCCATCGGGCGATGTGATGGTGGAACTGGACCGCTTTACCCGAGGCGGCGAATCAGCGGAGAAGGAGGATCTGGTGCTGCTGACCCGCACTCTGCCGGACGAGGTGAATGCGCGCTTTGATGATATGGGGCGTGGCCTGGTTGCCAAGGTGAACGGAGTGGAGGTGAAGGGGCTTGCCCACCTGCACAGTCTGCTGTATCCGGTGGAAGGAACCTCCCGGCCCGAGTATACCGTTATCGAGCTTTCGGATGCTGCCCGACCTCTGGTGATAGACAATGCTGCGGTGGATGCCGCCAACGAACGCATTGCTGAGCGTTACAACATTCAGGCGTCTGCCCGTCTTAAATAAACTTCAGCTTCTTTTTCCGTGTTATGATTCGGACTCTTTCTCTTCTTACCCTGGTGGCGGTGCTGTTCTGCGGCTGCAAACCGACGGAGCGCACGGCTCTTAAGAAAAAACGCCTGGAACAACAGGCTGCGCAAGTGGTGGCTCCACCGCAGAATGAGGTTGCCCCTGAGCCTTCCGCTCCGGAACCGCCGCCGGCTCCTGCGGAACCGGCAGATTGCCTGTTGGTGGTTGAATCAACACTGCAGGAATTTAACCATATGCGCCCGTGGGAGAAAGAGACTCCCCGTGAATCCCGCGCGCTGGGCGTTTATATGGGAGAAGGGCGCGTGCTGACGCCGGGCCGCGTGGTGCGGGCTGCCACTTATGTGGAATTAAAGCTGCCGGATGGAAGCCGCTCTGTGCCTGCCCGTGTGGTGCGGTATGATGAAGAGATGAACCTTGCGCTGCTCACAGTGGCTAACGAGGCAGATGCTTCTTTCTTTGATTTACGTACGGCGTTGCCGCTGGGTGAGGCTCTGAACCGGGGGGACCAGGCTCAGTTTGCCGGCTTGCTTAACGGCGTGGAGCCTGTGCATGTGGATTTGCAGGCAGAGAGCGCAGGCGGGGACGCAGTGCCGCTTATGGTGATGCGGGCCGCCCGCCCATTGCCGGAGGGGCTGACTGCTGGTTCTCCTGTGGTTCGCGATGGTAAATTGAGTGCTCTGGGATTGGGCTATAAGAAGCAGGAGCAGCTCTTGCAGGTGGTGAATGCAGAGCTGATTCAGCGTTTCCTGACGCAGGAACAACCTGGTGTGCCGGTGCTGGGTCTGCAGCTCACCCCGCTGGATGATCCCGTGTTCCGCAAGTATCTGAAGCTGGATGCATCTGCCAACGGCCTGTATATCAGTAAGGTGATGCCCGGAAGTGCTGCGGAGGAAGCCGGTGTGAAGGTGGGCGATGTGCTTACCGCGCTGGAGGGGATGCCGCTGGATAACCAGGGCCGCTGCAACCACCCGCGCTATGGGTTGCACCACGCTGCGGTGCTTCTGCGTGGCATGAAGGACCAGGGGCAGGAACTGCAGCTCACGCTCAGTCGCGAGGGTGAAACTCAGCAGGTTTCCGTGAAGATGGATCGCAAGGCAATTGAGAGCTCCCTGTTCCGCCCGCAGAAAACAGGCACGCAGCCGCGTTATATCATGTGGGGAGGTCTGCTCTTCCAACCGCTTACCAGTACTTATGTGAATGAGCTTCGCAACCGGAATAACGGCCTTCTCCCCCTGGAGTTGCAGATGCTGGAGCAGGCTCAGGAGAAGCTGCAGGAAGAAGGCTGCTCTGAGATTGTCGGGCTCACTTATGTGCTGCCCACTGCGGCTACACAGGGGTATGATGAGCTGCGCTTCTGCCGCTTGATTGCGGTGAACGGCCAGCCCGTGAAGAATTTTGAGGAACTGCCGGAGTTGCTGGATGCTCAGACGGAAAACGGCATCATCTGCCTGGAGTTCAACAAAGCGCCCTATACCATCTATGTGGATCGCGCTGCCGTGGATGCCGTGAACTCCCAGCTGCAGCAGCAGGCTATTCCCAATCTCCGCGTGGTGGAGTAACGGCGGGAGGCCTGCAGCCCTTGCAAATCTGCTTCAGGAAGTAGTGTGCCCTTACCCCTGCTTCCTGGGCTTGTGGGGTTCGAGGATGCGCTTGTTGTCCATCTCGCGGTTGCGGGCGCGGCGGCGGGCCTGGCGCTGCAGGTGGGCTTGCATGGCAAAGGGCTTCTTGCGGCCTGTGGCGGGGTGGTAGGAGCCGTTCGGTGCCATGTCGCTGGCCTGGGTGTTGTCCTTGAAGCAGGCATCCAGTATATCCAGCACGCGGTGAATGAGTTCTGAATCCTCAATGGGGATGAGCAGCTCTACACGGCGATCCAGGTTGCGGCTCATCCAATCGGCGCTGGCCATGTAGACGAGTGGGTTGCCGCCATTGTGAAAATGGAAGAGGCGGGCGTGCTCCAGGTAGCGGTCCACAATGCTGGTGATGCGGGTGCAGGACTGTGCCTTTTCGCTGGTGGGGGCCCAGCAGCATATGCCGCGGATGTTCAACTGAATCTGCACCCCGGCTTCGGCGGCCTGCTCCAGCGCCTGCATCATCTCCACATCGTTCAGGGAGTTCATCTTGGCGCGGATGAGGGCGCGCTCTCCCATTTCGGCCCGGTGGGTTTCGGCGGCAATGAGCTCCAGCAGCCTGGCTTTCATGGCCGAAGGGGCCGGGTACATGCGGCGGAAGCGCATGAGCCGCGTGAGGCCGGTCACGGAGTTGAAGAACTGGGAGGCATCTGCCCCCAGGTGCTCATCGCAGGTGAGCAGGGAGAGGTCGCTGTAGATGCGGGCGGTGTTTTCGTTGTAGTTGCCGGTGCCAATGTGGCAGTAGCGGCGCAGCCCGCCGTTTTCCCGCCGCACGATGAGCAGAATCTTGGCGTGCGTCTTGAACCCCTTGACGCCATAGACTACCTGCACGCCGGAGCGTTGCAGTTTCTCGGCCTGGGCCAGGTTGTGCAGCTCATCGAAGCGCGCTTTGAGCTCCACCAGCACGGTGACCTGCTTGCCGGTCTCGGCCGCGCGGCACAGGGCAGAGATGAAGCGGGAGTTCTTCGCGGTGCGGTAGAGCACCTGCTTGATGGCGATGACGTCCGGGTCCTCCGCGGCTTCTTCGATGAGCTTCACCACGGGTTCGTAGCTTTCGTACGGGTTGTGGATGAGGATATCCCCCTGAGCGATGTTTTCGAACATGCTCAGCGAGGCATCTACCGCGGCGGGCCAGCAGGGCGTCCAGGCCTGCACTTTGTGCTGGTCGTTGCCGGGGTCAAAGGCCATCTGCCCGAAATCCACCAGCCGCAGGAAGCCCGGCACCCGGTAGGTGGAGCCGGCTTCCGCCCCTACGATGGCGGATATGCGGCGGATGAGCGGTTCAGATGTGCCTTCCGGCAGCTCCAGTCGCACGCAGTCGGAGAACTTGCGGGCAACGAGCACGCTTTCCATTTCGCGGGCGAAATCGCCGCCTTCTTCCTCTGCAACGGCGATGTCCCCATTGCGGGTAACGCGGAAGGGGGTGGTGCTCACGACGGTTTCGCCGGGGAAGAGCAGGGGGCAGAAGGTGCTCACCACGTCCTCCAGCATCACATACCCATTGCGCCCCAGCAGGGCAGATTGTACGCGGCGGGGTAGTACATCCGGCAGGGTAATGGCCACGAATCTTGATTCTGCCGCTCCCTCCGGCTGCAATTCCACTCCCAGAATCAGGCTCAGGTTCGGCAGCATGGGGGGCTGCTCCACCTCCAGGGCCAGCGGGGTGAGCACCGGCGCGATGTTGCTGATGAAATATTCTTCGATACCGGCGTGCTGGGCCTCGGTGAGCTCTTCCAGTGGCAGCGGGCTCAGCCCGGCTTCCTGCATGAGCGGCATGAGTACCTGCTGGAGCAAGCGGTACTGCTCATCCACCATGGCTCCGGCGCGCTCGCGGATGCGATCCAGCTGCTCGCTGGGGGATAGCCCGGTGAGATCCGGCTTGAACTTGCCGGTCTGGCGCAGCAGGGTGAGCCCGCCCACCCGCACCTGGAAGAACTCATCCAGGTTGCTCGCGCTGATGGCCAGGAACTTGATGCGCTCCAGCAGCGGCAGCTCCGGGCGCAGTGCCTGGTTGAGCACGCGCTGGTTGAATTCCAGCCAGGATATCTCACGGTTGATATACATAGTATGAAGGGCTCCCCTTGTCAGCCCTTCATACTAGCATACTCTGCTTGCGCGGGTCAAGCTCATTTCCTGCCCTTTCCGTGCGTTTCTGCGCGGTGCTGTGGGACGATGGCTGCGATGCAGAATTGTTCTTTTCAAGACGACCTGTGGCTGGAAAGGGTCATTTGCTTTTTTCAGCCACCTGGTTGCTGCGCACCAGCATCACAATGTTGGAGTTGATGTAGTTTTTGCTGAAGATGATGTTGCGCTTTTCTCGCTCTTCGGTCCGGTTGAGACCGGCGATGACAAGGTCAATCTTGTCTGCAGACAATTGGTCAATCATCGTCACGTAGTTCATCTCCCGTATTTCTACCTTCGCATTGAGGTGCAGGGCCAGGCGGCGGAGAAGTTCCATATCGAACCCGGTGAGTTCGCCTTCTGTCGCACTGTCGGTGCTTGCGAAGCACATGGGCTCCACCTCCCGGCTGGTGCCCACTATCAGGGTGCGGGTGGGCTCTTCCGGGGTTGCTATGTGGGGCATTTGGGGTACTTCAAGTTTCTCATATCCCAGGGAGCTCCTGGATTCGGGATGTGAGACCCATCTCTCGTACATAGCTTCATAAGTGCCATCTTTCTTGTACTGGTCGATGAAGGCGTTGATGGCGGGCAGCAGATCGGCGTTCTTGGGCGCAATGCCAATGGCAATGTCCACCTTCCCGACCGGGTCGGGCAGGACGGCCAGATCCGGAGAACTTGCAGCCAGGTAGTCCACGGCATGGCTGTCGTACAAGTAGCCGTCGATTTCCCCCTGGAGCAGGGCTCTGTATGCTGCGTGGTTATTAGCGTAGTAGCTGTGGCGGGCTTGCGTGAAGATTTTTTCGCCCACATGCATGGCCTTGGCGCCATGCGGCAGGCCAAGCAGGTATTTATCTGCATTCAGATCCATTGCCTTGCTGAATTTGGCCTCTTTCTGTTCGTAGGGGCTGTCGCAGGAAACTAAGGCCCCTGCTACCAGGAGGCAGCAGCTCAGCAGGCAGGTGAATGATAGAAAATTCTTCATGTTAATCAAGGAGGTGACGATACTGTTAGTATTTTGCATATTCTGCTTTCCAATGCAAGAATAAAGTCAGCGGTATGAAAAAAAGCCGCACGCGTGTCCCAAAGTTTGAGTGCTGAGCGCGATAAATTGGGATTTGTAGCTATCGGGGCACGGGGGGGCTGACGTTCCATGCCCCGGACAAAGTTCCCTCATAAATTCATTTTTGACTTGACTTTCAGGCGGTATTGGTGCATCTTTGCGGCTCACCAAACCCAATATTACTGAGTTATGGCAAACATGAATGTTATTCTCGCTACGAAGATTGAAGGTCTGGGCTGTGAAGCCGACCTCGTTACCGTGAAGGCTGGTTACGGCCGCAACTACCTGATTCCTCAGGGTCTTGCGTTCGAGGCGACTCCCGCCAACCAGCGTTTCATCAACATGCTCCAGAAGAAGCGCGCTGAGCGCGAGGCCGCCGAGCTGGCCAACTTCCAGGAGATCGCTGCCAAGATTGCTGCCGTCACGGTCAACCTGACCCTCGAGGCCGGCGAGAATGGCAAGGTGTTCGGCGCCATCACCAACCAGCAGATTGCTGAGGGCCTGGCCGCTCAGGGTATCGAAATCGATCGCCACGCCATCGAGCTGGAGAAGCCGCTCAAGAAGTCCGGCACCTACGAGGTGGCTGCCAAGCTGCACGCCCAGGTGACCGCCACTGTGAAGGTGGTGCTCGTGGTGAAGGGTGAGGTCGTGGCCCCCGCTGAGGAAGCCGCTGCCGAGGCCTGAGCCGACCCCGGAAACTGATATTTTTCACAACTGCACCGGTGAGAAATCCCGGTGCGGTTGATTTTTTTTTGAGGGAGGCAAACAGATTGCCTCCCGGGTTGAGTCATGATATACCATGCTGCATGAATGCGCTGCTTGCTGATACCGCATACCTGGCCGGGACACCATATGGCCCGTGGGGCATTATCATGGTGGTGGTTCTGCTGGGCCTGGTGTGTTACAACGCCTGGGTGGATGATGTGGAGGCTCGCCGCCGTGGGTATTATGTGCTTGCGGCTGCGCTGGCGCTGGGATTGCTGATTCTGCTTATCCTGCATATCTGGCAGGTGGAGCCGGGGGAGCTCCTGCGCATCGTGTACCGGAAGCCCGGTTTCCTGCATCGGTATGCCAGGTACAATGCGCTGTTCTTCCTGTTGCTGGGGTGGGTGACCGCCTCCTGGGCCATAGGCAGCGTTGTGTACAAAGCTCTCCACCACCCGCAGGATGAGGCGGAATGAGGCAATAAACGCCCTCTCTACATAGAGGATGAGGGGGAAGCATTGTGCCCCTGCCTCTGGCCTTTCACTCACCGCAGGCTCGGAATTCCTCGGGCTTTCAGTCCGATACGTTTCGATTTTCGGCCATAGTGGGGCTTCTTTAAAAAAAGTTGTTGCTGTTTCTATAAGTGCAAAATATTAGGGATGCGCATATCCGGCGCGGAATTTCGCCAACAAAAACTTGCCATTGACGCCGGAATGGTGTAGAGTACCGGGTAGCACAAGCCTGTTCCCGCACGCTCGCGCGCGAGGCGGTGTGCGCTTTGCGCCCGACCTGTGCTGAGAACTCAATTCGAATAGTTATGTCTCAGGTAACAAAAACAATAATCAAGTTGCTGGTCGTGCTGCTGCTCAGCGGCAGCATGATGTTCATGCCCTTCGAGGAGTGGGGCCTGCCGGTGAACCCGATTCAGACGCGCGTGATTGCGCTTTTCGTGTTTGCCGCTCTCATGTGGATTCTGGAGGTCATTCCGATCTGGACCACCTCAGTGCTGGTGATTACGCTGGCGCTGCTGGGCACCTCCAATACCTCCCTCAACTTCCTGAAGGTTGATAAGTTTGACAAGCCGGCAGTGGAGGCCATTGTGGCCGATGCCTACGGCCCCGGTGCCAATGCCGAGGTGGTGAAGGCCACGCAGGCCAGCGTGGTGGAATCGCTCAAGAAAGTGACCAACCTCACCCCGGATGCCGTGCGCAGCACCATCAACACCGCCATCCTGAAGCCCGTGGTCGCCGGCAAGACTGATGCCGCCCAGGCCACCGCCCTGAAGGAAGCCGCCGGCCGCCTGTTCGATGGCGAGGTGAGCGCCCGCATCTCCAAGCTGGACCTGGTGAACCAGACCCAGCAGAAGAGCATCTTCGCCACCTTTGCTGACCCCATCATCATCCTGTTCCTTGGTGGTTTCTTCCTGGCTGATGCCGCCACCAAGTTCCGCCTGGATATCAACCTGGCCCGCGTGCTGCTCAAGCCCTTCGGCACGAACCCGAAGTATGTGCTGCTGGGTCTGATGAGCGTGACCGCCCTCTTCTCCATGTTCATGAGCAACACGGCCACCGCCGCCATGATGCTGGCCCTGCTCACCCCGGTGCTGGCCCTCTTCAAGCCGGAGGACCGCGGCCGCGCTGCCTTTGCCCTCTGCATCCCAATTGGTGCCAACGTGGGTGGTATCGGCACCCCCATCGGCACGCCGCCCAACGCCATTGCCCTGAAGTTCATGCAGGAGAACGGCTGGAACGTGACCTTCGGTGACTGGATGATGTTCGGTGTTCCCTTCGTCATCATCATGCTGCTCATCGGCTGGTTCCTCCTGCTCAAGATGTTCCCCATTGACCAGAAGAGCCTGGACCTGGCCAAGGAAATGAAGGGCAAGTTCATGACCACGCCCAAGGCCTGGGTGGTGTATATCACCTTCATCGTGACCATCCTCCTGTGGGTGATTCCCAAGCAGTACCACGGGCTGGACGCCAACAGCGTGGCCATTGTGCCCATCGCCGTGTTCTCCGTGACCGGTGTCATCACCAAGAAGGACCTCAAGTCCATGAGCTGGGACGTGCTCTGGCTGGTGGCCGGCGGCTTTGCCCTGGGTGTGGCCCTGGGCGAGACCAAGCTCGCCAACGACCTCATCAACTCCATCCCGTTTGCTGAGTGGAACAGCATGGCCCTCATCGTGGGTGCCAGCCTCATCTGCCTCTTCATGGCCACCTTCATGAGCCACACGGCCACCGCCGCCCTGCTCATGCCCATCATGGCCAGTGTGGCAGCCGGCATGGTGGCCGGCGGCTCCATGGATGCTCCCGGCGCCATCGGCCTGCTGGTGACTATCGCCTTCGCTTCCTCCCTGGGTATGGCCCTGCCGATTTCCACCCCGCCGAACGCCATGGCCTATGCCACCGGCCACGTGGAGCAGAAGGGCATGGCTATTTCCGGCACCATCCTCTGCCTGATTGGCCTGGCATTCTCCATCGGCCTCATGGCCCTGCTGGGTGCTATCGGCTTCTTCGGCTGATAACGATCCGATACGCACATGCACCACATACCTGAACAGATTATCGAACCGCTCGAGCGCATCAACGCCGTGTACTTCAGCGACCCCGGCCGCACCATCGAGCTCGCGGAGGGCGAGCAGCTGGTGGACCAGGGCGAGGAGTGCCGCCGCGTGTACTATGTGCAGAAGGGCAGCTTTGCCGCTTTCCGCCGGGCCGACTCCTATGCCGGAGTCGACCTGCCGGTGGAAAGCAACACCCGTGGCTACGAAGTATTCCGCGCCGAGGCCGGTTCCTACGTCTGCGTTCAGGCATTTTTCTCCCGCTCCTACCGCAGCTCCAACCACATCGTGGCGCTGGAAGACTCCGTGGTGACCTATGTGGACGACACCACGGAGGTGGTGGAGCCGGAGAAATACGGGTGCTTTGAGCGGCAGTTCATCCCGGTGCTGGTGCATGAGCTGGCCGCCCGCAACTCCCGCATCTTCACCAAGACCTCCGAAAAGGAGGAAGCACTGCGCGTGCTGCAGCGGGCAGAGATGGCCAGCTCGCTGGCCCAGCTTTCTGCCGGCATTGCCCACGAGCTGAACAACGCCGTGGGCGTGCTCTCCCGCCGCACTGAATTCGTGGCCGACAGCCTGCAGGAATATCTGGAGGACGACGACAAGAACAACGCCTTGCTCTTCTCCTACGGTTTCGAGGATAACTCCTTCATCTCTGCCCAGGAGCTGCGCAGCGCGGCCCGTTACTACGAACGCGAGTTCAAGCTGCCGCAGGAAGCCGCCAAAGTGCTTGCCCACATCTTCCCCAACACGGAAGACGGCGACAAGCTCTCCGGCCGCTTCATCCGCAACGTGAAGAAGAACTACCGCTTCTGGGAGCTCGGCCACGACCTGCGCGACATGCGCATGGCCTCCAAGCTGGCTACCGGCATTGTGCGCGCCGTGAAACTGCTGGGCGGCGGCAACAGCACCCGCGAGCCCGATACCAGCGTGGAACAGAGCGTGACTGATGCCCTGAACCTCCTGCACAACAGGCTCAAGCGCGTGAGCGTCACCACCCAGTTCTCTCCCATGCCCGGCATCACCGCCGATATCACGGAGCTGGTGCAGGTCTGGAGCAACATCATCAAAAACGCCTGCGATGCCATGGAACATGGCGGCACAGAAGCCCCGGCCATCCGCATCACCGGCGAGTGCTGCCATGTGCAGGGCGTGCAGCTCCTGCCCACGGAATACGTCTCCGTGACCATCGCCAACAATGGCCCCGCCATTGACGAAGAAAACCTCAATAAAATATTCAACCCCAATTTCACCACCAAGAAACTGGGCCTGGATTTCGGGCTCGGTCTTGGCCTGGCCATTGTCCGCCGCGTGGTAGACAGCTACAACGGCACTATCGAAGTGCGCAGCAACGACCAGGAAACCTCATTCACCATCAACCTCCCCACCACTCAATTCAATGGAAACGCTTAATATCATCTGTGTAGACGACCAGCAGGAAGTGCTGGATTCCGTAATGCGCGACCTGCGCCCCCTCACCAGCCATGTGCGCCTGGAGGAAGCCTCCAGCGTGGCAGACTGCATGCAGCTCATTGACCAGATTGACGACGACGGCGACCATGTGGCCATCGTCATCTCTGACCAGGTGATGCCCGGCGAGACCGGCACCGAGCTGCTGGGCAAAGTGGCCAGCGACCGCCGCTTCACGAAGACCCGCAAGGTGCTGCTCACCGGCCAGGCCACGCATGCCGATACCATCAACGCCATCAACGACGGCCACATCGACAACTACATCGAGAAGCCCTGGCAGCCGGAGAAGCTGCTGGCCACGGTGAAGCGCCTGCTCACCCTCTATGTGCTGGATGCCGGCCTGGACCACACCGAGTACATGCCCGTGCTGGATCCGACCACCCTCTTCACCAAGCTGCGCTGAACACCATGAAAGCCGCAACTCTCTCCCTGGCTCTCGCCGGCGCCGCCTGCGCCGGCGATGCCATCACCCTGAATACCAAGCCCACCCCCACCGACTGGGTGGAAGCCGTGAAACAGGCCCTGGTGGTCTACGAAAACAAGGACACCTTCATCACCAAGGTAAACCTGATCACCCGCCAGCAGTGGCAGATGGGGGTGGTGCAGCCCAACGGCAGCAACCGCCACTTCATCAAGGACGGCGGCACGCCCTACAACGATGAATTCCGCCGCAACTGGATTGGCGCCAATGTGTACACCCGCACCGGCACCCAGTTCCACACCTACGTGCGCATCGGCGGCCTGCCCGTGCGCGACACCTACTCCGGCGGCCGCACCAAAAAGAACTACTCCTATACTGGGTTCTACGATATCTGGCTGAAGCAGAACATCTCCGCCGTGAAGGGCCTCAGCGTGCGCGCCGGTAAGTTCGCACCGAGCTTCACCTCCGATTTCCGCATGTCCAACGCCAGCATCCCCTGCGTGGAGCGCTCCTACGTGGCCAACCAGTTCGCGCTGGATACCAACTGGGGTGTGGAGGTGAACTACACCTCGCCGGATAAGAAGAACATTCTCTACCTTCAGGTCATGGCCAACGACCGCGCCTGCAGCTCCTGCAACCACGGCCACGGTGATAAATACTCCCGCGGCGAGGGCTTCGACGGTGAGTTCGGCTGGGAGGACAAGTGCTTCGCCATCATCGGTGCCACGCACAAGTTCAACGTGACCGAAAGCGGCTACCACGCCATCTCCGGTGAATATGCCCACGATTTCAACAACGCCTACCACGGCCGCCGCAAGCCCGGCGCCAACAACTACGGCATCGACTTCAAGGACGCCGTCTCCCTGGGCTATGAAATCAAGCACAACAAGCTCACCTTCACCACCAACCTGGTGGCTGCCTTTGAGCAGCAGGATGGCAACGGCACCAACAACATCGGCCTCCAGCTCCAGCCCGTCTACGCCGTGCACCCGCATGTGGACCTCGTCTTCCGCTACACCGGCATGACCGGCCACGACGCCTGCAAGCTCGGCGCCGACCGCTACATCTGCACCCAGACCAACCGTGCCTCCTGGGTGGACAGCCTGCACGCCTTCTACCTCGGCGCCAATGTGTATGCCTCTGCCAAGCACAAGGACGCCGCCAAGATTATGTTCGGCGCAGAGTACACCACCGCCCGCAAGGACGGCAAGGACTACTACAACGGCTGGGAATTCACCACCGCCCTGCGTTGCAACTTCTAAAGCGAAGCTGCACAGCAATTCTCCAAAACCCCTGCCCACCACGGCAGGGTTTTTTGGGGTATCTTCGGCCAGAATCTTTACCGCTCAGGCGCAAAGAATTTTATAATCTTTACCGCCCAAACGTAAAGAATTTCAAATTCTTTCTTGCTACGGCGTAAAGAATTTGGTATAAAGGCGACATGAGACAGAATCTTCGCGAGATATTTACAGAACTGATAGCGAGCAGTCAGGAGCAGGAACTCCGAGGCGGCAGCAAACGGGATCTGGAGCTGACAGCACTGGCGGACAAAGTAACCGTCTGTGTCGGCGTGCGAAGATGTGGAAAATCCACTCTGATGCAGCAACAATTCCAGAAACTGTCCGCCCAGGGAATACCCAGGGAGAATATGCTCATGATTAATTTTGCGGATGAGCGCCTGGCTGACATGGGCAGCACCGGCTGGAATGAGCTTTTCGAAGCATACTACAGCATGTATCCGCATAAGCGTGGGAAAGAAAAGGTGTATTTCTGCTTCGATGAAATCCAGATGCATCCGCATTGGGAACTGTTTGTGGAGCGTCTGCGCCGCGAGGAAAACTGTGAAATCTATATCACAGGTTCCTCCGCTGCTATGCTGAGCAGAGAAATCCACACAGCCCTGCGTGGGCGCTCGCTTTCCTGGGAATTGTTCCCCTTTTCCTTCGGAGAATATCTGGAGCGTCGCGGGATACCCCGAAGCGGTTACGGCACCAGCCGCAAGCTGGCAGTGCAGAACGCATGGTCGACCTATCGGGAAGAAGGAGGATTCCCTGAAGCTTACGGAATAGCACCCAACTGGCGCATACGCCTGCACCAGGATTACTTTGATGCCCTTCTTTACCGCGATGTAGTGGAACGCTACAACGTAAGCCAGCCGCTCGTCCTGAAACAGCTGGCTCGCCGCATGCTGGGCCGCATCGGAGCGCAGCTTTCCATCAACAAACTCAGCAACGATTTCCGCAGCAGTGGCATCAGTATCAGCAAAGAAACCATTCAGCAATACATCGCCTGGCTGGAGGATGCCTATTTCCTGTTCTGCATCCCGGCTTGTTCTGCTTCAGCCAGCGAACGTTTCCGGCTCATGCGTAAGGTCTACTGCATCGACCACGCTATGGTGAAGTCACTTTGCGGTACATTCAGCGAACTACAGGGCCAGATGCTGGAGAATATGGTGTTCCTTTCCCTGCGCCGCAACACCCCTGAGGTATACTATTACAAAACCCAGGCAGGCCACGAGGTAGACTTCCTCGCCGTTCACCCCAGCACTCACGAAAAACTACTGGTGCAGGTCTGCGCCAATCTGAATACCCCCGATACCCGCCAGCGAGAACTGCGGGCTCTGTGCGAAGCCATGGTAGAAACAGGGCTGCGCAAGGCTATCATCGTGACGGAATCAGAAAATGACGAAATCAATACCGAACAAGGTAAAATCATACTCACCGCTGCTCCGGAGTTTCTGAGCAGGCAAAATTCAGGATTTGATAGCTGATTTCCCATGAACTCCAGAACCATTCACCTATTTACCGCCGCCCTCTGCGCCCTGGGGCTGAGCGGGTGCTACACCCAGCTGCACCAATATGCCTGGCAACGCGCCAAGGTGGTGGACGAGGCCTGGTTCCAACCGGCAGAGCCGGAGCTCTACCAGGCCGGCAGCAGGTTTTACACCAAGGCTTACCACGGCCCGGGGCGCGGGTGCTATGGGGGATACCCCTTCCACTGGGTCATGCTGAGAGGCACCGGCATGGCCACCTTCTGCCCCGATGAGGAGAAGATGGAGACCGTCTACCTGCCGCTCACAGAACAAAGCGCCGCCGAGGTTCAAAGCGCTCTTGATAAAGGCTCAGATTATGTGATACGCCTCGAAATCCGCGCCGATTCCGGCGGCGACCTGAAACAACTCCCGGCCACTGCACGCCTGCTGCCGGTGAAAGCCTTCCACAGCCTCGGCGTGACTGCTGACCGCACGCTGAAAAACCACCGCATGCACCCCCGGACCGATGCGCACAAATACTACGCCTACCCGCTGGGTGCGCTCACCGCAGTGGCGGTGGATGCCCCCCTGAGCATTGCCGGCACCGCAGTTACCGTGGCAGCCGGAGTGGCCGCCCTGCCCATAGGCCTCACCTGCCGGCTCATCGAGGCCTGCCTGCCGGAAAAGAAAGGTGAATAGTTATTGACGCAATTATTGCTGCGGCAGCTAAAGAATATTGCTTTGGAAGAACGTCAAATTGGAATTTGTCGTTCCGACAAAAGTACGAAGTACGAGGTGGGAGGTACGAAGTGAAAGTTCCGCGAGCCTTGCGGCTCGCCATTTGTTATCAATAGAAAACACCTGCAGGCGCCAGCCTGCCTGACTTTATACTTCGCACTTCCCACTTCGTACCTCGTACTTCTGCAAATTCCCATTTATCGGGCCCCGTACTGAAACGTGAGGAAAAGCGGGCGCAGCAGCTGCTGCGCCCGCTTGTGAGGGGGGAGGGGAGAAAATCCTTTACTCCCATTCGATGGATGCCGGCGGCTTGGTGCTTACATCGTAGAGCACGCGGTTGATGCCGGAAACCTCGTTCAGAATGCGGTTGGAGGCCTCGCGCAGCAGCTCGTAGGGCAGCTGCACCCAGTCAGCGGTCATGGCGTCCTCGGAGACGATGGCTCGCAGGTTGGTGGCAAACTCATAGGAGCGCTCGTCGCCCTTCACGCCCACCGTCTTCACGGGGATGAGACCGGCGTAGGCCTGCCAGCACTTGTCGTACCAGTCCCACTTGCGCAGCGTGCCGATGAAGATGGCATCGCATTCGCGGATGATATCCAGGCGTTCCTTGGTGACCTCGCCTGGGCAGCGCACGGCCAGGCCGGGGCCGGGGAAGGGGTGGCGCCACAGGATGTCGTGCGAGATGCCCATGGAGGCACCCAGCTCGCGCACTTCGTCCTTGAACAGGAAGGCCAGCGGCTCAATCACCTTGCCTTCCTCCTGCATCTTGAGCACGCGCTCCACGCGGTTGTGGTGGGTCTTGATGACGGAGGCCTTGCTCTTGGCGTTGGAGGCGCTTTCAATCACGTCCGGGTACAGGGTACCCTGGGCCAGCATCTCGGCATCGCCCACGGCATCCCAGAACACATCGATGAACAGGTTGCCGATGATGCGGCGCTTCTTCTCAGGGGCGGTCTCGCCGGCCAGAGCGGCCAGGAATCGCTCGCTGGCGTCCACGGTCTCAATCTTCACGCCCATGCGTTCGAAGTTGGCCTGCACTTCCTTGGCTTCGTCCTTGCGCAGCAGGCCGTTGTCCACGAAGATGCAGCGCACATTCACACCGGCTTCGTGCAGCAGCACGGCCAGCACGGTGCTGTCCACACCGCCGGAAACACCGCAGACCACCTGCTTGTCGCCCACCTTGGCGCGGATGTCTTCGATGAGCTCGCGCTTGAAGTCGCCAATGTCGAATTTAGCCAGGTTTGTGGCGTAGGAAAGGAAATTCTTCAGGATGGTGCGGCCCTCGTGGGAGTGGGTCACCTCCGGGTGGAACTGGATGCCGAACATCTGCTCGCCCCACTGCAGGGAAACCGGCACACCCTCGCTGTTGCGGGCAATCACGCGGCAGTTATCGGCCAGGTGGTCCACCGTGTCGGAGTGGCTCATCCACACCTGGGAGGACGGGCTCATATCCGCATACAGCCCCTCCAGCTTCTCCGGCACCAGGGCGGCGGGGCCGTACTCGCGCTTGTTGCTGGGGCGCACTGTGCCGCCTGTCTTGATGTTCAGGAGCTGCATGCCGTAGCACACGCCCAGCACCGGCACACCAAAGCTGGTGAGCCACTCAAAATCAATATCCGGAGCATCCGGTTCCGATGTGCTGCGCGGGCCGCCGGAAAGGATGATGGCACCCGGCTCGCTGATTTCATGCAGGTCCTCCAGCGCATACAGCTTGGCGAGGAAGCCCAGCTCACGCACGCGGCGTACAATCAGCTGCGTGTACTGTGAGCCGTAGTCGATAACGGCAACTATGTGTTTGGGGGTCATAACGTGTGGGGAGTATTGTAGCAGATAGGTATAGGCCTTGCAAGCCTAATCGCCACGAGCAACGCGAGTGGCGATTAGCATCCCCGAGCGCAGCGAGGGGATTTCATACGCCCGCAGGGCGTATTTCATACCGCAGCTGTGCTGCGGTATTTTCATACTTGCGCAGCAAGTAAGTAAATACCGCCCTGCCGGGCGGTATGAAAGCCGGGCTGCGCCCTGCATGAAATACGCCCGCGGGGCGGGCGTATGAAATCCCCCGGCCCGGGGGGGCCGGGGGATGGAAGAGGGCAAAATCATCTGAAGACGATTTTGCCGTCTTCTGTGTCCACGAGAATTACGCTGCCTTCCGGATAACGCCCCTCGAGAATCGCCATGCTGAGCGGGTCGAGGATATCGTGCTGGATGGCGCGTTTGAGCGGGCGGGCGCCGTAGACGGGGTCGTAGCCGTGCTCGGCCACGAGGGCGGCGGCGGCATCGCTGAGCTGCATGCGGAGCCCGCGGTTTTCGAGCCGCTTGAGCACGCGGCGCAGCTGGATACCCACAATCTGCTTGAGGTCCTCGCCCTGCAGGCGGTCGAAGATGATGATTTCATCGATGCGGTTGAGGAATTCCGGGCGGAAGTGGCCGCGGAGGGCATCCAGGGCGCGGGTGTTGCGGGTGGCGGCATCGGTTTCGTTCAGGATGAACTGGCTGCCGATGTTGCTGGTCATGATGAGCACGGTGTTGGTGAAATCCACCGTGCGGCCCTGACCATCGGTGATGCGGCCATCGTCCAGCACCTGGAGCAGTACGTTGAATACATCCGGGTGCGCCTTCTCAATTTCATCGAAGAGCACCACGCTGTACGGCCTGCGGCGCACCGCCTCGGTGAGCTGGCCGCCCTCATCGTAGCCCACATAGCCTGGGGGCGCTCCGATAAGGCGGGAGACGCTGTGCTTTTCCATATACTCACTCATGTCGATGCGAACCATGGCGGCTTCGTCGTCGAAGAGGAACTCGGCCAGTGCCTTGGCCAGCTCAGTCTTGCCCACGCCGGTGGGGCCCAGGAAGATGAAGGAACCCAGCGGGCGGTTTT
>CALFTQ010000024.1 GCA_937916135.1 uncultured Verrucomicrobiales bacterium
GGCCATGTTGGCCTGCATGGCCTGGGCTTGCTTCATGAGTTTCTGCAGGTTCATATCAGTGTGTGGTGTTGAAGGTTATTTGATGAGAGTAGCGTGGAATTCCTTGAGGGCGAGCTCGATGAGCGGGTCGCGGTAGAATTCCTCATCCGTGGGTTTGAGGGAGGCCGGGGCGGCGGGTTTTTCGGTTTCGGGTTTCTTTTCCGGTGCCTTGGGTCTGGGGGCTGCGGCCGGGCGGGGAGCCGGCACTGGCATGGGGGCAGGCGGTGGCAGCTCCTCCACCACGGGTGGCGGCACGCTGTCATCTGTGACGATGCGCAGGGTGATGCCGTGGCCGCAGAATTTCGGTGCCAGCGCAACCATCAGTTCCCTGAGGTTGTCGCCCAGCAGGGCATCGCGCGTGTCGGTATCTGTGGGGTGAATGGCCACTGTGACCAGGCCATCGTCGTCTGCAATGAACATGGTGTTGCCCACGGCACTGGTCTGCAGGGGAGAAGCTTCGCGCATGGCGGCTATCAGGGAGTCCCAGCCTTCCGGGGTCATGGGGCCTTCGGCCGGCAGTTCACACGCCATCATCCCGGCCGGCTCGTCGTCAGACACGGCGGGCGGTGCCTCTTCCGGAGCCGGGCTCAGCTCAAAACTGGGAGGCTCATCATCGATGGGTTCCAGACCTGCCGGCATGGGCGCGGGCTCAGGCATGGGCACCGGCTCCGGCGCAGGTGGAGCGGGTGCCGGGGCAGCAGGTGGTGGAGCGGGGGCCGGAGCCGCAGGCTGGGGCACGGGTTGCGGGGCCGGGGCGGCAGGTGCCATATTCACCGCCGGCAGCTGGGTGGTGGCGATGGGGGTTTCCGGCAGGGGGGCGCCGTTGAGCGCGCGGATAATATCGCTGATGTTGGCCTCTGCCAGGGAATGAACAGCCTGGATGAGGCCCATTTCGAGGTGCAGGCGCTTGTTGGTGCTCCAGCGCATGTGCTCCTCGGTGCCGGAGAGCACCTCCATGAGCCGCACAATCTTATCTGCCGGGGTGCGGGCGATGAGCTGGTTGAGGGTATCCCGCCACTCTTCGGGCATGGCCAGGCTGGCTTCCTGCGGCGCCACTTTGCTGATGAGCAGCTCGCGCACGGCGCCCATGATTTCGCTGAGCAGCTGGCCCATATCGCGCCCGGCTTCGGAAAGCTCATGCACCAGGTGCAGCAGGCTGGGCAGCTGGCGATCCAGGATGTAGGCCAGGGCGCGGGCCACGGTCTCACGGCTGGTCACGCCGAAAATGTCGTTTACGTCCTGTTCATTGATGTTGTTGCCGCAGAAGGAGACGAGCTGGTCGAGCATGGACTGGGCGTCGCGCATGCCGCCATCGGCTACGCGGGCAATGGCAAAGGCCGCCGGCAGGGTGAGGGTCACCCCTTCATTGGCGGCTATGTTCACCAGGTGGTTCGCGATGATATCTGCCGGAATCGGGCGCAGGTCGAAACGCTGGCAGCGCGAGAGGATGGTGGGCAGAATCTTGTGCGGCTCCGTGGTGGCGAAGATGAACATCACGTGCGCCGGGGGTTCCTCCAGGGTCTTCAGCAGCGCGTTGAAGGATTCCTTGGTGAGCATGTGCACCTCATCGATGTAGATGATGCGGTACTGCCCGCGGGTGGGCGTGAACTGCACGTTGTCGCGCAGGTCGCGGATGTTGTCGATACCGCGGTTGGAGGCGCCGTCAATCTCCAGCACATCCAGGCTGCGGCCTTCTGCAATCTCCTGGCACACGTCCTCATCCGGGTCAAAATCGACCTTGGGGCCGCCGCTGCAGTTGAGTGCCTTGGCAAAGATACGGGCGGTGGAGGTTTTGCCGGTGCCGCGCGGGCCCACGAAAAGGTAGGCATGCGCCAGGCGCTTCTGTTCAATGGCGTTGCACAGCGTGCGCACAACATGATCCTGGCCCAGCACGTCCTTGAAGGTGCGGGGGCGGTATTTTCTGGCAAAAACCTGGTAACTCACGTCCGCCATTGTACCTGATTCACTCTGCCGCCGCAAGGACTATGTAAGTCAAAATGTAAAATGAAAGCGATAAACTGCTGTTTGTCGTTCCGACAAAGGTACGAAGTACGAGGTGGGAGGTACGAAGTGAAAGTTCCGCGAGCCATGCGGCTCGCCATTTGTTATCAGGCGAATACACCTGCAGGCGCCAGCCTGCCTGACTTTATACTTCGCACTTCCCACTTCGCACCTCGTACTTCTTCAAATTCTCATTTATTGTATTAGTCGTGCTCTCCTGCATGTCACGGGCATACACGTTTACGGCTTGATTCGCGCGGGGGATGCAAGTTATCATGATGGCATATTCTGCAACATGACCGCTACACATCAATATTGCTTGGTTGTTTTCTGTGCTCTGGCGCTGGCCGGAGTTGCCCCGCTGCAGGCACAGGGTACCTCGGCCCAACCAGCTGCCCGCCAGCGAGTCATGGACCCGGCAGAGTATTATCTGACTGCATACCGCTTGTGCCGCGAATCGGAGCAGCTGGCAGCCCAGCAGAACTACAACGCTGCCATTTCCAAGGGGCAGCAGGCTGAGAAGGTGCTGGCCGGTATCGTGAAGGATTTCCCGAACTGGAAGAGTAACCTGGTATCCACCCGCCGCCGTCTGCTGGCGGAAAACCTGGCCGGTTACCGCAAGAAATCTGCAGAGGCACCCATCCCCACCGGTCGCCAGCCTGGGCGCCCGCTGGCCATGGAGATGGAGCTGCCCGGCAGCACCCGCCCGTACGACCCCATCAACAGCGAGTACCGCCCGGTGGAGCTGCCGGACTACGACACTACGGATAAGAAGCTTTACAACGCCCTGGCCGCCGCTCAGGAAGAATGCCGCAAGATGGCCGCTGCCTACCGCGAGCTGAACTCCAAATACGAGGATTCCCAGCGGCAGCTCACTTCTGCCCGCCTGGAGCAGCAGATGTACAAGGACCGCTATGAGCAGCTCCAGAAGCAGGTTACGACCGAGCGCAGCGCCGGCAATGAGGTGGTGAACTCCCTTACCCAGCAGCTTGCCGAGCTGGAGGCCAAGTATCGCGCCAGCGAGGAAGCCCGCCAGAGGGCTGAGGCCCGCATCACCGAGCTGGAGACCGACCTGGCCCAGACCCAGGAGGAACTGGCCCGCGTCACCCGCGAGCGTGATGCCCTGAAGGCGGAAAACGAGCAGCTCCGCGCCATTGTGGAGCTCAACAGCCCGGAGAAGACCAAGGCGCTGCTCGACCAGAACCTGACACTCGACCAGCAGCTGAAGGAGGCCCTGGCCCGCATTGCGGAGCTGGAGGGCCGCGCCGCCGGTTCCGAAGACGAGCGCAGTGTGCTCCAGCAGCAGCTGGATTCTGCCCGCGGCGAGGCTGACCGCCTCCGCGATGAGATGAGCGGTATCTATGAGGAGAACATGGGCTACCGCCGCCGCGTGTCCGAGCTCACCGAGCGGCTCAACAACATTGAGGCAGACCTGGATAAGAACGCTGCCCAGGGGCCGGTGGACCCCGCCCTGGCAGAGGAAAACGAGCTGCTGCGAGAGGTGATTGCCAAGCAGCGCCGCAGCCTGGCCATGCAGGAGGAGGGCCGCAAGCTCCTCATCGAGACCTACAAGCAGCTCAAGAATCAGGACCCCGCCACCCTGAGCGCCCTGCAGAAGCTGGATGAGGAAAGCACCCTCGACCTCACGGATGCTGAGCGCCGGGTGATGGAGGCTGCCACCAGTGGCAGAGAAGGTGAAAGCGCCAAGGCTGTGCGCGAGGGCTTGCAGATGCAGGCCTTGGCCGACCTGGCTTCCAAGGCCTTCACCAAGGGGCGCTACACTGCTGCCGAGCAGCTTTACCGCACGCTGTACGATGCCCAGCCGGACCACGTGGCCGGCCTGGTGAACCTGGGTACCATCCTCCTCTATCGCAACAAGTGCGAGGAATCGCTGGAGTTTTTCTCCCGCGCCACCCGCCTGGCACCGGATCTGGCCATCTCCTATTTCCTGGCCGGTGTGAGCTATTACCGCCTGGACCGCCTGGATGAAGCGGCCCGCATGTTCACCCGCACCATTGAGCTTGACCCCGGCAACGCAGAGGCTTTCTTCTACCTGGCCAATATCGAGGGCGTGAGCGGGCAGTTTGACCTGGCGCTGAAACACTTTGCCGCTGCGCTCAAACTGAAGCCCGGCCTGGGCGATGCGCACTACAACATGGCCCGCCTGTATGCTGAGCTGAAGCAGATTCCCAATGCCGCCCGTGCCTATGACCGCGCCATTCAGCACGGCGCCGAGCCCGACCCGGAGTTCGAGAAATACCTGCGCAACCACCCGGACAGCGCCTTGCAACCCGGTGAGGATATTCTGCAGTCTGTGAACCCGGAGGCCGAGGCTGCCGAACTCCTGAAGAAGGATCCCGAGATGGAGAAGATTATTCAGGAGCGCGATGCTGCCCGCATGGATGCCCCCGAGGTGGCTCCCGTGGCTGACCCCGCCGGGGTGGAGGAGTCTGCGCAGGCGCCCACCAATGCGCTGCTGCAGGAAGCCGCGGCCGACCCCGCTTACCTGGAAAGACTGAAGGCCATCTATTGTGAGGTGCAGGCCGCCCCCACCGCTTCACCCGCCGGTGCAGGCCATGAGACGGATAAAGCCCGCTTCACCACGGTGCGGGTGCGTACTGAGGCCGGCGGTTACCGTCACCGCGTGAAGCTCCGCCTCAAGCGCCCCGAGCCTCAGCGCATCCGCAAGCGTGGCGGTGAGATAGAGCCACTGAAGTTGAAATAAGCAAGGCGCGCCGTCGTATATGACGGCGCGCCGGTCTTGCGAGTCTCTGGCCTTGTCACCCCGGCAAATGGACTTCGTTTTTTCCGGGGCTCGGGAGCTCAGCCGCTCTGGCGTGCGCGCCAGAGCACCGGTTTACAGTCTGTGGCGGAAATCGTCCTGCGGGGAAAGGCTGGCGACAAAGGCCACGAGGAGGTCGATGCAGCTCTGCACATCGCGCATATCGGCAGTCTCCACGGGGCTGTGCATATAGCGCAGGGGGAGGGAGAAGCAGGTGGCCGGCACGCCGCTGCGGGAGCGGTACACCTGGTCTGTGTTGGTGCCGGTGGAGCGGCCCGTGGTTTCGCGCTGCATGGGGATTTCCTGCTCGTAGGCCAGGAGCTCCAGGCGGGCATTCACATTCGGGTGGCAGACAGGCCCGAAGCTGAGGCAACCGCCTTGCCCCAGGCGCACATCGCCATAGCGCCCCTTATCCAGGCCGGGGGAATCGGTGGCGTGGGTCACATCCAGGCAGATGGCGGCATCCGGCTGCAGGCGGAAGGCAAGCATACCCGCACCCACGCAGCCTATTTCTTCCTGCACTGTGTTGGCAAAGACCACATTCCATGCGGGTTTGATTCCCTTCTCAGCCAGGGTGCGGGCAACCTCTGCCAGGATGAAGCCGCAGAGGCGGTCATCCAGTGCGCGGCAGACCAGGCGGCGGCCATCGTTCAGCATGAGCGGGCCATCGCAATACACCCCCACGCTGCCTACGCGGAGCCCCAGGGCCTCCACCTCCTCGCGGGAATCACAGCCGAAATCCACATAGAGCTCGTGGAGCTTGGGGGCCTTCTCATCCGCCGCACCGCCTCGCAGGTGGATAGCCGTGTTGCCGGTGATGCCGATAACCTCGCCATCCGTGCCCAGGAAGCGGATGCGCCGCCCGCGGGCGATGCTCACATCGCTGCCGCCCACGCGCTCTACGCGGGCATAGCCGCTCTCGTCAATATAGCGGATAGAGAAGCCGATTTCATCCGCATGCGCATCGAGCATGAGGGTGGGGGCCCCCGCCTCCGCCGCGCGCAGCAGCGCCCAGGTGGAGCCATACGCATCGCACTGCACCTCGTCCGTATACGGGCGGATATAGTCCGCCCACAGGCGCTGCGCATCCATCTCCAGCCCCGTGGGCGCCGGAGTCTCCAGATATTCGCTCAGGAATTCAGCAGATTTCTCGTTCATCATTTTATCACTTTGGTGTTAAATTCTAATCAGGCCATCGCGTACCCGCCGCAGGCTCATTTACAGGCTCATTTATCGGCTCATTTATCGGCTCATTCTCTTATTCAATCCAGCACGCAAGAAAACCTATAAAATATCCTTTACGCTTACTATCATTAGTTTACGCTTTTCGCTCCAAACTCATTTATCGGCTCATTTATCGGCTCATTTACAGGTTCATTGAACAATTCGCCTCTATTCAATCATAAAGGCAGCCTACAAGACATTCCATTTGGCCGCCTTCTTTTCACCTACACGTACCAATACCCCCAATCGCGACAACTCATCAAACTCCCGCTTCAATGTAGCAATGCTCAACCCCATTCCTGAAGCCACATCCTTTCTGGATGAGTCCGGATGCTCTCTCAGCCATGCAACTATGGAAAGTTGACGGTCTGTAAACCTTGGAGACCGTTCATCAGGACCAGACACTTCAAACACTGTTACAACCTCTCTATCAGTAAAAGAATAGGTCTGAGGGGCTGTTCCATATTCGCGGCAGGCATCTGCGATGCGCTTGATACCGCGGCCCCAGGACTCGACATGACCGGCGCGGTAGAACGCGCGTGCAATAAGGGGGTTGATAGCCTTGGAGCCGTGCTTATCCAGCGCGCCTTCAATCACCCACTGCATGGGGATTCGGGCCTGATTGTAAATGACAACCTTGTTATCATACACGCGAATCTGGATAGGCACACCGCTGGAATAGTCGGAGTGAATGATAGCATTGAACACCGCCTCGCGAATCGCCGTACGAGGGAAGGGATAGCGATCCACCCGGGTGATACCATCGTACGAAATCCAGGCACGCATGTACTTGGTGTAAATGAGGTCAATCACCTGATCCGCCTGGCGGAAGAGAGAACCCTCCAGAAGGTCATCGTAGAGGATTTCGGCATCATTCTCAAAAAAGCCCACCTTGATAAATGCACCGGGGAACCAGCGTGTGGGGCGCGGGTGGAAAAGAAGAATGGCGGCACGATTGAGCCGGTCACGGTCATCCAGCAATTCCAGACGCTGCAGAAGCTCGTGGCGGGATATTTCAAAATCCTCAGGGTTCATACGGCGATTTTTCAGAGCCTCCCTCTGAAAAATCTCGAAACTGATGGAATCCAGGTCAGCAGGTGTTACGCGGTCTACGGAAATACCATCCCACTGAGCCCCGGTCTTCTCCAGCAGAAAATGAGTCAGCGCAGTCCCGGTGAGCTGCTGACAGACGCTGCCGCTGCGATAGTAGAACTCACCGCGGCAGGAAACAGGCGAACTCACAGCAGGAACCACGACCTCAACCCAGAACAAATCCGCATGCTTTCGCAGGTTCACATCCACCTGCACACCCATCACATCGCGAACCTTGTTGGGCAGATTCTCCAGGAGTTTCCTGGCAGCAGACTCCGGAACACCAGTAACCTGTCCGTGGTCATCCAGACCGATGCACAAGGTGCCACCCTGAGCATTGGCAAATGCACAGATTTCGCGGAGATGGTCATCCTTCCAGGATGCCTTCCACTCCAGGCACTGGTGTTCCAGATTCATCTACCGTTACATATTGGCGTAGCCGATATCGGAGCGGCGCTGGGAGCCGGCAAAATCGACCTTGGCGGCCTCGGCATGGGCCTTGGTGCGGGCGGCATCGAGCGTATCGCCCTGGGCCACGATGGCGAGCACACGGCCACCGGCGGTCACCCAGCCCTCGGGGGTCTTCTTCGTGCCGCAGTGGAACACGCGGGCATCGCAGGATTCGAGGCCGGAGATGAGGTCGCCGCTGTGGGAGCTGGCGGGGTAGCCGGCGCTGGCGAGGATGCAGCAGATGCTCCAGCCCTCGTTGAAGGAGATGAGCTCAGGGGCGAAATCGCCCTGGGCACCCTTGAGGCAGAAGGTGGCCAGGTCGCCCTGCAGCAGAGGCATCACGGCCTCGCACTCAGGGTCGCCGAAGCGGCAGTTGTACTCAATCACCTTGGGACCCTGCGGGGTGAGCATGAGCCCGAAATACAGGAAGCCGCGGTAGGGCAGGCCATCTGCCTGCAGGCCACGCACCGTGGGAGCCACGATGGTTTCCTCGATGGTCTTGATGAGCTCCGGCGAGGCGAGCTGGCGGGAAGCCACGGCGCCCATGCCGCCGGTGTTGGGGCCGGCATCACCCACTTCCAGGCGCTTGTAGTCGCGGGCCGGGCAGAGGATGAGGTACTTATCATCGCAGATGGCGCCGAAGATGGAAATTTCCGGGCCGGTGAGGAATTCCTCCACCAGCAGGCGGCCTGCGCCGAAACGCTTCTGGATGAACACCTCGTTGAGGAACTCCTCTGCGCTGGCTGCATCCGGGCACACGGCCACGCCCTTGCCGGCGGCCAGGCCGTCGAACTTCAGCACGGTGGGGTACTGGCCATTAATGGCTGCGATGGCTTCATCATAGCTCTCCACGGCGGTGGCCATGCCGGTGGGGATGCTGTGGCGCAGCAGGAAATTCTTGGCGAACTCCTTGGAGGCCTCCAGCTGGGCACTCTCCTTCTGCGGCCCCCAGCAGGGAATACCGGCAGCGGCGCAGCGGTTGGCCAGGCCATCTTCCTTCACCAGGTAGCTTTCCTCGCCGGCCACGCAGAGGTCAATCTTGTTGTCCACCATCCACTGGATGAGGGCATCGAAACCATCGGCCTCGATGCGGGTGGCAGTCCGGCAGATGGCATCGCTACCGGGGAACGTGTAGAGCTCGGGTTTGCACGGGCTGGCGGCCAGGGTCTCTACCAGAGCCTGCTCGCGCCCACCTTTTCCAATGACGGCAATTTTCATGTTGCGCGCATTCTATCACATTCACCCGCGCGGAGCAAGGCGAATGTCTACGGTGCGCGATATAGCCGCACGTGTCCCAAAGATTTTGTAAGAAGCAGAAATATCAGCAACATTTGGGAAGACGCCTCCCCTCCCTCTGCCAGATTCCCATTTCCACTCCGCCAAATGCGCACACCACCACCATCTTTATTGATGAGGCAATTAAAGATTGATGTGTTATCCGCATTGGGGGTGACGGACAAATTGGAATTTGAAGAAGTACGAGGTACGAAGTGGGAAGTGCGAAGTATAAAGTCAGGC
>CALFTQ010000025.1 GCA_937916135.1 uncultured Verrucomicrobiales bacterium
CTTCATTATTCTCTATCTCCTTTACATAAGATAATACTTCCCGGCACCGAATCCGTACCACAAATGTGAAAAAAGTGCCGGATTTTCACTTCGTTGAACTATAATCTTTAACGCTTCATTATAAGTCGATTATTTCCGGAGATGCTCGCAGTGGCATATTGTCAGTGTCTACTTTCACCAACGATGAGTGAGCTCTGTGTCGTGGTTAGTATGAATCCGTGTGTACCAGCCATGCTTTTTTCCGTGAGTTGTAGTAGAAATAGTAATTGCCGTCATCCCATATACTGAGTCCGGCGGTGGTGTCCGTGCAGATTTGCAATACGAAGGAATATCCGCCGGGAATTTCCGGTTCCTCCTGTGCGTAGGTGGGGTAACCGCCGATTTTATGGACCTCATAGTCCGCCTCCATGATATCTTCCCGGTACGCGATCTCCAAGGCGCGTTCCGTTTCATCGATGTTGTCCCAAAGCTCCTCGTTCCCGCCGCAGTTCGGGTTCTTGGGCATATCATTTTTGACCAGCTCGGGGGTGAGAAGGCAGGAGGTCAGTTGTTGTGTCGTGTGATTGCAAGGCACCAGATCGGCTGTGTCAGCATAGGTGCGCAGCACGAACCCGAGGTTTGTTATTTCTTCACCGGCCTGCATCTCGACATTTACCGGCGCATATATGGTGATGAGAGCCACTTTTTTGAGGGCGGCGGGCAGAGCAGGCAGCCCCTTGAGGCAGAGAGTGGCCAGTGGCACCAGCTTATTCCCGGCTGCGTCTGTGGGCCAATCCTCGCCCGGCCATTGGCGGGTGACGCCGCCTAGGCAGCTTTCGAGTTCCTGCGCGGGAGCTGTTACCGGGGAGCTGTGAAGGACGATGGCTTTGCGGCGCAGCTTGCGGCGTATCTCCTTAACCGGCATCACCGGCCCCTGAGTGAGCGAGATTCCTCGTGCTCTCAGAGCATCTGCCAGGATATCCCGTATCTCCTTGGCTTCTTTCCCTTTGGCATAGTCGCGTGGCGTGCGTCCTTCGGCACAGGCGGCGGTGGGGTCTGCCCCGGCCGCCAGCAGAAGCCGGACCGCTTCCGGATTCTTCCCCATTGCGGCACAATGAAGCGGAGTCATGCCGCTTTGGTCGCACTGGTTGACATCGGCTCCGGATTCAATCAGCAGGCGCAGCATGGCTCCGCTCCCCGTGCTGCAAGCCGCCCAGTAGAGGGGTGGGATTCCCCTGCATTCCGGATGGTTGATATCAGCGCCAGCGGCAATGAGCAAACGTACGCAGGCACGGTTCTTCTCAGTGTCGAAAGAATGGGCGCAATCTGCCAGCGGAGTCATGCCGTTCTGATCTTCGGCGTTCAGTTTTGCCCCGGCGGCTATCAGCAGCTGCATAATGTCAGCGTTGCCTACGGATTTGTGCAATGCTGTGTCACGGCGATGGTTGCGGTGGTTTACCTTTGCTCCCGCTTTCAGGAGAGTGCGGACACACGCCGTGTCCCTAAGCCTCACCGCGTGCATCAGGGGGGTGTTGTTCTTGTCATCCGCCATTTCCGTGGACGCCCCGGCGTTCAGCAAGACGTTGACCGCTTCTGCATTACCCATGAGGGTGGCCAGCATCAGGGGGGTAATGCCTTCCTTGTTCGTGATATTCGGTTTGGCTCCGGCGCGGAGAAGAAGCGGCAGACAAGCCGTGCGTCCCGGCAGGGTCGCTATGTGCAACGGCGTGTTTTGGAATTCATCCGTATCGTTGACGGTGGATTTTTTGCCGAGCAGCTGCCCGATATTGCCCGGCTGCTGCGTCAGCAGAGTGCCCAGTGTTTCCGTATTCGCCTCCCACACGGCTTGCATGATGGGTGATTTTTGCTGCTTTCCAGCCAGTCGCAGCAGACATGCCTCTGGGTGGTGGTTGTTTTTGAGGGCAACATCCAGTGGGGTGCCAATCCATGTGTCTGCCATGGCCGATGCATCAGCCCCCGCTTTCAGCAGTATATCAACACAGGTGGCAGATTTGTCGCTATTCTCCCGGAAAAAACTCCACCAGTCTGCGGCCGCGTGCAGCG
>CALFTQ010000026.1 GCA_937916135.1 uncultured Verrucomicrobiales bacterium
CGTTGACCTGTGACATGGAAGCTCCGTGATGGCTTACTGGCCCTTGGCGATGGAGCGCAGGGTCTGCGTGGCGGCGGAAATGGCAGACATGGCGCCTTCCTGATAGGAATTGTACTGGCCTATGAAGTCCTGCAGGTAGCTCATCAGGGGCTCGAGCTGGGGAAAGTAGCGGAGGAGGATTTTTTTCTGTTCGTCTGTTGGCTGTTGTAAGGCGCGGCTTGCATATTCACTGAGCTGGCTCAGGCGGAATTCTTTCGGCAGGCGGTAACCGCGCACCACCATTTTTTGCCCCCCGGGGTTGCCGCCACAGCCGGCACCGGTACTTTCGGCAGCCGGGGAGTTTACGGAGGCGCGGGGCACCGCGTACACGAAGGCCCCCGGTCGGCGCACATCTGCCCCGGCGGGCCACACGCCGTGCACGGCACCGACCAGGGCGCAGACCGGCGGCACTAAATCGCTGCGAGGGGTTACCGCAATATCGGTGAGCCCCTCCTTCCGGCGCAGAGTGAGCAAGGGGTAGGCGGAAGGGCGGCCGAGGGTAAGCCTGTGGCCGTTTTCGGCATCGTAACGCTGGCAAATGAGGGCATCGGGTTGCCATTGGAGCGCTTGCTCAATCATAGCTGCGCATGAGGTTGAGCCGGAGCTCACCGGTGCAGGCACCGTACCCAGGCCACTTGTAACGGTCAGACCTGAGGTAATGGCGGTACCGCTCCACCCGCTTGCCCAGTTAAAGATTTTGCGGGCGAACTCACCCAGCGGCACCAGCTCAGCATCCTGCTCTGCCATGGCAGTACCGGTGGCGGCATCGACCTTGGCGTAGACGGTTTGGCCGAGCAGGTAGTAGTCTGAGCAGGCGCGCAGCTGCATGGTGGGGGCGGCACCGCCGCTGAGTGCTACCCCGCCGCGCATGGGTACTACGCCGGAGAACACGCAGCGGCGCTGCCCCTCCACCACGGCAAAGAGCTCCACTCGGTCGAGAGGGCTCCAGGGGAAGTCTGAGCCATAGGCGGTGGGGATGATGGTGAGGGTGAGTTCATCCGCAGCATCTGTACGGTAATGCAGGCTTGCGGCGGTTGTGCCAAGCTTCTCCAGTTCATGGATATTGTAGCGGTAGGTGCTCATATCAATCGTAATTACGGTTAGTGAGTTTTTCGGTTTTACGTTTGAGGGTACGGATTTCGGCCTGCAGTCGTGCGCCGACATCTGCCTGGGTTTGCATGAGTTGGATGAGTTGTGCAACGAATGCGTCATCCTTTTTATCTCTGGTGGCCTGAGCCTGTTTCCAGAGGTCGAGCAGCTGCTCGGCAGAGCGGCCGTCCAGAGCCTCACCCTTTGCTATGCGGTTGGCGAGTTGCTGAGCTTCGCTCAGCACGGCATCGGTGCGCTTGTCTTGGGTGGGGGCGGCGCCCTCTGCCTTTTTGCGCGCGGCATCCACAGCGGCCTTGTTTTTGTCGGCGCTTCGGCGCTGCGCCACTTCATTCTTGTAGAGTGCGGCGGGGGGTGAGGGTTTAGATTGCTGTTGGGCAGCATCGCGTTCGAAGCTTTTGATGAGAGATTTGCCGAAGATTTCGGATAGCTCTTCGGGTGTGTAACCGGAAGAGCGCATGGATTCGTACTCAGCGCGTTTATCTTCATAGTTCGGGGAGGATGTTGCAGCATCTGCCTCGAATTGTTCAATGAGTGACCGGCCGAAGATTTCGGTTAGCTCTTCGGGTGTGTAACCGGATGAGAGCATGGATTCGTAATCGGCGCGTTGCTCCTGATAGCGGTCGCGGTCGGGATGGACAGGAGGTGAATCTGCGTAATTATTGCGGAGTTCTTCTATAATTTGTTGAGGTACTTGTGAGAAGTGTGTAATTGGAGTTGAGTCCTGAGCTTCGGCGTCAGCAATGGTTTGAAGTGTAGCGTTAAGGTTTTGAAGTTGTAGAGTGATGCTCGGGGAAGGTTTGAGGGAGAATGAGTCGACTATGGGAGTGCCATTGGCACCTGTGAGTTGCTGAAATTTTTGAGAGATTGCAGCTGCACCATCTGAGATGGCTATAGAAAGTTTCTTTGCCTGTTTATCCCAGAAGCCCGGAGCAATTGTTTCTGCGAGGGCTTTGGGTGCGTTATATATGACAGGCATGAAATTTGGGATGTTATCGCCGGGCTGTGGTGATTGAGCCGATAGTTCCGCGATTTCGCGCTGAATATCTGCGCGGATTTGAGCACGGAGAGCGGCGCGAGCGATGCGCTCGGATTCTGCTTGTGCGATGGCTTGCTGCCGGAATGCGATATTGTCTACAGAGGTACGGATATTGATGTTGATATCGGAGTCTTGCATGTTGTATAGTGTCAAAGATAGGAGTTTCAGTTTGAAAGGATATGAGCCAGAGCTGCGGCTGCGGCTTTAGCTGCTGTTGATTTGATTTGCGAATGTGATGGCAGGATGTGAGGGTGAGGTTTGATGGTAGCTGATTTGCGGAGAAGAGCGATAGGCGTAAATGAGTGGGCAGGATGTTGTTTAGAAACGAGGAGAAGAGAGCCTGAACGGGATGAGAGAATAAACGCTGCAGATGAGAGATTATGAAATTGAGTTTTGGGGACGAGAGGTATGAGAAGTGCGCGGGTCGGACGGCCTGTGACCGGAGAGATGCGGCCGGTTGGGCAAACAGTGCCGCCGAAAAATTGAAGGGCGATACCTTTTTTTGAGATGGTAACGCAGTGGGCATTATTGTGAGAAGAGACGGATGTGGAATCGGCTGCTTGTTTGTAGAATGATTTACCCGGCAGTTTACGCAGGTGTGTGCGAACGAGAGCCGCGACAGCATGTGCTGCCGCTGAGCTTACAGTAGATATCTGTTGTGAGGTGAGATAATGATTTAAGTCAAGATTGATAGGAATTAACATGATAAATAAACGTGACGACAGGTTAACAATCTGCTATTTTAGAGGAGTAATGAATGATGAAGTAGAGAAAGCGCTTAAATTAATCAAAAGGGGTAATGCGGTAAGGATGCCGATATGTTACCCGTGTGATAATATATCGCTGCGTGAAGGTCGGCGGATAATGGCTATAGCTGAGAGTGGGCTGCTGTATGGTTCGAAGCGGGTACTTGCCCGGCAACGGGCTGAGCAGTTGATGAGGTGCGGTGAGGAGCATTTGATGCGAGAGAGGGAGCTGTGGCGGAGGCGGTTTGAGGGTGAACTGAGTGAGGTTGTGACAAAGCTGAGTAATAAGCGCTTTGCTGAGTTAAAAGCTGCTATGGAGGAGGAGGCGTCGAGGCAGAAGAGGCGTGATGTTATAAGGATGTGGTTTGTGGCTGTGGTTTGCCTGGTTGTGGGGTGCGGAATTGGGTATGTGGTTTGTGGGTTATGTGGTGGATTTGCGGACTTCCGTCTACGCTCCAACGGAGCTACGCCGAGACAGGAAAGTTTGCTGCTCCGATGAGAAGGTAAACCGCTGCGGATGGTTAAATTCAACATAAAAAGCTTGTATTATCTGTTCACTATGCTACACTCAGGGCATGAAGGCACGCCCTACCAAAAATAAAGCCAAAAAGCTCCACCAGCCCCCGGCGGAGTTTGAGGTGGCGAAGCGTGAACATGCTACGGAGTGGTGGAAGGAGCAAGACGCCCTCGGGCGTGCTATTATTGAGGCCGGGCGCTACATTGAAATGCCGGCTCACCGCCGCCCGCTTACTGTTGAGGAAGGTATCCGCAAACAATGGCGATAAATCAAGGCTCTTCCACCCAGAATTCATAGGTAACCTTTCCATCCTCGGTTGTTGTGATTTTGGGGTTGCGGCTCACAAGGCGCAGGGGGATATCCCCGGCCATCCAGCTTTCGCCCTCTGACTCGATACCCAGCGGGGGCTTTTTGTCTGTGCGAATGTGTTTGTAGAGCCCATCGATACGGCGGCGACTGCGGTACTTATTCATGTGCAGAATAATGCTGTAGCGCTTGTGCGCATAGCGGTGAATCGTTGCTTGATTATTATTCCAGCTATCCACTATAAAACCCGGCAGGGAACGATACCAGGATTCATTATTGGCATCCACCGCAAGGAGACTTTGCAGCACAGTGTTGAATTTGACTTCATCCGAAAAAGACAGCGCACGGTGTATGGTCATTTTGGGGTCGCTGCCATCCGACACCGTGGGGATGATACGGTCGCGCAGGGCGATAAGCACCGGGCGGCGCGGATCGTCCGGTGCGCTCTTGTTCAAATCCGCATTGTTGTTGATAGCCTGCCTTGCCACCTCGGCCTGTAGGCTCGGTACACCATCCGGCCCTTCCATGGTAATGATTTCGCCGATTTCCTGCCAGGTATAGGGGCGAGTGCCATTCTTGTCTATCATCACCAGGCGGCCATCTTCCACGCGGGCGATACCTTGCGTGGCTTTTATAAGCAGAGCTTGCAGTTCTTGCGAATAGTGGCGCAGGTCTATGCTTGTATTTTCGTTGAACGATAGCAGGGCAGTGCGAACCTTCTCGAAATCATGGCGTTCTTTCCCTGTCTGTTCGGCCGCGGTGGGTGGTGCGGTGTGGCGTTCCCATTCTTTACGCCCCTCTTCATACTCCCGGAAAAGTTTTTTCTGTTGTTCCTCTTTGATAGCAGCCAGTCGCTGCTCCTCTGGCGATTTTTCAACCTTTCGAGGTTCATACAGCGGGTCCTGCTCCGGGTCGTATTCCTCCGGTTCCAGCTCGGTGGGTTGTTGGGGGGAATCCAGCAGCCCCAGCTGTTCGCATTCATCGTAGGGGACGGACTTGACTCGCATTTTGCTGCCGAAGTCGAAGGGCGGGTAGGGTTGGCCAAATCGGCTGAGCTTTTCCCATATCGGGCTCTCAATGAGTGCCACCATCTGCCCATCGCGTGCTACGCCCTGCCAGTTGACGGCATCGGCGGCGGTCTTCCAGCGGTCTGCCCGGTTGCGAGGCTGCTCGGCTTTTTGAGCGCGGAAGAGTCGGAGCCCCGGGGCGGTGATGTCCCTCTTCATCTGCTCGCGCTGCATCCACCCGCGAGCCATGTCCACATTCGTCTTGAGTGTCACCTCCATACGGCGGCGGGAGGAGAGGTCATGAATCCCCCCGCGCTCGTGGTCTGCGGGTTCATACCCGGCAGAGCGGAGTGCTGCACGCAGGCGCTTGCGGGCTTCGTTGGTGGTGAGCTTACCGGCGGCGATGTCATGAGCGGCGTCCTTAAACTCCTGGAGTATGCGGGCGTTCTCCACGCCTGCCATGAAGAAGGCACGCTCGCGGATTTGCGCGTCTACCATATCCCACGCGGCGGTGGACATGGCGATGGGGGCGAGTTTTCGGCGGTCTATATAATCGGTTGCAGTAGGCATAAGCGGATTTTTGATTTTGGATTTTTGATTTTGGAAGTGTAAAATTCCGCGGGCTTCCGGCTTCGTCTTCGTCTACGCCGAGACAGGTTGCCCGCCAAACCCAAACTTTCCCGAAGGCCTCGGCGTAGGCTTGCCGAAGACGGGAAAATTCAACTTTCAACTTTTCACACCTCCTTGGGGGTGGTCAGGCGGAAGGTGAGCGACACGCTGCCCCAAGAGCCCGGCAAGGCCGGGGCGTCATCGAGCGAGAGGCGGCGCACTTTGCAGGTACTCAGCACCGCCCACCACTCCGTGCAGAGGGTCGGCAGGCCATCGGCAAAGGCCTCGCCGATGCGCAGCGAGCCGTGGCGGTTGAGGTTGAGCGCAAGCTCCAGCCGCCGCAGGTGCCGCTCCAGCTCCGCCACCGTCGGGCGGCATACCAGCGCCTCCCAGGTGAGCACCAGCCGGGCATTTCCTGCTGCACCCTCATACCCCCAATCTGCCCCCACAAGGTCGGCGGATATATTGGAGCTCTCCCACTCCCGCTCCGGCTCGGGTTGCAGCAGCAACTGCCCCGGTACCAGCAGCAGGTGGGGCTCCCCCGTGGCATCCGGGGTGTATTCTATATGCGCGCGCGCGTTGTAATAATCAGACATGTGGGGAATGTTGAATGTTGGATGTTGAATGTTGAAAGTGTAAAATTTCGCGGGCGATGCCCGCCTGACTTTACAACTCGGCGGTGCTCATAGTTTGCTCTTCCGGTTCGATGTAGGGGGTGAGTTCCCAAGCCTCGGTGGCTTGTTCTACGCTGCCGAATGGGGTGTAACCGTAGTCAGCAGGATTTTGCCCAAGGGGGCCGAAGATAGCGGCGCTGCGGTCAATTTTCCAGCGGGTGCCGAAATTGTCGACATAGCTGCCGTGCTCGCACGG
>CALFTQ010000027.1 GCA_937916135.1 uncultured Verrucomicrobiales bacterium
ATGAAATACATGCCTGCGGCATGTATGAAATCCCTCACGCTGACGCATGAGGGATTGGAATTTGGCTTCGCCAAATTCCAATTTATCGAGGACTCCTTTTCAAACCCTATTTCCCTGCCGGGGGCAGCAGACCTTCTGCCTGCAGGGCTTCGCAAATATCGCGACCACGGTCCTTGTGCAAGAGGAAACCGACAGTATCCTGCTTATCGGCATCAGACATCGGTAAGCCCTTGCGCAGCAGCCAGGCCAGGACGGCGCCCTTGTCGCTCTGCTTCGCTATCAGGCAGAGAGAGGCATTGATGCGGGCCAATCGCGCATCCGGCACCTGCGGCACCTGGGCACCATGCTCGCAGAGAAACTCCAGCAGGGCAATATGTTCTTCCGCCGGCAAGTAATGTTCCAACAGCAAGTCGTGGGAAACAAGGGCATCCACCAGCAGGTTGGACTTCATCGGCTCATCACCGAAACGCGGAGCATCCCAGGGAACGTACGTTCTGCCGGGATGGCACCCGCGCTTCACCATCTCGCGGAGTAAATCGAGTTTGTGGAGGCGGAGTGCATAGGCCGCCACGGGCATGCCATCCGGTGTGCAGATATCCCCCTTGCCAGTAGCCATTGTTTCATGCAGGGCTTCACGCAGCGGCTTGAATACGTTTCTGCGGTTTATCATCGCCGCAAAGGGGGCCGTCAGACGATTTATCTTCCATTTCTCCACCTCTTCCTGCCGGTCGGATTGCAGCATGTAGACTATCGCGGCGCACATCGGATTGGAAGTGTAGAATTGGTCGAGTTCCCTCAAATCCGCCTGCTGGCTCTCCGTCCAGCTCGGGTGGAAAGCCGGCGGCTCTACCTTTTGCCACTCATTTACCCAATTCCAGAACACCACCGCCGCCAGCAGCAGCGCACCCAGCACCCCGACCACCAAAACAAAGGCCCAGTACAGGCAACGCACTACCCGGCTTCGCTTCTTCTTTCCTACCAGCACCTCCATGGAATCAAGAAGCTTATAGGAGTTCTATATTAACTCATTTTGTATGGGTCTGTTTTACTTGACACCGGCGTATTGTTTCCAATTGGCGAGCACCTCCTTGACCTGACCAGCGCCAACGGCATTTGCCAGCATTTCACCATCCTTCGTCACCACAGTGACAGCAGGGAAACCGGGCATACCGCAAGCCGGAAGTCCCTGGAAGTTGGTGGCTTTCAAATCCTCGAACATGATGCCGGGAGACTTCATCTTGTAGGATTTCAGGTACTTGACAGCCTCTTTTTCCGACTTATCACCGCCGATGAGGATAATCTCTGCCTTGCGGCTGGATTTCATCTTCTTGTACTGCTCCACCGCCACGGGCATACACTCACGGCAGAAACCACACCAGCTGGCAGAATACAGGTAAATGTAAATCTCAGCCTTAGGATTCACCTTGGCATTGTGAACCTTGAATTTCTCCAACGCCGCCAGCACTGCAGGCTTGGTATCCACTTTCTCAGCAGCTTCGGACTTGGACGCCTTGCTCTTCTTTTTTCCCTTCTTCTTCTTGCCTTTCTTGCGCGGAGCATCCTCATCGGACTCCACCTGCTCTTCCGCTGCATCGTCATCGGCATGGACAGGAAGCCCCATCAGGCAAAAACCGGAAAGCAGCAGCCAGAACGTATAGAAAAGGGAACGTAACTTCATGCGCTCATGCTAACAAAGTGATAGCAATATGTCAATGCTAATAATCCCGCTGTCATGTAGGATTTTATCTGAATCACGATGTGTTACTCCTGGTCAGGCATGAGCAGTAACGCAGTTTGCGCCTGCGCTTGCTACCCGCCGGGCGCAAGATGTAGAACAGACTGACACCACGCAGGCAAGAGCGAGCGCTCCCATGAACACACAGATGATGAGAGGCGGCATCATACGTCAATTCAGGTAAAGGCACACACAAATGATAAGCGCGACAATCAGCACCAGAACCACCCATCCCCAGACACCAAGCTTGCCGAGAAGCATTGAGAGCATTTCGCCCAGCACTTCAAAAATAAAGTCTAACATCTTTTTTCCCTATGTTTCTTCTCATGATACCCCAGAGCATACCGCGTGGCATAACCGGACAGAGCGAACGCCGCAAGCGACACCAACACCAGCACCGCGCGGGAGCCCCACTCCTGCTCCATGGTATTCACGATGTGGCAGTCCGGGTTATCTGCCCGGTACAATACCGGAATACGGCTACCCCTTTTGTACGTCTGCCCGACAGGATGAGGCCCTCCTACCCGGATTTTGCCGGGGATATCAACCTGTTTCTCCCCAACGCTAAATTGGGTCTTCCCCTTGTATACTCTGCCATCTGCTGCTGTAAAGCGATAGCAGACATAGCAATCCTCAGTGGGAAAATCGCCGCTCCAGTCTGTTGAATATTCATGCCGGTACACCACGGCCTCAGCAGCCACTCCGTTCTTTTTCAGCTCAGCATGGAGCCACGCCGAATAAGCGGCATAACCGGCCACCCCCACACCGACTTCCGCAAACAGCACCACAACCAGCCATTGAATCACTCTGGAGAATTGTTCGCTTCCTGTATGATTCTGGTGCAGCACCAAGCCGATGAGCAACAAAAAGACAAAACCCAGCTGCCCCAGCGTAAAGGGATACAGGGCATCTGCCGCAGGGCAAGTGCCGAGCAGCCACTGCGCGCCGAACCAGAGGGAAACGCCCATGCTTCCCACAGCCGCAAGAACACAGAGGGTGGCAAAGAGCAAGGTCATAGTAAATCAGAACGGTCTGCCGCCGCGGAAAGCGGGGGCCAGCACCATCACCGTGCGCGGCAGCAGGTAGAGCGAAAGCTTCTGGTTCTTATCGGTGAAATGGTGCACGCTGTGGTCCTGGCGGGCAAAGCCGCCGAAGCGGGCCTCATCCGAATCCAGCACCACTTTCCATTCCCCACCCGTGGGGGCTGGCAGCTTGTAATCCGGTATGGCACGGGTACCGCTCCAGTTGAACACGAAGAGGAGGCCGCTGCGCTCGAAAGCCATCACCTGGTTATCCTCGTCCATATTCAGCGGGCGGGCCGGGCGGGCGGCAAGCAAATCGCAGCGTTTGGCGAGCTCCACCATGGCGCGGTCAAACTCATTCAGGAAACGGTAGCGCAGCAGTTTGTTATCCACCAGGCTCCACTGGCGCCGGCAGTACTGGTAGGAATTGCCGTTACCCTCGCGGGGGAAGTCAATCCACTCCGGGTGGCCGAACTCATTGCCCATGAAATTGAGCCAGCCCTCGCCACCGGCGGCCAGGGTGGCCAGGCGAATCATCTTGTGCAGCGCCATGCCGCGGTCGATGATGAGACTGGGTGTATCGCAGCTCATGTGGGTGTACATCTCGGCGTCCATCAAGCGGAAGGCAATCGTCTTATCACCCACCAGGGCCTGGTCGTGACTTTCGGCATAGGCAATATTGGCTTCGCCATAGCGGCGGTTGATGAGGGTGTACCAGATATCGCCCACGCTCCATTCCTCGTCTTTCTTCTCCTTGAGCAGCTTGATCCAGTAATCCGGCAGGCCCATGGCCAGGCGGTGGGTGAAGCCGAAACCGCCCTCATCCACCGGGCGGCAGAGCCCCGGCATGCCGCTCATGTCCTCCGCAATGGCGAAGGCACCGGGACACACCTGCTGCACGAGCGTGGCCGCCAGCTGCAGGTAGGTCACCGCGTTCAGGTTCACCTGCGTATTGAAATAGCAGCCCAGGTCAGTGAAAGGCTCGTGACCGTGGTGCAGATAGAGCATGCTGGTCACGCCATCGAAACGGAAACCATCGAAGCGGAATTCCTCCAGCCACCAACGCAGGTTGCTGAGCAGGAATTGCAGCACTTCCTCCTTGCCGTAGTCGAAAAGGCAGCTGTCCCAGTCCGGGTGCGTACTGTCGCGCTCGCCGGCGCAGAAATACTGACCACCGGAACCGTCAAAATTGTTCAACCCTTCGGCCATATTCTTGACCGCATGGGAGTGCACCACATCCAGCAGCACGGCAATTCCAAGACCATGCGCCGTATCGATGAGGTACTTCAAATCATCCGGCTTGCCGAAGCGGTTGCAGGGCGCAAAGAAGGAGGAAACATGGTAGCCGAAAGAGCCGTAATACGGGTGCTCCTGAATAGCCATAATCTGCACCACGTTGTACCCCAGCTTGGCCACGCGGGGCAGCACCTCATCCGCAAACTCGCGGTAGCTGTGGATGCGCCCCTCCTCGCCCGCCATACCCACGTGGGTCTCGTAGATGAACGGCGTCTTGATATTGGCCGGATTCCAGCGGGTATTCTTCCATTTGTACGGCTCGGCAGGTTCCCAGATGATGCCACTGTAATCAAAGGTGGCGGCATCCTGCTCGGTGTAGCGAATCCAGGCGGGCATGCGGTCGTGGTGCGAATCATCCGCCCCCACCACGTGAACCTTCACGTGCTGGCCATGCTTCAGTGCATCTGCCGGCAGGCGCAACTCCCACACGCCATTCGCATCACGGGTCATGGGATTGGCCTCGCGGTTCCAGAAATTGAAATCGCCTATCAGGTACAGAGCCCGCGCCCCCGGAGCCCACTCGCGGTAGACCCACTCGCCGGTGGCGGCATCGCGGTTGAATCCCATGCGGGTGTAGGCATGGGCAAAATCCATCAGCGAGCCATGGCGGCGGCAGATGCGCTCCAACTGAGCATCATACAGCCTCATACGCCCCTTGATTTCGCGTTCAAAGGGAGCCAGCCAGCCATCTGCCAGCACTAATCCGGGTATTGGGGAGCGACGCATGGCATTATACTACACCACAACACCCGAATTTGCAAATCCTGATTTCAAAATTCAGTTATATAATGCGCGCTAAGTCCATATTCTGCTGTCAGGCTTAGCGATTGCAATGATGCGCGGACTGGCGTAGAATGCAGCGCATGAGCAGTAGCATTCTCCGCATCGGAACCCGTGGTAGTGAACTTGCACTGGCGCAGACGCACCAGGCCATTGCCGCGCTGAAAGCCAAGAATCCCGGGCTGGAATGCGAAATCAGAATTATCTCAACCGCCGGCGACCAGCGCACGGATATTCCTCTTCACCAGGTGAATGCTGCCACCAACACGGGCGACAAAGGCGTGTTCATCGCAGCGATTGAGGAAGCCCTGGCGGCCGGGGAGATTGACTGCGCCGTGCACAGCCTGAAGGACATGCCCGGCGTGCTTGATGCGCGTTTTGCGCTGGCCGCCGTACTACCGCGTGAGGAGATTCAGGACGTGCTGGTCATGAAGATTGATGCCGATGAACAAAATCTCGTCATTGCCACGGGTAGCGTACGCCGCAGCCACCTGGTACACACACACTGGAACGGACGCGCCCGCACCGTGCCGGTGCGCGGCAATGTGGCCACCCGACTGCGCAAAATGGTGGAAAATCCTGAAGTTTCGGGCACACTGCTGGCACGCGCCGGCCTCAACCGACTGGGCTACCCGCAGGACGAATTTGAAGTGAATGGCACCCCGGTACGCGTGGTAGGGCTGCCGGTGGAAGATTTTCCCCCAGCGCTCGGGCAAGGCGCCATTGCCCTGGAATGCCGCAAGGATGACGCCGCAGCCCTGGCCACGGTCTGCAAGGTGAACCATGAGGCAACCTACCGCTGCATTTCCTGCGAACGCTCTTTCCTGAACCTGCTGCAGGCAGATTGTTCCGTGCCGGTGGGCGGCTATGCCGAAATCAAGACCGATGGCAGCATCACCCTGCATGTGCTGCACTATACAGACGCCACTCATTTCACCCGGCTGAGCGAAACTGGCACCGAGCCGGAAGTTGTGGCAGCCACGCTGCACCACCGCCTCATACAGCTGCAAAATAGGGGCGGCAACACACAAAATGCTTGACATAACGACAACGCACCCGTATAATCCGCGCGTACAAGTTCCGGTCCGTTATGAGATTGGGGCGGGTCTGGGACCCGCTCTTTTTTTGTACACGGCAACAAACAGCAAATCACCCCACCAACAAGACAAGCAAAATGGCCACCACCGATATCTCCGCCCTGATTGATTTCTACGTTCGCGAAAAGGACCTGACCCGCGAGCGAGTCATCCAGGCTCTCGAAGCCTCGTTCATCACCGCCTACTCCAAGATGGTGCCCGGTGCCGACCGTATCAACAACATACGCGCCGTGGTGAACCCACAGAAAGGAACAGTCAAGATCAAGGCCGAAATGATTGTGGTGGAAGACGAGCAGCTGACTGACGCTTTCAATGAGGTGAAGCTCTCCGTGGCTCAGGCTGCCGGCGCCAGGAAAGGCAAGGAATACCAGCCCGGCGACACCATCAGCGTGAATATCACCCCGAAGGATTTCGGGCGCATTGCCGTGCAGACCGCCCGCCAGACCATGCAGCAGCGCATCCGCAAGGCTGAGCAGGAAATGCTCGCCGAGGCCTTCCGCGACCGCGCAGGCGAAGTAGTGACCGGCACGGTGAAACGCTACGACAAGGGCGCCGTCATCGTGGAAGTGGAGAAATACGAAGGTCTGGTACCCCAGCACCAGCGCATCCCCGGCGAGGAATACAACAACGGCGACCGCATGCGCTTCTATGTGGTGGAGGTGCGCGACGGTGTGCGCGGCAGCGAGCTCATCCTCTCCCGCAGTCACCCCAACCTGGTGCGCCGACTCTTCGAGAACGAAGTACAGGAAATCGCCGATAACACCGTGGAGATTCTCACCATCGTCCGCGAAGCCGGCTATCGCACCAAAATGGTGGTGCGCAGCAACGACCCGAATGTGGATCCCATCGGCGCCTGTGTGGGCATGCGCGGTGCCCGCGTGAAAAACGTGGTGAATGAACTCAACCACGAAAAGGTGGACATTCTTGAATACACCGATGACAAAGCAGCCATCGTGACCGAATCCCTGGCTCCCATTGAACCGCTGAAGGTGAACGTGGACAAGGCCGCCCGCGTGGTAACCGTGGTGGTGGAGGACGACAAAGCAGCCGCCAAGGCCAAGGGGCGCAAGGGCCAGAACGTGCGCATGACCGCCCGCCTCATCTGCAGCCCGGGAGAGGACTGGGATGTGCGTGTGGTAGCATACGACGAGAAGGCACAGGCCATGAGCCTGGCCAACGAGGGCGCCAGCGAACTGGCCATGACCCTGGGCATCTCCAACTCCATGGCAGCCGCCATGGTGAGAGCCGGTTTCACCACGGTAGAGGTCATCAACAGCGTAGACGAAAGCGACCTGATGGCGGAACTCGGCATCTCCGAGGATGAGGCCCGGGATATCCTGAGCAAGGCCAAGGCCAGCATCTGAGCCACCCCCGACTGAACCCAGTAACAAGATTTTTTATAAAACATGGCAAATAAAGACGAAAAGAAAGCTCCCGTGCTCGACCTGATCGGGGGCAGCAAGAAGAAAAAGGGGACAGCCCCGAAAGAGGCACCGGCCAAAGCCCCTGCCCCCGCAGCCAGGGAAAGCGCACCGAAGAAAGAAGCGCTGGACCTTCTCTCCCCTCGCAAGCCGGCCCGCAAGGCTCCGGCTCCTGCCGCCAAGCCGGCAGAACCGGTTCCTGCTCCCAAGCCTGCAGCAGCCCCTGCTCCCAAGCCTGCACCTGCTCCGGCTCCGGAGACCGCTGCAGCCCCTGAGGTCGCTGACGATGCAGGCAAGGTCATGAACATCAAGGCTCCCATCTCCGTGGCAGACCTGGCCACGCTGATGAACATGAAACCTTTCAAACTGATTGCCGAGCTGCTGCCCATGGGCGTATTCGCCAATCCGAGCACCACACTGGACAGCGACCAGGTGGCCGCCCTGTGCGAGAAGCACGGTTTCACCTACGAACGCGTACGCCGCGAAAAAGGCGCAGGCGTAAAGGCCCCCGTGGAGGAAATCAAGGAACCCGAGGCAGTGGCCGTGGAGGAAGAGCCTGAGGATTCTCTGAAAGTGCGCACCCCCATCATCACCGTGATGGGGCACGTGGACCATGGCAAGACCTCCCTGCTCGACTACATCCGCCGCACCAAGGTGACCGCCGGAGAAGCCGGTGGCATTACCCAGCACATCGGCGCCTACACCGTGAACCACGCCGGCAACACCCTCACCTTCATCGATACCCCCGGCCACGCCATCTTCACCGAGATGCGCGCCCGCGGTGCCGACGTGACCGACATCGTGGTGCTGGTGGTGGCAGCGAACGACGGTATCATGCCGCAGACGAAGGAGGCCATCATGCACGCCAAGGCTGCCGGCAAGACCATCATCGTGGCGGTGAACAAGTGCGATCTGCCCGCTGCCGACCCCCTGCGTGTGCGCACCCAGCTCATGGAGAACGACCTCATGCCCACCGATTTCGGTGGTGAGATTGAATGCGTGGACGTCTCCGCCCACACCGGCTCCGGTATCGATGACCTGCTCGACCTGCTCTGCCTGCAGGCCGAAGTGCTGGAACTGAAAGCCAACCCGAAGGCCAACTGCCGCGCCTCCATCATCGAGGCCCGCATGGAACAGGGCAAGGGCAGCTCCGCCACCGTCATCGTGCAGAGCGGCACCCTGAAGGTCGGCATGCCCTTCATCTGCGGCCCCTACTCCGGCAAGGTGAAAACCATGCTCGATGACAAGGGTCAGCGCATCAAGAAGGCTACACCCGGCATGCCTGCTGAGGTTTCCGGTTTCCTGGAGACCCCGAATGTGGGTGATGAGCTGGTGGAAATGGAGAATGACCGCGCCGCCCGCCGCCTGTCCGATGAGCGCCTGGAGGAGCTCCGCCAGCAGCGACTGACCGCCCCCCGCCGCTCCCGCATGGAAGACATCCTGGCCATGATGGGCGATGGCACCCAGAAGGCCGTGCTGAAGCTCTACCTGAAGGGCGACGTGCAGGGCTCTGTGGAGGCCATCAAGAAGGCTATCATGGATATCGAGAGCGAGAAAGTGGAATGCCAGTTCATCGGTGCTGCCGCAGGCCCGATTTCCGAAAGCGATGTGCTGCTTGCCTCATCTTCCGACGCCGTTATCCTGGGCTTCAACGTGAAAGTGGAGAGCAACGCCGTGAAAGCCGTGAAACGCGAAGGCGTGCAGGTGAAGATTTTCTCCATCGTGTACGAGCTGATTGACCAGGTGAAGGATGCCATGCTCGGTCTGCTGGAACCCGAAACCCGCGAAACCGTGCTGGGCCACGCCGAAATCAAGCAGGTGTTCAAGCTCAACAAGGGCAAGGCTGCCGGTTCCTATGTATCCGACGGCAAGATGCTCCGCACTGCCGAGGCCCGCGTGCTGCGCGATGGGCAGGTGGTGTTCGACGGCAAGATGTCTACCCTGCGCCGCTTCCAGGATGAAGTGGAGGAAGTCAAGGCTGGTCTGGAGTGCGGTATCCGCCTGGCAGACTACAACGATTACGAGGTGGGCGACATCATCGAGTGCTACTCCCTGGAGAAAATCAAACAGACATTGTAAGAAACATGGCTACACGACGTCTTGACAAAGTGAACGAGCTGATGAAGCGGGAAATCGGCACCTTCATTCAGAAGGAATTCGAATGGCCCGGAACCATCGTCTCAATCCTGGATGTCGAGATTACGGAAGACCTCAAGGAAGGCCGCGTATGGGTTGGCGTGGTGGGCCGCATGGCCCCCGCCCAGGTTATCGATAAACTCAGCCGCAAGCGCGGCGAGATTCAGCGGGCGGTGAGCAAGCGGGTGGTGCTGCGCAACACCCCGAAGCTCACCTTCAAGCACGATAACTCAGCCCAGCGCGGCGTGGATCTGGTAAATCTTCTGGACGACATTGAGCAGAACCTGCCCAAGGCCCCCCCACTGCCGGAAGGCGAATTCGACCCGGAAATCTGATTTACCTCTCATCACCACATGGCTGGCAAGCTCTCTATCAGACGCGTAGGCAATTTCCTCCCGAGCATGTGTCTGGCAGGAGTGCTGCTGGTCATAGCAATAATCACTTGGCTTTGCACAGTCGGCCTGCCCGACTGTGCATTGCGCTATATTGAGCAGGAGGCTGCCAAGGCCGGTGTGCAGCTCACTATCGACAAAATCCGGCTTTCGCCCAGCTCCGGGATGGCGGCCAAGGCGGAGGATGTGGTGCTCACCCTGCCTCAGACGGATGCCGCCCCCGCTACGCTGAGTATCCGCAAGGCACAGGTGGCTTTCAGCATAGCCCGCATGCTCACCGGGCAGTTCCGCCCGTACAATATCCGCGTGGTGGGCGGCACTCTTTCCCTGCCGCTGAGTGAGGAGAAGGAGGACAAACTGGAGCTCTGCGACATAGACTTATACACCGTATTCCATGCAAACGGTAAAGGGATTATCTCTACTCTCAAAACCAGCCTTCACCACATTTCGCTGGAAACAAAGCTGGTTCTGGCAGACCCGGAATCCGCGATGAAATCGCTCGATTCAGGTGAGAGTGATACAACCGAAGCCGCGCAAGGCCCGGCTGAATTGCTGGCCGCTCTCCGACCCCGATTGGAAGAAGTAAAAACACAGCTGGATCTGCAGCAATGGAGTAGCACAGTTCACCCGCACCTCCAGCTCGACATCATCCAGGGAGATACCTGGAAAATCGAGTTAAGCGCCGGCATCCCGAATTACGAATGGAAGCAATTTCACTTTCGCGATGCCAAACTCTCAGCCACAATTAAGAACCGGGTCATCAGTATCGACCATCTGAGTTTCAAAACGGTAGCCCCGGATACCTCGGTTACCCTCCAGGCCGGTTATGACTGGGAGGCCAGAGAACTGGAGTTCACAGCAAAAAGCACAGCACCACTTCTGAAAATCATCCGCGAGCATCTTGCCCCCCCGGAGCAGGCTATCCTGAACAAAATTCAGGCAGCACCGGAAAACACCCCGACACTGGAGCTGAACGGCAGTGCCAATCTCGCAGAGGATTATGCCCTGAACAAAATAAGCCTGCGCGGCAAACTGGAGCACCGGGAACTGATGCTGGGCAACACTCCGGTGAACCACTTGCTGGTGTCTTTCTACATGCTCGACGGACGATTCAATCTCGATAACGTCCGGATGACACTGAATGATGGCTACATTTCTGCCACAGCCGGCATCGAAAATGGGCGTGGACACGCCGAGCTGGACGTATCCCTGCCGGATGAGGTCATGCTGACTCTGGCCCGGGATTTCAGCGACAATGATGAACTGGCCCTGCCGGAAGGGCTCCGATTTGAGGAAAACCTGGTCATCCGCATCAAGGGAGACATGCAAGTTCCCCTGTTTGAACCAGGCAAGACACACCTGGAAGACCTGATTCCCACCCTGCACAGCTGCAACGTGCAGTTCAACACCGGGAAAACCCATTTTGCAGGCGCAGCTATGGAATCCCCCGCCCTCACCCTGCAGGCAGAAGGCATAGACTACACCGGGGCCGATATCAAGGTGGCCGGCATCCGGCTGGATGCAAGGCTGGGCACTGCCGACCACCCGGAGGAGAATGCCGGCGCCTCAGATCTGCTGGTTAATCTGAACCTGAAGGGTATGGAGCTGAGCGAGCAACTCTCCCGCCTCGGCATACAACAGGCTGACCTGCGCATCAGCGCCACCTCTGCCCACATCGGTGATACCAGACTTCAGTCACTCCACACTACAAGCGGACTCACCAGACTGGATCTCAATCTGGACGATGTGGTCGGCAGCCTGCGCTCGGCTGCAATTTCCGCCAGCCTGAAAGCCAAATCCTTTACCCATGCAGATACAACTGCCAACGGCATCTACCTGAACCTTTCCATTCCCGAAGGCCTTTACCTGGCTGATGCATGGAAAAACATGCAGAAAGATACAGACCTCAGCGCAGAGGTGCATGAAATCCTGGGAAATGATGGATTCCGCGCCTGCAACACCAGGCTCATTCTCAATAACATTGCAGAAAACACCATCTCACTGGATTTCCACAGCAAAGTGGGCGAAGAGGATGTAACACTCCAAGGGACTGCATCTCTGCCGGGTGGTGAAAAAATCAGGCTTGACGCACTCAAACTGAACCTGCCCGCTGCCTCGCTCAAACCACTCCTGGGAGGAGAACCTCTGGCTGAGCTCAAGCTCCCCAGGCTGATTGAGGCACAAGGTGATGCCCTTATCGATGCGGAAAACGGCTCCATCCTCGCCGGCCACTTTCAGGTGCATATACCGGAACTGATTCGAGTGTGCAACAATGTGCAGGTGCACAAAGGCATGGAGATTCCTCTCGCGCTGGATGTAAATGGCGAATTCACCACTGCTGCGGATGGGAGTATGAACTATGCTGCGGATGTGCATGCTGTCCACCAGGTGGGAGAGCTCAATGTGCATGTGACGGGAGACCCGCTGAAAGAATGCCGAATCACCGGGACCAACACCATCACGGTTGATGTGGTCAACGCCCTCATCGACAACGCAGATGCCCACTGGATTATGCGCGATTTCCGCTGCACGCCGGGAGTGACGCGCACCGTCATCAAGAACATCGATACCACCATACGGTATGATAAAGGCGTGTATGTGCATGCTCTGTGCGATGCAGAGCTGTACGATATGGATTTCCTGCTCGGCGCACTGCGCGATGTGGAGGATGCCAAGGGTAACCCCACTGGCGAGGAATACCTGCGCACCGATCTGGGCAAAGACCCGTACACCCGGGTGAAAACGGGCAAATGCGGTGTAGACGTGCTGGTGCGTCTGGATTGCGAGGATGAGCAGGGCAACGCCCTGCCCGACCGCATCGACATCCACCTGAACAACCCTGACCTGCTGTATGACAACAAGCCCTGGCTCAAACGCATGGGCTACAAGACCGGAGCTGCCACCAGCCGGATTACCGGCGAGGCGGTCCGCTTCGATATCGAAGCCTGCACCATCTCACTGCACAAGCTGAAAGGCTCCTGCTACCCGGCCTATTCCATCGGCATGTACTATGCCCCGCTACAGCATTTCCTGGCCGATATCGACCTGCGCGACCCGGCCCGCATCGAGACGGATTACTGCATCTTCCCCATTTCCCGCAGCTGCAAAGTGCCCATGCAGGGGCTTATCCGTGCCGAGGCAGATAAAAACGCCGGGTTCAAGTTCCTGGGCACCACCATCCCCCTCACCAACTTCAGCGGATTCATCAACATCAGCGATGTGGATGTCTACCTCGACCGCATGAATGCCCGGTGCTGGGGCGGCACCATGAACGGAGCACTCCGCATCGGATTTTCCGGTGAACACACCACGCTGGACGGCTACTTTGTGGCCAGCAACATGAATCTGAAAGACATAGTGGCCTCATACGGCGAAGATTTCACTCCCGCTACCTGCAATGGCTACATCCGCTTCCAGGCTGCAGAACCCACCCTCGAAGCCGTGCGGGCATACGGGCAGGTGCACCTGACGGATGGAGACCTGATGCAGATCGGGCTCTTCCGCCCCATCAGAGCCCTCTTGTCAGACATGCCGGGCAACCTGGCAAAACTGCAGGAAAGTGTGTATCTTAAGGAGGAGGAAGCCCCCCCCACCTGGGCAGACAAAGTCATCCGCGCCGTGTTCGACACCGGCAGCAGCGCCATCGACACCGTGCAGGATTCTGCCTACAAAGTCCCCTTTGCAAACCACTTCCTGCGTTACGGCATCGATGAGGCTTTTACCAAATTCGATATCAACAACGGGCACCTCATCACGCGCGACATGCGGGCCAAAGGCTACAATCTGGATGTGGGCGTGCAACTGGATATCAACCTGGATGGACTCTCCCTCAAGGGAGATCTCTGGCCCAGGATTTCCAGCGTGCCCACCATGCTGATTTCGCCTATCACGATTCTCTCAGACTTCCTGATTGATATCAACCTGTACGGTGATTTACTCTCACCTCAATGGGCGTTCGGTCTGAGTAAAAAACTGAAGCGTGAAGATTCCAGTCTGAGTCCGGCCCCCCAGAAGGAGAAAACCATTCCGCAACAATAAACAAATGGAACACATCTCGCAGCTGGTCGGGATTCTGCTCTCAGCGCTGCACATCGCGGGTGCAGGATTTGCATTGCATGCCCTCTGCCGGCCCCATTCGCCGCAAGGCACCATTGCGTGGATGCTGGGTCTCCTGCTGCTGCCGGGTATCACTGTGCCGCTCTATCTGTTTCTGGGCGTAGCGCGCATCCAGCGCCACACAACCAGCCGCCACAGCCGAGACAGCATCCAGGCCTTTCTGAAAACGCTTGGTGCGTGGGAGGCGGGAGCCACCCGGCTGAACCGCACGCTCTGCCGTTGCACCGGCTACTCATCCTGCGCAGGAAACAGCATCCGCCTACTTCAGGATGGCAATGACACCTACCGAGATCTGCTCCAAGCCATACGAGCAGCAAAGCATTCCATCCTGGTAGAGTTCTTTATCATCCGGAATGACCGGGTAGGCTCCACCCTCCGTATTGCACTCGAAGAACAGGCCCGCGCGGGACTTCAGGTGTATGTCATCTACGATGAAGTAGGCTCACACAAATTACCGGCCGGTTATCTGCGGAGCCTGCGCAAGGCCGGGGTCCGGATCAGCTCGGTGAACGGCCGGCGTTTCTGGCTGAGCTCCATCCTGCGCATCAACTACCGGAACCACCGCAAACTGGTGGTTATTGATAGCGGACTTGCCTATCTGGGCAGCCTGAATATAGGCCTGGAATATACACAGAGCAGCAGCCAGCCCTACTGGCGAGATACCTTTGTCAGTCTTAGCGGCCCCATTGTCTGCCAGTGTCTGCTGAGTTTCGCAGATGACTGGAAACGCGCAACCGGCCAGAATATCGCTCAGCTGGCCACGCCGCAACCCTCAGTCGGGGAACACTGTTGCCAGCTTATCCCCAGCGGCCCGGAGGACGGCCCGATAAACGCCTGGAAACTCACGCTGCTGGAGATGGCAGCATCCGCACAGGAACGACTCTGGCTCGCTTCTCCATATTTTGTACCCGATGCCGCCGTGCAGTCGGCCTTGTGCGCAGCAGCCATGCGCGGGGTGGATGTGCGGGTTCTGCTTCCGAAGCGGAGCGATAATCTGGCGGCCGGCTTAGCGATGCGCACCTTCATTCCCCCCATGTTGGCAGCTGGCGTTCGATTACTGGCCTATGAACCGGGATTCCTGCACGAAAAAGTCTGTGTTGAAGACAGTTCTATATGCAGCATCGGTACCGCCAACCTGGACGAACGCTCCCTGCGGCTGAACTTTGAACTTACCCTGCTCATGAATGACAAGCAAGCCACAGAACAAGTGGCGGCCATGCTGCAGACTGACATGAGCCAAGCCCGCAGAATCACGCCCGCCGATTGGTACAAAGCGCCGGCTCTCATCCGGCTCCTGTCTCACTGTTGCAAATTACTCGCACCTGCCTTGTGAGCCCTGTTTTTCTGCTGTACAAATCGTGTAAAAAAGATTAGTATACCCGGCGGTTATGAAGATTTTACACTCCGCTACAATACTCTGCGCCATCTACAGCGGCAGCACTGCCCTGGCTGAAGTCAAGTTTCCCTGGAAAGCCCCGGGTAAGGCCAGGATTGAATGTAGTGAATCCACCGCCACCTTGAGCAACAGAATGTTCTCTGCCTCATTTCGCAAAGCAGGCCGGGGCGTTGTCTTTGGAGGCATGAAAATGTCCAATGGCAGACCGGTGGCACAAAGCGGCACCAATCTCTTCACCATCACTCTGCAAAACGGCACCACGTACAGCTCCAGGGATCTGCTTAGCTCCCCGCTGACAGAGGTAAAACTAAAGGCAGATAAAGAACATCCACAGCTGGCACGACGAATTCCCGGCGTTGCCGTCAGTGCAACATTCACCACTCCTGATAAAGCACTGGAAATTAAATGGCAAGCCGTTCTGAGGAATAATTCTCACTACCTGCGTCAGGAACTGGAAATCACCGCTGCACGCGATACACAGTTCCGCAAACTTACCCCCGTGCAATACAACCTGCAGGTTGGCGGCACCCCGGAAGTATCCGGCAATACGACGCACGGTAAAGTCGTTATCAACGATATGCTGTTCTGTGGTCTGGAAACCCCCATGGGGATAATGACCGCCCCAGGTGGCAGCGCCGATACGGCAGGAGGTTGGAATGCCGAGGAATGGTCGGCAGACGCCTTCACCCCCGCATTCAATGTACCGGCGGCCATGAGCGAAAAGTATGGCAACGCCTATGCTAAAAAAGACGGTCCCGTGGTGGTGGGCCTCATGTCGGCAGAAGGACCGGTGACTTTCTCCGGGAAAGGCAACTGCGACATCAACATTTCCGGAGGGCTGAATGTGGTGGCCGTTCAGCTTTTCCCCGAAGGCAGCGAAAATGTGGCAGGCGAAGACGTACACAAAGCGACCTCCGGTTCTACCTACAAAGTCACCGTCCCCGAACCTGGCACTTATACCCTCAAAATCTGGGTTGACACCAGAAAAGAGGGTATCGATGGCGATGGCAGGATAAGCTACTCAATTCCTCTTCAGAAAATTGAAGAGGAAGAAGCAACCGGGGGAGATGCTTCTCTGGTACAGGGAGAATGGGTGCGAAACACCACTCTGCAACGCGGGCAGAGCTGGAAGGTTTCCTCCGTGCTGGGATTCTTTGCACCTAAGCAGCAGCGCCGTTCCTTCCTGGCCTATATCGAGCGAGAACGTGCTGTTGCCTACCGCCCGTTCATTCACTACAACGACTGGTACGAAATCGGCATCACCATCAACAACAACCAGGATCCCCTCCGCCGCAATTCTGAAAAATGGCAGCTCAACATGCTCGAAACCTGGAGACGCGAGATGATTCAGAAACGCAAGACGCCCATTGATTGCTTCGTCATTGACGACGGCTGGGATGACTTCAACAGCCTCTGGGACTTCCACGCAGGCTTCCCCAACGGCTTCTCACGCATTGATAAAGCACTGCGCGGCATGAAGAGCGGGCTGGGCACCTGGCTTGGCCCCGTGGGTGGCTATGGCGCCGCCAAGAGCATGCGCCTGGGCCACTGGAACAAAAAACACCCCAAAAACCAGATTGGCAATTTCCAGCTCTCCAACAAGGAATACTTCGATGCTTTCGTGGGCCGCTGTTCCCAGATGGTGCGCGATTATGAGATGCGCTACTTCAAGTTCGACGGCATCTCCACCCATTTCCATTCCAAGGGGCCGGGCAATCTGGAGGACGCCGAAGGCATCATCCGCGTGCTCACGGCTCTTCGCGAGGCCCGGAATGATATTTACCTGAACACCACAGTGGGCACCTGGGCCAGCCCGTTCTGGTTCTGCTACTCCGACTGCGTGTGGAGGCAGGAAAACGACTTCGGGCAGGAAGGAAGCGCCGGTGACGCCCGCGACAAGTGGATTACCTACCGCGACCGACTGGTGCATGAGGTATTCGTGACCGGGGCCCCGCTCTTCCCCATCAACTCCGTCATGACTCACGGGCTCATCATCACGAAAAACGGCCCGCCCCATGTCATGAGCAAAGCCCCGGAAAATTGCATCAAGGAAATGCGGGCGGCTTTCGGCTGCGGTTCCTCCCTCATCGAACTCTACGTGGACCAGGATCTGATGAGCCAGGAAAACGGTAAGCTCTGGGATGAGCTGGCGGCCTGCATCAAATGGACCCGCCGCAATGCAGATGTGCTGGCAGATATCCACTGGGTGGGCGGCAATCCCTGGGATCGCTCCGCCGGTGATGGCGATATCTACGGCTGGGCAGCCTGGAGTCCCGAAAAATGCACCCTGACCCTTCGCAACTCCAGCGACAGTGAAAAAACGCTCTCTTCCACGCTGCGCGAAATTCTGGATGTGCCCCCCATGGTCAGGAAGGATAAAGTGACATTCCGCAGTTCTTTCAAAGACCAGCGCAACATTCCCGGCCTTGTGGGCGGTGCCATTGATGTGGATGAGCCCATCAGCATCATACTTAAACCTCAGGAAGTCATCGTGCTGGAAGGCGTGTGCGCCGCCGGCGGCAATGCCGATGAAGGTGCCCCTGATGAGGCTGACAGCAAGAAATCCGGAAAGAAAAAGAATTCCAGGAAAAAGAGAGAGAAAAAGAAGAAAAAATCCCGGTAAAGGTTATTTCCCCCAAGGGGGGTAGGCTGCGCTCCGTTCACCGCCTCAGCCTGAGCGACAAAGTCCACCCCACAGCCCGGTTTCCAATGAAAAGCTCCTGAAACAGCGGGTAACGCCCTCATAACAACCTTCCCCCCAGTTTCTTCATTTCCGTTACCGTTCCCAAAAGCTGCCTCACTTTCGGCTCGCCAAGGGCGCAGAATCAGTGTAAAATGAGCGCGTGAGCAGGAAAATACAGGTATACACCGGCGGTTCTGTAGGGTGCAACGGCTACCTCATCGAAGCGAAGGAGAGTTATGTCGCGGTAGATGCACCGCTGGGCATGGCTGCATGGGTGGCACGGCAATTACCACAGGGGGCGAAACTGACCCACCTGCTGCTAACGCACCAGCACTTTGACCATGTGGAAGGAGCTGCCGAACTGCAGCGCCGCACTGGTTGCACCATTCACGCCGTAGCACCGTACAGTAAAACCCTGACTCTGGAAGAGGCGGCTGGTGCCTGGGGGCTGCCTCCGGTGGCCCCCTACACGGTGGACGATGTGCTGGGGAGCTCCCCGCGCAAGGCCGACTGGGCCGGGCTGGAGTGGCAGGTATTCCCGATATCCGGCCACGCCACAGACGGCGCCGCCTACTACCTGCCGGGGGATGACGAGCTCTTCGTGGGCGATATCCTCTTTGCCGGCAGCGTAGGGCGCACAGATTTTCCCGGCGGCAGCATGAGCGCACTGGTATGCGGTATCCGCAAATACCTTATGCCCCTGCCCCCTCACACCACCGTGAACAGCGGCCATGGCCCCGCCACCTCCATCGGCGAGGAGCAGCTCAATAATCCCTACATCTGCTGACGCGCCCGGATTATGGACACTTTTACACAACACACGACAACTGAAACCAAGATGACATTCGAAGAACTGGGGCTTTCCGCCCCCATTCTGGAAGCCGTAAAGGACTGCGGCTATGAGACCCCCACCCCGATTCAGGAACAGGCCATTCCCCACATCATGCAGGGGAAGGACGTTATCGGTGCCTCCCAGACCGGCACAGGTAAATCTGCAGCATTTGCCTTGCCCCTGCTCAACAATATCACCCACACCGGGCAGCCCCAGGTGCTGGTGCTGGAGCCCACCCGCGAGCTCGCAGACCAGCTGGCAGAATCTTTCCGCACCTATGCGAAGCACACCGATATCAAGGTCGGCCTGCTCTACGGCGGTGTAGGCTACGGTGCCCAGACCGAAGAGCTCAAGAAGGGCGTGGACGTTGTCGTGGCCACGCCGGGCCGCCTCATCGACCATTTCTACCGGGGAAACATGAAGTTCAAAGCCGTGAAAACCCTGGTGCTGGACGAAGTGGACCGCATGACGGACATGGGTTTCCTGCCCATCGTGCGCAAGATTGTAAACCTCTGCCCCTGGGAGGGGCGCCAGACCCTCTTCTTCTCTGCCACCATGCCGCAGATTCTGCAGGGCTTTGCCAAGTGGTGCCTGACAGACCCGGTGGAAATTGCCATTGCCCGCCGCGAAGTGGCCAGCACTATTTCCCACGCCTTCTACCCTGTGGGGCTCGACCAGCGGGATGAGCTGCTTCTTGCCCTCATCAAGGCCACTGATTTCCAGAACCTCATGATTTTCACCCGCACCCGCAAGGAGGCCGACACCGTGGGCAACATGCTTGCCAACGCCGGATGGAAGGACGAGGTGACCGTGATGCACTCCGACATTGCCCAGAAGGACCGCATGGCTGCGCTCAAAGGATTCAAGGAAGACAAATTCCGCATCCTCGTGGCTACGGACGTGGCCGCACGCGGCATCGACATCAACGGCGTGACCCACGTCATCAACTACCGCGTGCCCGAAAACCCGGAGGACTACGTGCACCGCATCGGCCGCACCGGCCGCGCAGAATCCACCGGCGATGCCTTTACCCTGCTCACAGCCGATGAAGTGGACTTTGCCAAAAGCGTAGAATTATTCATCAACCGCAAGATTGCCCGCCGCAAGCTGGAAGGTTTCAACTACGCCTACACCGCTCTGCTGGAGGATGGGCCCGTGCGCCCGGTGCGCAAGCCGCGCCCCGCAGCCCCCAAGCGCCGCCGCCGCTGATAAAGAGAGGAACAGATGCGCGTTGTCAGCATAGACCCCGCCATCCGCAACACTGGCTTCGCGGTTATCGATGGCGATTTCCGCGCCCCGCAGGCGCTGGATTACGGCACACTCGCCCTCCCGGCGAAGCTGAGCCAGAGCCAGTGCCTCCTTGCGATTCACGAGCACGTGTGTGAGCTCATCGACAAATGGCGGCCGGATGAACTCGCCATCGAAGGCATCATCTACGTACAGAGCCACCGTACCGCCATCACCATGGGCTCTGCACGGGGCGCCACCGTGCTGGCAGCCGCCCGCCATGGATTGCAGATTATGGAATACCCCCCCACCTGCGTGAAACTCGCAACAGTGGGCCGCGGTGGCGCAGGTAAGCAGCAGGTCGCCTTCATGATGAGGGCACTGCTCCACCTCACTGAAACCCCGGCACCGGATGCGGCAGACGCCCTGGCCATCGGCTATACCCACCTCGCCGCCTCAGACCCCATCCGTGCTCACCTCTTCCGCGAGCGGAAATACATCTGAACAATATCCATTTGTTCCCCGTCACCGCCACACCCACTCGTGTCACAAAGTCCGAAATATAAAGCTCAAATTCCCATCCATCATGTGCTAGCATGAGGGATTTCATGCGCTGCGATAGCAGTGCTTTCATACCGCTGCGAGCAGCGGTATGAAAGCGGCACTATGTACCGCATGGCTCTGGCGTGCCGCCAGAGCTACAAATTCCACTTTATCGGGCTCTGCACTCAAACTTTGGGGCACATGCAACGTTATGCCCCCCCACGAAAGAGAGCAAATCTGCCGCTTGACCCGGGAAGCCGCTTATGTTAACATGGTGCCATGAAGCGATATCTGCCAATCCTTCTAATGACCCTGTGCAGCGGCTTTTCTCTCAATTCATGCAGCCAGCTGCAGCAACAGCAACATGACGAAAAGCCCAAGGAAGAAGCAACGCCGGAGATTCCGCCGCCGCTGCACCTGGGGGCGGTGCACCAGGTCTTTACGGCAGATAAGTTTGCACTGCTCCGCATCATTGGCCCGCTGCCCAAGGAAGGCACGGTGCTCATCACCCACCCGGCAGATGGCTCTGCCTCCCGCATGGGTAATCTCATCGTCTCCTCTGCCCAGCATGCCCGCAACAACATCATCGCGGCTGATATCCGCGCTGGTGTCGTCATGAAGGGAGACCGCGTCTTCCAGTACCGCAGCATTGCCGCTGCTCCTATCGCAGAGGAAGAACCCGAGCCTTTCACCCTTTCTGGCACTGAGATTGACCTGGGCTACACCCCACCGGCAATCAAGGAAAAGATGGAAGCCGCCATGAGTGAAAATCTCCCCCCCACGCCTTCCCCTGCAGAGCAGGAAGAAGGCTCCGGCATACCAACCGGTGAGACAACTGTGCTGCCTGCGGAAGAACCGGTTGCCCCGGCTATGCCTGAAATCACGCCCCACGGGCGCTTCGACGATATTCCGGACAACATCAACGACTGGGATTCCATGTAAAAACACGTTACTGATTGATATGAGACTGCAATACTATGTAGACGAGGAAGGCGAAAGCGTCATCGGGCTCTGGGTACCGAAGCGCCAATGCTTCATCGATGTGACCGCTCAGGATGAGCAGCTGTGGGCCGCCATGCTGCCAGGCGGCAAGAAGCTCCGCAAGGAGATTGAAACCTGGATTTCCAAGGGGGCGGCCGATGGCGTGCCGGTGGACATGAAAGACCTGGCCATTTCCAGCGCACTTCATGTGCAGCCCTGCACCCTGGCCTGTCTGGGCAAGTGCTACGCCGACCACGCCAGGGAATTCAGCGGCGACACCCCCACCGAACCATCACTGTTCCTGAAAGCGACTTCTGCCATTTCTTCGGATTTGTCCTATGTGCTGAACCCGGAAGGCGCCACCAGACTGGATTACGAGGTAGAGCTCGCCGTCATCATCGGCGATACCCTGCACCGCGCTACTGAGGCGGAAGCCCGCCGCGCCATCGTGGGCTACACCCTCATGTGTGACTACTCCGAGCGCAGCTACCAGCTGGAGCATGGCGGGCAGTGGACCAAGGGCAAGAGCTACGATACCTTTGCCCCCTTCGGCCCCGTATTCGTAACGAAGGATGAAATACCCGACCCGGACAATCTGGAGCTTGAACTCAAAGTAAACGGCGAGGTGCGCCAGAAGGCCAGCACCGCCCAGCTCATCATGCCAGTGGCACAACTGGTAGCCTATGTCTCACAGTTCATGACGCTGAACCCCGGCGATGTCGTCTCCACCGGCACCCCCGGAGGCGTAGCACTGGGAATGACCCCGCCGAAATACCTGAAGCCCGGCGACGTGGTGGAATTCTCCTGCCCCGCCATCGGGTCTGTAACCCAGGTTGTAGAAGAAGAATAAAAAAAGGTTGCTTTTACAAGCTTTTCGCGTACAATACCCGCAGCAAGAGCCTTTTTCCCGTGAGAAAGGCTGCCTGCGTTAACAAACCAAACTGATACGTGTCCCCCTATCTCTACAATCTTGCCAAGAAAATGCTGTTCTGCATGGATCCGGAAACAGCACATAAGTTTACCCTCGCAGGGCTGCGCACCGCAGAACGCCTGCGCCTGCTGCCCGCCCTGGTGGGCACCAGCCCGGTGGATGACCCCGTGACCGTCATGGGGCTTAAGTTCCCCAACCGCGTGGGGCTGGCCGCCGGCATGGACAAAGAAGCCAACACCGTCGCGGCTTTCGGTCACCTGGGCTTCGGCTTTGTAGAAGTAGGCACCCTAACCCCGCGGCCGCAGCCGGGCAACCCGAAACCACGCCTCTTCCGCTGCATCCCGCAGCAGGCCATCATCAACCACATGGGAATCAACAACCCCGGCGTGGATGAGGGTGTGGAGAACATCCGCCGCACCCGCCGCTTCAACGGAGTTCTTGGTGTGAATATCAGCAAGAACAAGGTCACCCCCAATGCCGAAGCCCACCAGGATTATCTGGCCTGCCTGCGGGCAGTATGGGATGTGGCTGATTACGTGGCCATCAATTTCTCCTGCCCGAACGTGCCGAACCTGCAGGAGCTGGCCAAGGCCGACAGTGCCGCTGACCTGCTCTCCCTCATGAAGAGCGAACAGGCCAACCTCTCGAATGACACAGGCCGCTATGTGCCGCTGGTGATGAAGGTTTCGCCGGACATGAGCGAAGCTCAGATTCGCGACCTCGCCCATGTATTCCAGGATTGCCAGTTGGACGGGCTCATCTGCACCAACACGACTACCACCCGCACCGGCGTAGAAGAATCACCCCACGCCACGCAAAGCGGAGGTATGTCCGGCAAGCCACTATACAACCGGGCCAACGAAACGTTGTCCGCCTTTGCACAGGAACTCAAGGGAAGCATCCCCATCATCGGTGTGGGCGGTATCACCACCGCGGATGATGCAGTGAACAAGATAAAAGCAGGTGCCTCCCTGGTGCAGCTATACAGCGGATTTATCTACAACGGCCCCCCCCTGGTGCACGCCGCAGCGCAGGCCATCCACCGGCAGTGCCCGGTATAATATCGCGAACGCCCCCCCCCATTTCCAACGCTTCCCTGGCCGGGAAGCGTTCTTTTTTGCGGAAATCTCCATCTTTTCCCGTCAATAAACGATTTGATATTTACAAGCAGCCCCGCATTATGGTAGAGTAACAGTTGAAATCTCATCTTCCCCATCCACGACATGAAGAAATCAACCCTTCTGCTTACTCTTCTGGCCTTGGGAGCCTCGTTTGCCCAGGCGGCTCCGCTCTACACCATCACCCTCACTTCAGCCGAACGTTTCACGGACTGCACCGTCATCTACAAAAGCAGCAGTACCACCAAATTCCGCGGCACAGACAAGGCAGGCAAATTGGTAACTAAAGAGATCCCGACTCAGAGCATCATCATGATGCGTGAAGTGGTCAAGGAAGAAGAGGCTGAGAAGAAGGACGAAGCCCCGGCCCCGGAAGCCCCCGCCCCTGCTGACCAGAAAACAGCAGAGAACGTCCCTGCTGACCAGAAAACAGCAGAGGACGCCCCTGCCGCCGCTGCAGAGGGAGAAGCCCAACCGGAACCCATTGTAGATGGCAACGTGGCCCAGCGGGCAGACGAGGCAAAAGCCAAAGATGTTACGCTGCGGCTGCGCGACAAACTGGCGAACATGGAAAACCTGATGGGCAAGATTTCAAAGCCCAGTCGTGCACTGCAAAGCCAGGTTGCCCAGGTGAAACGCCGCGTATCCAGCCAGATGGAGGATCTCGATAAGCGGGCTCTGGAAGTAGCCAGGCTCCAGGATGAGTTCAACAAGGCGGGCGCAGCGGATTTCACCTTCGACAAAGTGACTGCCGACCAGCGTGACAAATACGTGCGCGATGGCGAAGCCGCGTATAAAGCAATGAAGATTGATATGAAGGAAAAGAAAGGCCGCCGCAAGGTTGCCGGTCTTGATAAGTTCGAAATCATGCGCGAACGTTACCAGGGCATTCCCGAATACAAACAGGCATATGAATGGTATGTGAAGACCCTCTACTCGCTCCAGAAAAAGTGGACCAACATGCACAACAGGGAGGAAACGGCACGCAAGCGGCTCAATGGAGAAAAGAGAGCTTTGCGCAGCCGCCAGGATAACGAGGAGTACGAATCCATCGGGGCCAGATTCAAGGAAGACGGAGAGGACATCGCCACCGTGTGGTTTGTTCCGCCGAGCCGCAACCTCAAGATGCTCTCCATCGGTATCAACAAGGTGAAAGATGCCATCCGCCGCAACCAGGATCGCCCGCTGGATGACGAAGTAGGCACCGTGCCCGCGCTGCTCACACAGTTCTGGGAAAACATGGACAAAGTGCGCATGGCCATGGTTACCGGAGATCTGGAAGGTGCTGAACATATGCTGCGCAGCGACGCCGTGTACCCCGTCATCATGCGTCTGAAAACTTATCTTCTGCCGAATGACTACCGCATGCCAATAGTGGAGCAGTACAAAGCCACCCAGAAGGAAATACAGACACGCCTGCGCAACTACAACAACCTCAAACGCTCACTGGAACGCGCCACGGCGGCTCTTGATCGCGTAACAAACAGCGCTGAAGCTCAGATAGACAGCGCCACCTCCGCAGTGCAGCGCGAACTTGATGCAGACACGGGTGATAACACAATGGAAGTGGAACCCGAAAAGAAACCCGCCCAGCCTGCAGCAGCCCCGGCACCAGCAAAGCCCGCAGAAGCAGCACCTGCTGAAAAACAGGGACAAAAGAAGTAACTATCTTACCATCAAGCATGAGGTCTTTGAGCTTTTGCGTTCTTTGCCTGACTGCGCCTACCGTGTGGGCGGCTCCTGCCATGGAGCTGCCCGCAGCAGTGCAGCAAGCGTTCGAAACATACACTTCCCTGCCTGGTAAACTGGTGCCGCTCCTGCAGAAAGCCCAGGACACAGAGTCGGCCACACAGGTTGCACCTCGGCTCAAAGCCGCACTGCCGGCCATATATGAGGCGCGGGATCTGCTGCACAACATGCCTCAGCTGACCCCGGGCCAGAACCAGGAAGTGCGCACTCGGTTCGGGCTGCGCATGCGCAGGGAATGGGCCGGCATGTATGAGCAAATCAGCAGATTAAAAGCTGCACGCTGCTATCAATCTGCTGATTTCGCTGATGTATTCCACCTCATGTGCATGATGATTGAAAGATGAAGACAAGAGCCATACTTCTTGCCGCGTTTCTTGCACCTCTCTGTCAGGCCCAGTCCACGGTTGTCACAGAGGAGGACGAATCCGTCCGGAATGCCATTGCCCAGCTTCCCGAAGGTCAGCAACGCCTTATCAATGGCATCCTTCTGCTTCAAAAGCTCCACCAGCACATGGCAGAAGTAACCGACAACGCCACAGCAGAAGCCGCAGTGCCCAAGCTCATGCGGCTGAATGATGAGCTGAAACTCTGGGCTCAATCGTTTGCAAATCTGCCGCCGCTCAGTGAGCCGGAAGTAGCGGCATATGAGGAGCGTTTCCTTCCGGCTATCCGTAAAATCAACCAGGCAATCGAAGCACAAGGCCAGCGCATAGCCGCCGCAGAGTACTATGGCTCCCGCAATCTGCCTGCTGCTTTGGTTCGCATCGCCCAGATCGGGCAGCCCTGAATAAATAATAACTTAACACCACCACCACACCATGGCCACCATCCGCCCGTTTGCCGCTATACGCCCGCCGAAACAATATGCAGAGCAGGTTTCATGTCTGCCGTACGATGTCATGAACCACCAGGAAGCCTGTGAGATGGCCGCCGGGAATGCCTCCTCCTACCTGCATATCTGCCGTGCCGATATTGACACCAGCGAGGAAGCAATCCACGACACCGTCACCTACGAAAAAAGTGCTTCTAATCTGCAGGACTTCCTGCGCAAGGGGTTCCTCATCCGCGAAGAGAAGCCCTGCTACTACATCTACCGCCAGATGATGTGGGGACGGGTGCAGACCGGCATCGTCGGTTGCGCCAGTGTAGACGAATACCAGGACGGTACCATCAAGAAACACGAGCTCACCCGCAAGGAAAAGGAACTCGACCGCATCAACCATTTCGACACATGCTCCACGCAAACCGAGCCGGTATTCCTGGCCTATCGTAAGCACGAGGGCATTTCCACCACCATCCGCGAGTGGATCAAGTTCCACAAGCCGGAATACGAGTTCACCAGCGATGATGGCGTGACCCACCTGCTCTGGCCGGTTACGGATGATGAAGCCATTGCAGCCATACGCCATGGCTTTGAGGAAGTTCCCGTACTCTACATTGCAGATGGCCACCACCGCACTGCATCCAGCGCCGCCGTTTCCGCCAGGCGCCGCGCAGAGCATCCGGAGTATACGGGCGAGGAGGAGTTCAACTACCTCATGGCTGTGACATTCTGCGATGAAGACCTCTTCATCATGGACTACAACCGCGTGGTGCTCGACCTGAATGGAATGACCGAGGAACAGTACCTGACCGCCATCTCTGAAAAGTTCACCGTAGCCCCCGCCACCCCCGGCAAGCCGCACGCCCCCCGCGCCAAGCACGAATTCGGTATGTTCCTGGGCGGCAAGTGGTACAGCATCACCGCCAGGGAAGGCACATTCAACGCCACCCACCCCATCGAAAGCCTGGACTGTGCCATCCTCCAGACTAACCTGCTGGCCCCGGTGCTCGGCATCACTGATCCCCGCACCAGCGAACGCATCGACTTCGTAGGCGGAATCCGCGGACTGGAGGAGCTCGAATCCAGAGCTGGCACCACCGGCGTTGCCTTCTCACTCTATCCCGTCACCATGGCAGACCTCTTCAACGTGGCAGACAGCGGCGAAATCATGCCGCCCAAGTCCACCTGGTTCGAGCCGAAACTGCGCAGCGGCCTGTTTGCCCACGAAATTGAACGCTAACCTCCTCTTCTCTATACTTATGAAAATTCTAATTCCCACCAAGCTGGACAAAGCCGCCGCCGCCAACCTGACCGCCGCCGGCTATGATGTAGTTCAGGACGATTCCACCCCGCTCGAAGAACTTGTGGCCGCCAACCCGGACACCGCAGGCCTCATCGTGCGCTCAGAGAAAGTCACCCAGGCCATCATCGATGCCCTGCCCTCCCTCAAATGCGTGATTCGTGCAGGTGCAGGTTACGACAACATCGACTACGTCTACGCCCGCAGCAAAGAAATCGATGTGATGAACACCCCCGGCGCCAACTCCAATGCCGTGGCAGAAGAAGTGGTGGCCATGATTCTGGCCGCCTACCGCTACATCGTACCGGCAGATAACACCACCCGCGCCGGCGAATGGAACAAAAAGAAATACATGGGCCAGGAGCTCACAGGCAAGACGGTGGGCATACTCGGGCTCGGCAACATAGGCCGCCTGCTTGTCAAGCGTCTCCAGGGCTTCGAATGCAAGGTTCTGGGGTATGACCACTTCCTCTCCAAGCAGCGTGCCCTCAACATCGGCGCCACCCCCACGGAACTGGATGAAATCTTCACAGAAGCAGATATCATCTCCCTGCATGTACCGGGCGGCCCCGCCACCCGCAACCTCATCAATGCAGAACTCATCAGCAAGATGAAAGACGGCGCCATGCTCATCAACTGCTCCCGGTACGGAGTTGTGGATGAAGACGCCATCCGCGCCGCAAAGGCTGCTGGTAAGAACATCATCTACTGCACAGACGTGCACCCCAAGGACACCGCAGCCATGCAGCCCAGTGCCGATGTGGCAGACCTGCTGCTGCCCCACCTGGGTGCCAATACAAAGGAAGCCAACAAGAACGCCGCCATGAAGGCCGCCCAGCAGATGACAGACTACTTCGCCCACGGCGATACCTCCTGCGTCATCAACGCCGAGCGCCCTGCCAACCTGGCACCGGCCCAGCTGCAGCTGGCTGCCATGCTGGGCAAGCTCTGCTACCAGGTCGGTGGCTGCAAGCCCATCCGCAAGGTCGAATGCACCTTCTACAACAACCTCCGCTCCTTCCGCAAGTGGTTCACGCCCTGGATTCTCCAGGGAACTGTACCCGGTGCAGAGCATGGCCTCATGCCCGCCGCCGCCGAAACATCCTTCCGCGAACACGGTATTGTGTACAAAGCCCGCGAACCCAAAGACGAGCGCCAGTATGATGATGCGCTCACCATCGATATCTACATGGAAATCGATGGTCAGCAGATCAAGAGCAGTGTGCGCGGCATGGTCGTGGACGGCACCCCCGTCGTTTCCCGCATCGAAGAATTCAACCACCTGTACGCTACGCTCAGCGGCAACACCATCGTGCTGCGCTATGCAGACCGCCCAGGTGTGGTTGCAGCCATTGGCCAGGCGCTCTCCCTTGCCGGCATCAACATTGAAAACATCGTTGCCCCCACCGACAGCAAGAGCGGCGACTCCCTCGCAGTCATCAAGACCAACATGCCCATCTCTGATGACCAGTTGCAAGCCATTGCCAAGACAATCTCGGCAAAACTTGCCTTCTCTCTCTCTATGTAACGAGATGCAGCTTCTTCGCAAGTGCCCCCAATGTCCTTCATTGGGGGCACTTGCGTGATACCTCAGCGGCGTGAGAACTCAATGACGCAACACACCTTGTCGTTCTCGGACAACACAACATAAAGAGTGTGCGAATGCTCGAGCAAGCTCGGTTGCAACAAAGAACCATAGCGCACGGGGCGCTTATATTCAACACGCAGCGAGCCTATTTCAAAACCTTCCGGCACATACTCCAGAGCCATGCGGACATACTGCGCATTGTTGACGTGCTGGTTATAGTCAATATCATTGCGCATCACTGGAACAGGTGGCAGGGGAATAAGATTTCCTCCCGGAAGCTCAATTTTCCGAGAGCGGTAATTCATATCATAACGCGGAGAGAAGCGCAACTCCGCAACCACCGCAGCAGGCACACGAAGCAGACGCCCATTATGCGTATTCACAAAAGCCCCCTGAGACCAGCTTATATAACACGGGCTCCCCGCCGCGTCCGATATGATTGTGTTTCGAAAACCATTGGCCCCCTTGACGTCGAACACAGAGGTACCACACGTCAGCGTCTCATACAAGCGCGGAACCCGCAGAATCTCCACCTGTCGAAACACCAGAAGCTGGGCTGCATCATTCTCTTCCAGACATTTCTTAAACGAAGGCTCTGATTCCTTCCAGTACTCAGAGCAGTCCTGCATCATCTGTATAGCTGAAAATAATTTCAGGCAGCCATGCCTGTCCGTCATGCTGGCACACACCGTGCGCGAAAGTTGAAACATGAAAATAAACTACCCCCATTTCCCCGACATTTCAACAAAAATCTGCCGTTATTAGAATGTAGCATTTCGCACAATCCGATTTCTATTCATAATTGACATGTGAGTTCACAGCTGCCACACTCGTGCCAGATACCTCATTAGCACGCAGGGAATGGAGTCCGATATGCGGAGCCGCTGTGCACCCTGCCCCTCGCTGATGAGGTTTTCTACTGCTCAGCTCCAGACTGAGCTCTAAATTATTGATGAGGCAATTAAAGATTGATGTGTTATCCGCATTGGTGGTGACGGACAAATTGGAATTTGTCGGGATGTACAAAGGACAAATTACAAAGGACAATTTAGGAGTTCCGCTCGCCTTAGGCTCGCCATTTTAAACGGCTGCGGCAAAGCCGCAGGGAACTTTCAAATTGTACTTTGTCCCTTGTACATTGTACTTTCAAACATCAATTTGTCGTTGAGTCCAAGCAATATTCTTTAATTGCCGGAGCAATAACTCAACACGCCCACGAAAATCAAACAAATTCAGAACTGCGGCAAAAACAGACACATGAAAGAAGGGGAAGTTAGCTGCCAGAGTTCAAACCACATATGATAAGTGAAAAATAGTGCGCAGGATGCAAACAATCCTTGAATTCATTCCTCCAAGACACCAGGGGGCCGTTTTTCTCCATCAATAATCACACACTCAGGCTCCAGCCATGGTCGCCATGGTAAACCATCTGGCGGGTCATACCGCCATCGATGCAGATATTCTCGCCCGTGATAAACCCTGCCCTGGACGAACACAAGTAAAGCACCATATCCGCTATATCCTCCGGCCGGCCCACACGCCCGGCGGGGTGCTGCGCTGCATCGGCCCCGCCGTATTCCGCCCCGCGCGTCTCAATCCACCCCGGCGAGATGGAATTCACCCGCACCCGCCCCGCCAGCGATACCGCCAGCGCATGCGTAAGCGCCGCAATGCCGCCCTTGGCCGCCGTGTAGCACTCAGTGCCGGGCATGCTCATGCGGTCGCGGCTGGAGGAAATATTCACCACCGCAGCCCCGGCAGCGAAATGCTCCAGGAAAAGCCGCGTGAGCATATACGGCGCCGCCACCCCCACCTGCAGCGCATAATTGAACTCCTCCCACGAGCAATCCGGCAGCCCCTTGAACAAAGGCGCCGCATTATTCACCAGAAAATCCACCCTGCCATACTCCGCAACCACCTTCCCGCAGAACTCCCGCAAATCCGACTCCCGGGCCAGATCCCCCACAAAATACGGATTCTCCTGCACATCGAACACGCACACCGCAGCCCCCGCCGCGCGGAACCTCTCCGCAATACAGCGACCAATCCCCTGCACCGCACCCGTCACCACCGCTACTTTACCGGCAAACTCACTCATAGCGCACATTATAAAGCCACCCCACACCCCATGTCAACCAAGGAAATGCACCGCCAACGCACTACCGCGCCAAAAGCTGACAAAAAAATCTCCACATAAAGCTTGCACCACCCCCTGTCCCCATGTAAAATACCCCCGCACCACAACAAACCGGGGCATTAGCTCAGTTGGTAGAGCGGTTGCATCGCACGCAACAGGTCAGGGATTCGAGTTCCCTATGCTCCATAACGGAAAAGGCACCTTCATGGTGCCTTTTTTGTTATGGCACAAGAGCGACAAAACCCCTGACCTGTTGCGGGCGATGCATGAGCTCCCCGGTTCACCGGGCGCCCGCAGGGCGAGAGCGGTTGTTGAGCACACGCGGAAGCCCGGTGGGTTCCCGCGCCCCGAGAGGCGAGGACACCTCCGAGCCGGTACCCCGGCCCAGCCGGGGGCGAGTAGCGGCGTCAGGTCAGCGGACGCCACATTGCTGGGGGCTTCACTAAAGCTACGCCATCCCAAGAGCTCGTACGCTCCGCCGGGCGCAAAACGCCCCCGAAAAGGCCAAAAGCATACTTGTCGCGGTGTAGGGTGCATCCCGAAGACGGAAGCATGCCTACTCGTCACGGCGTAGAAAGGAGGGCGAAGCCCGAACTC
>CALFTQ010000028.1 GCA_937916135.1 uncultured Verrucomicrobiales bacterium
TAATTCCATACTGGCGGGCGAATGCCCGCGGAACTTTTTACTTCGTAATTCGTAATTCGTAACTCGTAATTCAAATTCCCATTTATCGAGCTGTTGGGGGGATTTTCCAATGTTGTTGATATTTTTATTGCACTTACAAAATCATTGGGACACACGTGTGGCAGAAATACAGCAACATGCCCTACGCGCTTGAATAGAGGGGGTGGAATTGATATAATGCCTCGTAACCGATACACACATAGTTATAACGATGGCAGACTATGCCCCCAGACTTGACCAGAGGGAATCCCTTACGTGGGGGGAGCGGCGCGTTATTGACCGTACCCTGGGCATGGATGAGCAACTGGTGCTGGTCATGCGACCGGACCCCACTATCCTGAAGGCTGAGCTGCTCATTCATTTCGGGATAGCCGCTTTCGCTCTGATAGTGAGTGAAGGTGAGCTTTTTGTGCTTCCGTTTGCCATCCTGCTCTGCGTCATTCCATGGTTCAGGAAATGCTATAAACGGCGTACCCTCTATCTGGTCACCGACCGCCGGTGCATCATCCTGACCCCCAGACTCCTGCCGGGCATGGACTGCAAATCATATCCGCTGGAACCCAGGCTTATCAAGGAGTACGAGATTTTCAGCGGTGGCGTAGGCAATATCGCATTTGATTACGACCATAGCGCCCCCGTTGACTCCTGCGGCTCCGACCCCGAGGACGACCGCAGCCCCTTGGGATTCCTGGACTTACCGCAATGCAAGCGAGTGGTCACCCTTATCCGGAAGCAGATAAAGAAGCTGCACAAGCTCGACTACCTGCCGCCCGCACCGCTGCCCCAGGAGGAGAAGCTTGCCGGCACCGATGGAATATTTGTCCCCTTTGCTGAGCAGATTCAGGACAGGATGAAGGAAATCAAGGTGCAAAAAGAGGACTGATTATCGAGCATAGGAGGGGCTGATATTTCTATTGCTTACAAAATCTTTGGGGCACACGCGTGGTGCCAAAATAGGAGCACCTGAAAAAATACTTGATAATTGGCTCAAATGTGTCAGAATCAAGCTATGAGTATCATTTCTAAAGCAGCAGTGCTGCTGCTTGCAGGCCTGGCCATGGCTGCACCGGAAACGCCGAGTCATGGCGTTGTTGCGGAATACTGGGAAAGTTTACCCAAAGGGGGGATTTCAGCATTGGCGGATGCGAGCAAAAGCCGCAAGCCTGATGCTGTCAGTATCCGGAGCAGGATAGATGCGGACTCCCGGGGAAAAGATTATTATGGGGTTCGTTACTCTGCCTTGCTGGTGCCGCCCAGGAGTGGAGAATACACCTTTTATCTGGCGGCAGATGACCTTGCTGAATTGTGGTTGAGCACGGATGAAGGCACGGAAAATCTGACCAGAATCTGTGAAGTGACAAGCTACATGCCCCGCCGCCATTTTGTGGAAGGAGCTTGCTCCGGCAAGGTGCAACTGAAGCGGAACAAAAAGTATTACCTTGTCGTTCATCATGTGGATGCCATTGCTGATGAGCATGTGGCACTGGCGTGGGAGGGCCCCGGAATCAAAAAGGGCATCATTCCCAAAAAGCATTTCTTGCTCACCATGGATGCAACCACGCGGAAAATGTGGGAAGATACGGCAGCTCGGGAAAGCCGGAGCAAGGCCCTGCTGCAAGATCTGCTCGAGCAAGAACCTGAACAATTAACCGTTTGGTTGAATTCACTTTCCGCCGATGATAGCAAGCTGCTCGATGAAGCCCTGCTGGACGCCCAGAATTCGTACGCAGCCAAGGGAACGGCTCAATTTCAGAGAAGGATGAAGCCCTATGTAAAGGCTGCTGCCGGCATTGTGGCTTCTCCGGCTTCTCCCGTGAGTCATCCTGTGGTCAAACGGCTTCTGTATATGGAAGAAGCATGGTTGAAATCTCTGTCGTTTAAGCAATTGCTCAAGCTTGGGCCACACCGCCTGGCCTCATCGCTCGGCCACATCCCGAATAAAGCAAAACCTGTCAGCGTCACCCAGTCATTCAATTCCAGCGGACAGAAATGGGGAAACGAGTTTGTTTCGGTCGGGCTTTATGCCATACCCGGAACAGCATTCACGGTAAAATTACCACCAGAGCTTGTGAGCAAGGGGCTTCAGATGAAGGTCGGGCATCATTTCCCGGAGAAAGGACGCCCTCTTGTCTGCATGCCCGACAACAGTCGCTGGTTCCCTCTGGATAAGGAGGTCAACACGTTTGTAACGCCTCACGGTGGCCTCATGCTGTTAAATGTTCCCAGGGAGGTGGAGCTCAGGAACACTCCCATCACCATAGAGGGAGCTTTAAAGGCCCCGCGGTTTATTCTGGGAAAAGACACAGACGCTGATTGGAGCCGGCTGAAAAAGGCACCTGCCCCTTGGGGCGAACTGGTGAGCGACCATGTAGTTCTGCTGGTGCACCGGGAAGGGCTGCAGAAATTGGACAACCCCACCGAAGTGATGACATGGTGGGACACCAACACGCGGGATATGGAGGACTTTTATTCCTATTATCCTCAGCACCCGTTCCGTATGCACGCAGGCTATTATGCAGAGGAAGGGATTTCATACTGGCCGCTCCACTGGGACATGGGTAACATGGAGTACCTGCTTAATTTGCAGGCGATGAAAGAGGTTAACTCGGCCTACTTCCTGCACGAACACGGCCACCACTGCGACTTCTGGGAAATGGAACTTTCGTTCTGGGCTGAATCTACGCCTAATTGGGGCGGATACTACATGAAGGCCCGCAAGGGTAAGTCATTCAATTGGAAAGATTCTCATGACACCCATATTCGAAATCTTCTGAATCCCGATGATGCGGCGATGGCTGAAATCCGCCAGGATATGTGGTACAAAATCGACTCCAAGGGCACGCACCATTGGTCGTACCCCATTACCAGCATGATGATTGGCTATGCCGAGGATTTCGGCTGGGATTGTATCAAGGCCACTATCAAGCGACTTCGCAATAAAGAGGATGATATGTACAAATGGGACTTTGTACAAGGGGCCGACCATGACCAGGCCAAGATTGACCGCTACCTGATTGGTTTGTCTGAAGCCGCAAAACGCGATGTCCGTCCCTATTTTGCGCACTTCAAGTTATTCCCATCTGACGGAGCCTCCCGGTATCTGGACGAGCTCCGCCTGACTCCGTGGGATCTGACCTACCTGGTCAGGCCTGAATCCGCAACAATCGCTCAGGATAAGCCGCTTGCGATCCCTTGTGGGAAGGACCGCCTGCTGAGCTTTGCCAAACACCCGCGCATCAAGTGGAAAGATTCCTCCAGCCAGGGAGGCCGTGTGGTCTGTCAGGATAAGGGAATGGTCATCTACACCCCCAGACCCGGCTTCCGCGGTGAAGATGTGCTCCGATACCAGCTTTTCAACGAACATGGAAAAACCGTAGAAAAGGAATTTGTAGTGACTGTTGAATAACCGGCACCGCTCCGAAGCGGGCATACAGCCGGCGCCTTCGTTCGAACCGCGTTCGCATCCCGCTGTCTAATAACTCGGAACTAATCAATAAATGGGAATTTGGCGGGGAACTCTGTCGGAGCACGGGACTTCAGTCCCGATTGGAAGCA
>CALFTQ010000029.1 GCA_937916135.1 uncultured Verrucomicrobiales bacterium
AAGGCTGCTCTGCCAGGGCGAGAGTCTGTTTCACCACATTGCCCATGGCGTCGTATTCGTAGAGCGTGGGTGCGGAGGGGGTAGTATCAAGGCCGGTATCGGCCCAGCTCTTCACGAGCTGTCCCTTGGCGTTGTATTCGCTGCGGGTGCAGATGAAGCCGCCCTGGGTATTGGGCTGAGCCTGCACCACAACCTGGCCGAAGCCGTTGGTAGTGGTCTGGGCAATGATGGTGCCATCCGCCAGCTGCTGCGTTTCGCAGATGAAACCGTTCTGCACGCTGTAGGAATACAGCGTTTCGCGCTGCGCCGTGCCGGAAATGCGGGCGGTGGAGCCATCGGGGTTCTGCTGCGTGATGGTGGTGGCACCGGCGGGGGTGGTCACGGTGGTGGTGAGACCATCTGCGCTGTAGGCGGTGGTGGTCACGCGGTCGAGTTCGTCCGTGGAGCTGATGACACGGCCGGAGCCATCGTAGGCCGTATGGCGGGCGGTTTGCATGGCACCGGTATGAGTGATGGTGGATACCGTGCGGCCCGCAGCATCGTACAAGTATTCCGTAATCGTTTCCGGGGTGATGACTGTTTCGCCATCGCGGATTTCAGCGCGGGAAACTTCGGTAAGCCTGCGGGCGGAATCGTAAGTGTAATCGGTGCGCACGCCATCCGCATCCAGCTCCCAGATGGGGCTGCCGCTGCAGTTCACCTCGCGGGAGGAGTCTCGGCCATTATCCTGCACCGAGCCCACGGGGTGATTCTGGGCATCGAAGCTGTGGGTGACACCGGAAAGCAGAGCCCAGGTTTCGCCATCGGAGAGGAAGGCATATTCCTCCTCTCGCACGGTATTACCGGCAGCATTGATGAAGCTCACGCGGCGGCGGCTCTGCCCGGGCACCGCATTGCCGGCCACGCGGGATTCCTCTGTAATCGTATAGATAGCGCCGTGCAGGGAAGAAGGCGCGTAATCATACCACTGCTGCACGCCGTCCACCCCCTGGTGCATGCGGATACGCCCGCGGTTGAGCGCGACAGCGGCCTCGCCGGTCCAGGTCTCCGAGATTTCCAGGTGAGTGTGCGTAGACCCGGTGGCGGTGGTGCGGATTTCCTCACGTTTTACGCCGCCGGATTGGGAATACGTGTGGGTTTCCGTGGAAAGCGTGGTCATGAGCCCGCCGTCTGCCGGGCGCAGCTTGCGGGTAATCTGCGCGATATCGCCATTGAACTGGGAAGCGGAAGAGTTTACATAAGCATAATCCGTAATCAGTGTGTAGTCGCCGCCGCGCCAGGGTTCATACGATTTGACAAGCCGGCCGTGCTGGTCGTAGCAGTTTTCCGCAACGGAGCCATCCGGGGCGGTGCGGCGGATTTCATTGCCGCAGCCATCGTATTCAAACAAGGTGGTGCGGGCGGTGGGGCTGCCATAATCCTCCACATGGGAAAGCAGCAGTTCACCCACAGGGGTGGACTGGTAGACTTCGCAAATGCAGGAAGCCACAGAATCCCCCTGGCGCATCTCTGTCACCAGCTGCCAGACCTCCAGCGCCCCCGTGGCGGCAGAGGCCGGTTCGAGCACGGTGCGGGTCTGCGTAGTTGTCACGGCCTCGGCCCCAGTGCCGCGGGTCATGCTCCACGCGCCGGACTCTGACTGCTGCCAGGCGGTGCGCACATCCTGGCGCTGCGGGGCAGACTCTGTCACTGCCAGGGTGCCGGACTCCCAGGTAAAGGTAAATTTTCTGAAGAACGCAGCATCCTCCACGAGGGAGAATAAACCGGAATCTGCATCCGGGCCCGCAACGAGGTCAGGGGTATACAGGGCCAGGGAGAAGCCGGTTTCCGCAACATCCTCCACATTGACCAGGCCATCCCAGTAGCTCCATACCTGGCGCAGAGCACCATCTGCATACTTCACGGAAAAATAATCCGACACATCGCTGATAAGCACGCCATCCGGACTGGTGTACGACATCAGCGAGCCATCAAGCAGAGAGAAGCGCCAGGCCGCGCCGGAGTCGTCCTGCCAGCGAAGAGAGGGCGGCACCTCATCCGCCTCCTCCGCGGGAAGCAGGGAAGCCACGCCCAGCCCGGCGGAATCCACACCCACCGGTGAAATGGAGCCATCCGAATAATAGCGCAGGGCAATCACGCGGTTGCCGCGGCGAATCTCCAGACGGCAGCCGGGTTGAACACCCTCCGCCGGCACCTGCAGGATGGCCGCCAGCGGATGATTGAAGAGCAAGGCCGCCGGAGAAGCCAGAGCTGCGGAAAGAGCCTTTGCCTGCATGACCAGCTTGCCACCGAGCATGGCGCCAAAGCCGCGCAGGGCCCCTGCATTGCAGGACCAGTACAGGGAATCCGCCGTAACAGATGCGGAAACCTCAGACCCGGCAGAGGAAGAAACCACGGCAGAGCCGCTGCGGGCAGCAGGCAGACCGCCTTCGATGGAGCAGGTGGAGCCGCCACAGCCGCAGGTATCCGGTTCTTTCACACCGCCGGCCTCCAGAGCCACGACGCGGTAGGAATACTCGCAGACTATCTTGTTGTTGCTGGCATCTGCCATGGAGATATTTTCATAATGGAACACCAGTCTATGAGAGCCGGAGGATACCTCGGCTGAGCTCGTCTGGGCGGGCCAGGTAGCGTGGCCGCCGAAGCGCCCGCCAGGCTCTTTCTCTCTGGTCATGTTGATGATGCGCTCACCATCCACGGTAACATAGCCCCAGTCCTCCACGCTGAAGGTGGCATCAATGCGAGCCTTGATGGAAACAGGCTCCCCTTTCTCATTTTCTGCGAAAGGAACTACAATATCAAAGATAACATCATCCGACATAGCGCTTGTCGGAGGATTCTGATTCCGGTTTCCCGACCCCTGGGCGATAACCGCGCCTGCCTGGAAAGGAGCTTCGGAAAGAGAAAGCGGAACCACGACTTCACCCGCCGGGGTGAACCATTTTTTATAATTCGGGGTAGTGTTCATAATAATGAAGCGGCACTTGCCGCAAAGGGGGGTATAACACAGCCGGGAATAAGGCGCAACAAAATATGGAGAGGGGGTACTGCGTTCCACTCGGAAACTAGCACTCTCTCAGCGAGGCGCTGGCAAATAACCGGCCATGCGGCGCGCGGCGGAAAATCGCACTGATAATTCAATTGATTATGCGTTGGAATAATTAACCTGGTTTTCATATTCAAATGTAAACCAATTGATAAATCGGAATTTGTGGGGGAACTCTGTCGGAGCACGGGACTTCAGTCCCGATTGGAAGCACCGTTATTTCGGGACTGAAGTCCCGTGCCCCGACAACGACAAACATCAATTTGTCGGGGGGGGATAACCAACTCGTTCAATTGATTATGAAATCTCAGGGATACGTGAAAATTATCTGGATTACACACTCCGCGCTTGCGCGGGCGGCGGGAGTAATGTACAATGGCGCGCACAAGGCTATGAGCACACTGAAAGACCAGCTTTTCGATGAGATACTGCAGGCGCGCCAGCGCGTTTATGCTGTGGGGAGTCCCACGCCGATGCAGGAAATCTGCCTGCCGGAGGTAGGCGCAACTGTTTTTGCCAAGCGCGAGGATCTGGGGCCGATTAAGGCCTATAAGTGGCGCGGTGCCTACAACTGCATGGCCAAGCTCACCCCGGAGCAGCGAGCCAAGGGCGTGGTGGCGGCATCTGCCGGGAACCACGGCCAGGGTGTGGCTCTGGCGGCGAAGCGCCTGGGCTGCAAGGCGCATATCTTCATGCCGCGCTCCACCCCGGTGGTGAAGCAGAACGCCGTGCGCATGCACGGCGGCGAGCAGGTGGAGATTGTGCTGGTGGGCGACTCCTACGATGCCGCTTCCCACGCTGCCCATGAGTTTGCCGATGCGAACAAGCTCACCTTTGTGCACCCCTACGACCACCTGTTCACCATGGGCGGTCAGGGTACGCTGGCCGATGAAGTGGTGATGAGCGGTCAAGGGCCTTTTGACCGTGTGTATCTCCAGATTGGCGGTGGCGGCCTTGCGGCGGCCTGTGCCTGCTGGTTCAAGAAGTTCTGGCCGGATTGCAAGTGCATCGGTGTGGAGGGGGTGAACCAGGCTTCCATGAAGCTGGCGGTGGAGAGCGGGGAGCGCAAGACGCTGCCCTATGTGGACGTATTCTGCGATGGCACCGCTGTGCGCACCGCCGGTGAGCTCACCTACGAGCTTTGCAATGAGCTGCTGGATGGTTTTGTGACTGTGACCAATGAGGAGGTGTGCAAGGCTATCCGCTCGCTGTGGAACGGCCTGCGCGTGATAACGGAACCCTCCGGCGCCATGGGCCTGGCCGCCCTGCTGCAGGACTGGCGCAATGGCAACATCAAGCCCGGTGAGAAGTGCCTGGTGGTGCTTTCCGGTGCCAATATGGATTTCACCCAGATGGGCGTGGTGGCCAGCCGCGCCGGTGTGCAGGAAAGCAACCGGCAGGAGCGCTTCCTGCAGATTCCCATGGAAACCAAGCGCGGGCAGATCCTCAAATACCTGGAGAGCATCCCTGCCGGTGTGCAGCTCACGGATGTGCAGTATGGCCGCGTGGCGGGCGATATTCAGCACCCGGTCTTCGGCGTGCTGGCCACGGATGAGCAGTTTGCCGAGATTGACCGCGCTCTGGCAGAAAAGGGGCTGAAAGCCCGCGATGTGACGAACCACGACGACGTGCGCTTCCGCATGATTTCCTACGACCGCGAGCGACTGACGCACCCGGTATTCTTCGTGATTGAGTTCCCGGAGCGTCCGGGGGCCTTCTCCGAGTTCATGCGCATGACGGGTAAGTACGCGCACCTGTGCTATTTCAATTACCGCTACTCCGGTGAGCAGGTGGGCCGCGCCCTGGTGGGCATGGAGTTCGAGACCCTGCAGGACCGCGAGGCCTGCCATGCCGAGGCTACCCGACTGCTGGGCACCACGATTCAGGGCATTCACGAGCTGCCGGATGAGGTGCGCCGCCGTGTGCTGGACCGCATGTCCCCCATGGAGAAATGATTATTCTGGCTTCCCAGTCGCCCCGCCGTCGCGAGCTGCTTGCCCGCGCGGGGGTGGAGTTCCGCGTGGAGGTGCGCGATACGGACGAAGTGCACGATGCTTCGCTTTCCCCGGAGCGTCTCTGCGCCATCAATGCCGGGGCCAAGGCCGAGGCCGTGGCGCGCGAGTTCCCGCAGGCCACGGTAATCGGCGCGGATACGCTGGTGTTCATCGATGGTGAGCCACTGGGCAAGCCTGCCGATGAAGCAGAGGCAATCCGCATGCTGCTGCGGCTGCAGGGCCGCACCCATTGTGTATGCACCGCCGTGGCCGTCATCATGCCCGGCGGGGAGAGACGCGATTTTGCTGAAATCAGCCATGTGACCTTCCGCCGGCTGGATGAAGCCGCCATCCGCCACTATATGAGCCTGGTGCATGTATACGACAAGGCCGGGGCCTACGCCATTCAGGAGCACGGCGAACTCATTATCGAGAGCTTTGAAGGCGACCTTGATAACGTCATAGGCCTGCCGGTGACACGCCTGCTGCAGGTGCTTAGGTAAACCAATGAACAAGCAGGACATGATGGGCGGTTTCTTCGGTATGGAATTACCGGAGTTCGGCAATTTCCCATATCCGGAAACCCCACACTGTGCTTATCTGAGCAGCGGTAGAGCAGCGTTCGAGTGCCTGCTGCGCAACATGCCTAAGCCTGGCAGCATATGGGTACCCCGCTTCATCTGCGACACCGTGCTGGAAGCACCTGCAAGGCTGAACATCCCGATCAAACGTTACAACTGTACGGAGCAGCTTTCGCCAATTCTACCGGAAACAAGCGCAGACGAACTGGTACTGCTGGTCAACTATTTCGGACTCACCGGAGCCGAGATAGCCGGCTCAGCGGCAAAACTGGAGGGCCGCTGCGTGGTAGATGCCACTACGGCTCTGTATTATCCCCCCCTGCCGGGAGTTCCCACTTTCTACAGCCCGCGCAAATTCTGCGGCGTGGCCGATGGCGGGGTAGCCTGCGCCCCCTTCCCGCTGACTACGCTTCCGGAACACCAGGCCCGCAGCACAATGAACAGCCTTCACCTGCTGGAGCGCATTGAAACCGGCGCCGAAACGGCATTAGCTGCCAGTGAAGCAGCAGAACAAGCGCTTTCTGCCCCGCCGCAGCGCATGAGCAACCTCACCCGCAGGCTTCTCCTCAGTATTGATTTCGAAACCGCCGCTGCCCGACGACTGGAGAATTATGCCACGCTGCACGCTGCTCTGCGTGAAATAAACCACTTGAAGCTGCCGGACACCCCCGCAAGCGCCCCCATGTGTTACCCCCTGGTAAGTGCAATTCCCGGGCTGAGGGATGCCCTCATAGATGACGGGATCGCCCTGCCCCTCTACTGGCCGGAGGTCATCAACGCAACAGACGCAGCAGCGGCAGAAAACCGGCTTGCGCGCCGCCTGCTGCCTCTTCCGCTGGACCAGAGATACACCAAAACTGATATGAGGCGCCTCATCAGCCTGATTTTGGGCTGATTCAGCCAATTTTTCTTATCAGTTCGGTATAAAACCGCTTTTTTACTTGATGCACCGCGGGTGAAGGAGTATCATTGAGAATAATATAAGGAGTCATATTTCATGAAGTATTCTACTCGCATATCCCAGCTTCTCATTGCAGCAGGCCTGCCGCTGCTGGTATCCCCCGCGGCAGCAGTTCCCGCCAGCAGCCCTGCAGCAGCGGCTCAGGCCACTGCATCCCCGGAATTAATTCAAGCCGCCACCATAGGAGACATAAGTAAGGTGCAGTCACTACTGCAAAGCGCTCCCACCCTGCTGAATGTGAGTGATACGAATGGCGTTACCCCCCTCATGGCCTCAGCCACCAACGGGCACCTGCCTGTAGTGCGGGCGCTCCTTGCAGCCAAGGCAGACATGGAACGAACGAGCCCGCAGGGCGAAACCGCGCTCATGTTCGCCGCATTCAACGGGCACCTCGACGTAGTAAACACCCTGATAGCTGCCGGGGCAAACGTGAACGCAGCCCTGCCCACAGGAGAAACCTCCCTGTACCTCTCCACCAAGGGTGGCCATGTGGAAGTGGCCCGGGCGCTGATAAATGCAAAAGCCTATCTGAATCCTCGGGACAAGAACGGCTGGACCCCGCTGCTGCATTCTGCCGGTTCCGGGCAGACCGCCATGGTGCAGCTTTTCCTCTCAGCCGGAGCGAACAAGGAAGTCCGCATGAAAGAAGGCGGCACCCCGCTGCTCATGGCCGCAGCCGGTGGATACTCTGAAACAGCCCGAGTACTGCTGGAGGCCGGAGCATCACCCACCACCCGCAGCTACGCCGGGGAAAGCGCTCTCCACTTCGCCGCTGCCAATGGTGATATTGAAACAGTGAACCTTCTCATCAACGCAAAAGCAGATCTGGAAGCCAAGCTGCGCACCGGAGAAACCCCACTGCTGGTAGCAGCGGCCAAGGGGCATGACGATGTGGTGGCAGCACTGCTGAACGCCGGCGCAGATAAGGAAGCTACCCTGCCCACAGGAGATACAGCCCTTATGACCGCCGCCTTCAACGGGCACGAAGACGTGGTGCGCGTACTGCTGGAAGCCAAAGTGAATGCCGAAGCAAAAGACAAAAAGGGCAACACAGCCCTGGACTACGCGAGAGCCCAGGGGCACAGCGATGTCATGGAACTGCTCCCAGGCGGCCACATTGTGGTGGCCGAAGGCGGCGAACAGGCCAGAGACATTCTGGATGCAGCAGCCAATGGCGACACCGCCCATGTGCTTGCTTTCCTCAAAGATGACCCCAGGAGCATCCGCGAAAAGGACGGCGATGGCGCAACCGCTTTAATTTATGCTGCGGCCAACGGTCATGTGGAAACCCTTCAGGCACTCCTGCTGAACAAAGCGGATATTGAAGCCAGGGACCATGCGGGGCTGACTGCGCTTGCACACGCTGCGAAGGAAGGAGAGCTGGAAACCCTTAAAGCCCTTCTGGCCGCCGGGGCCAATATCGAAGCCCGTGGCCGCCGCTGGCGCACCCCGCTTTCCCACGCCGCCGAAGCCGGCAAAGCGGAAGCTGTGAAAGTGCTGCTCGATGCCGGAGCCCGCAAGGAAGTGCGCAGCAAGGACAAGGAAACAGCCCTCACCTACGCCGTGATGAGCGAGGATAAAAAGACAGTGGATACCCTCCTGGCTGCCGGCGCCCAGCGAGACCCACAATCCAGCACCGGATGGACACCGCTCATCGTGGCCGCCATAAACGGGCACCCCGAGATTGTGAAATCGCTGCTCGCCGCCGGGGCGAATGTTAACGCCCAGGACGAAGACGGCTGGACCCCGCTGATGCAGGCTGCACACAACGGCCACCTTGAAACAGTCCGGCTGCTACTCAATGCCGGAGCAACCGATGCAGCAAATGCCGCAAAAGTCAGCACCGACCCTGCCGTGCTGAAACTTCTCCAGACTCCGCAATGAAACGCTGCCTACTGATTCTGCCCCTGCTCTGCTGCACAGCGTGTCTGTGGCAGCAGCCAGTGCGCAATACAGACATGCCCGATTCTGTGGATGGCCCCATTCCCACCCGAATCGGGGTGGCCACCTCCACCACCTGGCTATGGCTCTGGGATTCCGGAGACGCCTCCATAGAACGAGCAAGGCAGAATGGAGGCATCACCAGGATCAGCTCGGTCACCAAGGCCACCACCAGTTACCTGGGCCTCATGAAACGGCAGACCACCACCGTCAGAGGCGAGTAATCCACCATCCCCCCCCGGATATGCAGAACCAGGGGGGATTGTTTTTCACAAAAAAAATAAAAAAAAGTTAATGTCAGGGATTGACCTTGCAGAAATATATGGTATCATGGCATTCACGTATGCATGCCGACCTTGAAAAATTTGTAGCATCCGGTAAGATTCCGGCCGACTTTGCGGCCCGACTGACGCAGTTCTCACCTGGCAAATATGTGATGCACCAGGATATGGGCGTGGGCAAGGTTACTGCCTGGTCACTGTCCAAAAGCAAGATTAAGATTGACTTCGAAAAAGGCAACAAAGGCAGAATCTTTGGTCTCAAACTCGCCTTCAATCAACTGACCCCCATACCCGCCGGGCATTTCCTCATCGCCTGCTTTGATGATCCTGAAGGCTGCGCCAGGCAAGCAGCAGACAAGGATACCATGCTGGACTTCATCCGCATGGTGCTGACCAGTAACATTTCGCTCCGCGAAAACATCAATGACGTGCTTCCCATGCTGCCCGAGGATTTGGAAAAATTCCTCAGTGGTCGCGTGATTGCAGCCGCAGACTGGAAGAACTGGTGGGAAAAAGCCCGCGCCGCCATGCGCGATAACCCCAGTTTCCGTCTACCCACCAAGCGTGGCGAAGCCATCGTGCTGCGCACGGCAACATCTGCCGCTGAGGCGTTGCTGTCTGACTACAACGATGCGACCTCTCTGGAATCCTGCGTACGCATTCTGGATCAGGCACGTCTCGAAGTGCTGAAGGGGGAATACGCGCTTGTGGCACAACTGGTGAAGGGCATGGAAGAAGACATCTCCCGCGGCTTCACGGAACCCCAGCACGTACTGGAACTCATCATCATCCGCGATGATGTGCTGGAAGCCGTGGCCACCACACCGGAGGAAAAAGTGCTCATGGACGCCGCCCTCACCGAGGCCGGAGTGGAGAGCGTGACAACCATGGCCGACAAGATCAAGAGCATCTCCTCCGAGGAGCTGGTAGGTTACATCGGCGACCTTTCCGCTGCCCGCCAGAACGAAGTATACGCCGCCCTGCCCGAAGCAATGGGAGAAAGCTGGCTGCCTTATGCCACAAACATCTTCCTGTTCGGTGGCTCCAAAGTGACCGCACCCGCCGCCGAGTTCATCATCTCCAAGGGTGCTAAAGAACAACTCTTCACTGACCTGGCCAACGGCATTTCCCGCCAGAGCCTGAGCCCCGACGTGCTCATCTGGATCTGCAAGGAACGCAAGGGCGTGGCTGCTGAGGTGGTGAACAAAAACCTCATGCCGCTGGGTGCAGCTATTATCAGCGCCATTGAACGCGACAGCTCCGAAGGCGGCCCCAACAAGGCCCTGCGCCTGCGCAACCTGCTGCTGGATGACAAAGACCTGGCCCCCGACCTGGTAAGCGGCCTTTCCGAGCTGGAAGCCCGCCCCTTCGCCAAGGCTCTGTATGACTCTTCCGTGCTGCCGGATCTGGATCGCAACCTCTTGCTGGCCAACATGATGAAGGTACACCCCTCACTGCAGGAGATTGCCCTCACCCGCCGCAACAGCAAGGAGAAGCAGAATATATTCGTCTCCCTGCGTTCCTATGCAGCACGCAAGGCAGAGCTGGAGGATATCATCAACGTACGCATGCCCAAGAACAAGCACGACCTGGAAATCACCCGCGCCGAAGGCGACCTTCGCGAAAACGGTGGCTATCAGGATGCCAAGGCAACCCAGCGCGTACTGCTTCGCCGCAGCGAGGAACTTTCCCGCCAGCTGGCGCAGGCTGATCCGACCGACTTCGCCAACGTGGATTGCACCACCACCAGCATGGGCACACAGGTGACCTTCTCCGCGCCCAAGGGCCGCACAGTGGTGTACACCATCCTGGGAGCCTGGGATTCTGTGCCCGAGGAGAACATCGTAGCCTATAGCTCCAAGCTTGGAGCCAAGCTGCTCGGCCACTCAGTGGGCGATAAGCTGCGACTGCCGCTTGAAATGGGCGGAACACCGGTGATGATGACCATCAAATCCATCACCCCGGCGCCCAAGTCGCTCATCTACCCGGACGGCGAAGTTCCCCAGGACTGATACCGCCAGGCCAGCCATTTTTCATCACACCCACAGCACCATTCAGGCGCTGTGGGTGCTTTATTTATCCGACAGGCTGAGCGGGTCAGCACAGACAAATCCAAAAAGCGGAGCAAGCAAGCGGGCAGAAGGGGAAGCCAGTGCAGCGTTATATTCACGAGCCGCGCGGTTGAATAAACTAGCCACCTGATCCTGCTGGTAAAGTGAAACAGCCACTCCGCTGCACAGTTGCTGCAAATGCTCATGCGCCCGCATGGCCGGAGAAGCCTCCACAGCCTGCACAGACCGAGCCACAGCCTGGCGCAACAGTTGCTCTGCACCTCCTGTAAAACCATGCAAGGAACACCAGCGGGGTTCTCTGGATAACAAAGCCAGAGAACGCTCCGAATCTGCCACCAGGCGACGCAAGGAATCAGGCAGCGGGTCACCCTGCGGCATAAACAAAGAGAAAGCATTGGTAAAATCGCTCAGGCATTCGTTGCGGTGCTGTGTAGCCTTGCGCCACTGCCCCCAGCAATTACAAACCGTCATGCGGAGGTGGCACAGGTTATTGTACACCCCTACCATCCAAGCCACAACAGCCACTAATAAAGCAAAAGAAACGAGATACTGCATACCACCTCATTGTGCAACGGAAACAGCGTGGTATCAAGCAAATAGAGCCAACTATTAGAAAAGTGAAGCGCGCAGCGTGAGGGCCTGCTTCAGCTCCGCCACATCATGCACACGGTGCAGATCTGCCCCCCGATCTGCAGCCAGCAGGCTCATGGTCACGGTGGGAAGCGGCGATTTCTTCGGCAGCTCAGCATCCCCCAGCAGAGCGCCCATAAAGCGCTTGCGGGAAAGCGCCATAAGCAACGGGCACGAACCTATACGCAGTCGTCCCAGTTCCCGGATAAGGCTCAGATTATGTTCCACAGTCTTACCGAAACCTATGCCGGGATCCAGGCAGATGCACCGCCTGTCAATCCCTGATGCGGCAGCAAGCGACATACGGGATTCAAAGAACGAGCGCACCTCTGCCACCACATCCTGATACCGGGGATTCTGCTGCATGGTGCCAGGCTCCCCCTGCATATGCATGAGTACCACACCGCATGAAAACTCCGCACAAACACGCCGCATGGCGGCATCGGCCAGACCTGTTATATCATTAACCACATCCACCCCGCCCAGCAAGGCAGCTCGGGCAACTTCGACGTGGCGGGTATCGATGGAAAGGCGAGCGTCCGGGAACTCCTGCCTCAACGCATTGATGACCGGAAGAACCCGGCTCATTTCCTCCTGCACGGATACCTCCGCAGCTCCGGGGCGAGTTGACTCCCCGCCTATATCGATGATATCGGCACCTTCCGCAAGCAGGTGGCGGGCATGCGCCACTGCACTTTCCACCTCCGCATGCTGCCCGCCATCCGAAAATGAATCCGGGGTCACATTCAGAACCCCCATCACAGCCCCGCCGGGGGGCAACTGCCAGCATTCGCGGGCTAACTGCCAGGTGCGCGCGGCCATCATTCCAACGTATCGTGATGCGAAACCGCGTTCTGCGGTTTTGCTGCCAGATCCACAGCCCGGTCTGTCACAGTACCGGGATTGGCATCAAAGCGGTAAGCCAGGCAATCCGGGCAGGTGGGAGAAGCCTTATCCACAACGGAGCCGCAAACGATGCAAACCTTGTAGTTTGTGGGATCATTCACAACCGTAGTGGCGATTTCCTTGTAATCCTGGCGCATAAAATGGAAGAAAACAGGCGGAGCACCGGTTCTGCACCGATACCCCGCCGTGCTCAAAAACGGAAAACCTGAAAAGGAACTCAGGCGATGGAAGCCAGGGCCTTCGCAGCCTTGCTCTTGTAGTTGGCGGCGCGGTTAGCCGGCACGATGCCCTTCTTTGCAGCTTTGTCGATAGCGGAAGCAAAGTTATTGTAAGCGACAGCGGCGGCAGCAGCATCCTTTGTCTCCACAGCCTCAGCAACCTTCTTACGCAGGGTGCGGACACGGGACATAATGGAACGGTTGATAGCGGTGCGCTTGATCGTCTGGCGGATGCGCTTCTTAGCGGACTGTGTGTGAGCCATAATTCTGATGAAAAGTAATTTGGTTTTTCGTTTTGGTGGGGAGAGTTTACTCACTTCCGAAAAAATGTCAAGCGAATTGCAGCGAAATGGCATATTTTTTCTGCAAAGGCTCGCCCGCGCGACAGGAATAGTGCTTGCCACGCAGGGGGCGGGCATGGTACTATACCCCCGCATGAAACGCCTTTTTCCCATCTCGTGCATAGGCTCCATCGTTCTGCTGAGCTCCTGCACCCTGACCCAACAGCAAGCCCCGCTTTCCACCGAGGACGCAGCAGCACAATCACGCGCCGCCAGCGAACTGGATGCCGCTCTCATCAAAGAGGAAATCCGCCTCATTAAGGAAGCCCGTGAGGAAGAAAAGCGCCGTGCCCGTGAGGAAGCGGAGCAAAAGGCACGTGAAGAAGCCGAAGAAAAAGCCCGCGAAGAGGCAGAAGCCAGGGCCGAAGCAGAAGAGCGAGCCCGGGAAGAAGCTGATGAGCAGGCTCGTAAGGAAGCCGAAGCCGAGGCTGCAGCAGAGGAGCTGGCTGGCATAGAAGCTGAAGCAAAGGAAGAATCAAGCGAAAGCGTCCGAATTCCGCAGCTGCTCAACAACCGCAGTAAGCACAAGGAGCAGGCCGAAACAGTAATCACGCCCACCGCCGAGCAGCAGGAAGCCGCCCGCGCCCTGCTGGCCAGCCAGAGCAAGCCCAAAACCAAGAAGAAAACAGCTGAGGAACACGCCACCACCCCTGCCCCGCAGGAGCCGGAAGTAACGAGCCAGCAGGAAGAATTCCAGCTGCCCGGCAGTGAGATTGGCGGTGGCCTGCGCACGCGCCGATTTGCCCCACCGGAGGAAGCCATCAGCCGGGACGATGATGATACCCCCCTGCCCAACTCCGTTGAGCTCCGCGGACTGCGTTCCCCGGTCATGAAAGGCAACCTGCCCATGAACATAGACGGTAAAATCATCAAGGAAGACTAAGCCCCCCACCATGGACACACCTCCCCGTAAATTCGTACCGGAGCCATTTGCCTACCATCAGGAAATTGAGCTCACCATAGATAACCTTTCCAACCAGGGCCACGGCGTAGGCCGCGTAGATGGCTGGGTGGTCTTTGTGCCCTACACCCTGCCCGGTGAGCGGGTTCGCGCCCGCATCTACCGCAATGAGAAGAACTGCTCCCGGGCCGACCTGGTGGAGGTGCTCATACCCTCCCCGCAGCGGGTGCAGCCGCTCTGCCCGGTATACGGCTACTGCGGTGGCTGCCAGTACCAGCACCTGGAATACCAGGCCCAGCTGGAGTGGAAAACCGCCCAGGTGGCAGACCTGCTGCGGCTGCAGGCAGGGCTGGAGCTCCCGGTGCTGCCGGCCATTGCCTCCCCGCAGATATACGGCTACCGCAGCAAGATAACCCCGCACTTTCACAAGCCGAAAGACGCCAAAGTGGGCAATATCGGTTTCCTGAGGGTGGATTCCCGCAGCGAGGTGTGTGATGTGAAGCAATGCCCCATTGCCATGGCAGAGCTGAATGAGGCGCTGCCCGTGGTGCGCAAGGCCGTGCACCAGGCTGCGGCCCAGTACAAGCGCGGAGCCACCCTGCTCATGAGAGTGAGCGAAGGCAGCGTCATCACCAACAACAACGCTGTCTGCACGGAGAAAGTAGGCTCCCTCACCTTCAACTTCCTGGCAGGTGACTTCTTCCAGAACAACCCGTACATACTGCCCGCTTTCACCGACTATGTGGCGCACCAGGCCTGCGCCGAAGGAGCGCGCTACCTGGTGGATGCATACTGCGGCAGCGGCCTCTTCGCCCTCACTCTGGCTCCGCATTTTGAGAAGGTGCTGGGCGTGGAAGTGAGCGAAACCAGCGCCGACTGGGCGCGAGCCAATGCCCGCAGCAACGGAATTCAGCACGCCAGTTTCCTGGCCGCCAGTGCAGAAGCCATCTTCGGGCAGGTGGATTTTCCAGCCGAAGAAAGCGCCGTGGTCATCGATCCCCCCCGCAAAGGCTGCGACATGGTCTTCCTGAACCAGCTCTTCGCCTTCGGGCCAGCTCGCGTGGTATATGTTTCCTGCAACCCCGCCACGCAGATCCGCGACCTGGCCGAGTTTGACAAGGCCGGCTACGAGGTGGTGGAAGTGCAACCCTTCGACCTTTTCCCGCAGACCAAACACTTGGAGTGCGTGGTAACCCTCCGCAAAAAGAGAACATGAGCGCCCCTTCCACCAGACTCAGCCGCAGCGCAGAGGACTACCTCGAAGCCATCGGTCACCTGTGCCGTGAGAATGGCAGAGCCCAGGTGAGCGATGTGGCCACCATGCTCAAAGTCAAGAAACCCAGTGTAACCGCCGCCGTGCATCAGTTGGCGGAGGAAGGCCTCATCACCTATCGCCGCTATGCTCCCATTGAACTGACGGAGAAAGGCAGGCAGTATGCAGAGCGAGTCATTCGCTCACATGCCATCCTGCAACGCTTTCTGGTCGAAATCGCGGGGCTCTCCCCGGAGCGAGCCGAAATCGCAGCCTGCAGCATGGAGCATATCCTCACCTTCGAGGAAATCGATGATATGGGAGCCCGTCTGGAGCAGCACAACTGAATAGCAGAGGATTTGAACAACACCCCCTGAAAAAGCATCTGAATTTCCTGATATGAACGAGCGAAAACTCAGCGTCACCCATGCACTCATCATCATCAACGCAGTGGTATTCTTCGTGGGCATCATGGTGCAGCGCGAAGCCCTGCTGGGCATCTCCTTCCCCCAGGCGCCCAAAACATCGGTCTTTGAAATCACCTGCGCCTACTCCTGGTTCACCTGCTTTCTGGAAGGGCAGCTCTGGCGGCTGATTACCTACCAGTTTGTGCACGCCAATTTCGGGCATATTCTTTTCAACATGTGGGCGCTGTATTTCTTCGGCCCCGCAGTGGAACAGGCCATGGGGCCACGGCGTTTTCTGGCATACTACCTGGCCTGCGGTGTGGCAGGGGCGCTTTTCTCCTCGCTGCTCGCGGGAATGAACCTGTACACCCCCCTGCCCGAAGTACCGCAAAATGAACTCATCTGCAACCAGCTTGCAGCGTTTGCGGGGTATGAGGGCCACGTGCGCTGCTGGGAGATGATCCCGCTCGTGGGGGCATCTGCCTCCATATACGGCGTCATGGTAGCCTGCGCCTTCATGTACCCGGACGTGATGATCTCACTCATCTTCCCGCCGGTCACGCTGCGGCTGCGCACTTTTGCGCTCATCATCATCGGCATTGCCAGTGCCACCATCCTATTCAACCTCAGTAATGCCGGAGGCGAAGCCGGCCACCTGGGCGGCATCATTATGGGTGCACTCATCATGCTGGCGTGGAAATACCGCATTCTGAACCGATTCCGCTGATTATACCATGATCGCGCTCTTTGATATGGATGGCACCCTGTTTGCCGGCGATTCCCAACTGCGCTTTGCCCGCTGGATTCTGCGGCGACATGGCTGGCGGCGGCTCTACCTGTTCTGGCTGCTGCCCATGGGGGTGCTGCGCGCGCTGCACCTCATCAACACCCAGACCATGAAACGCGCCTTCCTGGCCTACGCCTGGCGCATGAAACGCAGCCGGCTCGAGGCGGAATGCGCACAATTTGTGCAGCAGGAAATCCTGCACTGCCTCTACCCCCCGGTGGTGGAACGCCTGCGCGCCCACAAGGCTGCCGGTGATACCACCGTGCTCTGCTCAGCCTCGCCCGACTGGTGGACCCGCCTGGTGGGGCATTCGCTGGGCTTTACCCACACCATCGGCACCCCCACCGCACTGGCTGACCGAGTGGAGCTGATGCCCGCCATCCCCGCCCCCGGCAACAACAAAGGTGCCAACAAACTCATCCGCCTGGCCGCCATCGGCATCACCCAGGCCGATATCGGCTACACCGACAGCGCAGCCGACCTCCCCATGCTCTCCATCTGCGACAAAGCAGTGCTGGTCAACCCGAAAAGCAGCTTTGCAAAGCAGGTTCCCGGAGCAGAAATACTCACCCCGCCCAAGGGGATACGGCCGCTGCCCTTCACGCTGGGTTGCCTGCTCGGCATCTGAGTCACCCTTATTTTCCCAGGCGGAGTTTCCAATCCCGCATCACAATGGCAAATGGCTCCTTGCTTTCGGCATCCTCCGCGTAGGGGTTCTCACGGATAGCCCCATCAAAATCGCCGCTGAGAATCAACGCCACGCAGTAAAACTCTTTGGGGAGTTTCTCCGTGTCGCCCAGGCCGGCGGCTGCGGTCCGCAAATCAACCGGTGACATTCCGGAGCTCACATTGCGCCCTTTGTTCCGCAGAGTGTCATGAATAACGCGCATAATGGCCGAGGCCTCAGACATCACGCTCAATTCCATCTTTTCCTGATGGCTCAATTTCAGCTGCTGCGCAACCTCTACCTGAGAAACGGCCGCATCATACTGGCCGGTACGGAAAAGCTCCTTTACACTTTCCAACTTAATGCGGGCAGCCCGGCGGGAAGCAGCACCGCGGTACTCCTCCACCTGGGATTTCAAAGTGCCAGCTTCTGCCGCAGCAAGCGTTTCCAGCACCTGGGAAATCATCTCCTCTGCCTGCGCCGCCTCGCCGGTATGGACATAATGATCTGCTACCAGAATCTGCACTGCAGCTTTAAGCAGCGGGGAGTCAAAAGCCACGGCCATCTCCCTGGCCAAGGCTGCATCTTGCCGCAAGGCTGCCACCAGGGCAAGCATCTGCTCAAATGACGCCCGCCCCGATGGCGCCACCCTATCCTCTCGGGCAGCGACCTCGGCAAAGCGCTTATAACCATTCGCCGTAGACTTGCCTTCGAGCGCATCCAAGGCCGTGCGCACTAGCGTTGCCGCCGCGGCCACTGCCGGTTCTGCTTCCGGGTGGGTCAGCGTTGCCAGAGCCTCAGCCGCCTTGTCTTTGTCTCCATTCTTCAACTGGGCTTCTGCCTCCAGATAGGCCGCCCGTTCCGGCCACTGCAGCGTATCAGCATTCAACGCTTCCTGCACCGTAGCAGCCGGCGTCAGCAGCGCCACAATAAAAGCACCCAGAGCCCCCAAAGCCACACTGGCCACGGCTCCGGCAGCTATATACACTTTCTGACGGCGCCGGCGTTTCTGAATTTCAGGGTCAGCAGCATCAATCAGCTTCTGCTGCACCTTCACTATCTTTTCCAGCAACTCATCATAATTCGCAGGGCGATCTGCAGGTGCAAATGCCGTCATGCAATCCACCAGACGGCACAAATCAGAGTCCAGCTCCGGGACCAGGTGTTCGAGAGAGGCCAGCGTTTTCTTTGACACCAGCATATCTGCCACCGTCTGCGGGTCATCCGGCAACTTATCAACCCCGGTCAGCAGATTGCGCAGCGTCATCCCCAGGGCATAGATATCGGTCTGCACGCTTTCCTCCTCGCGGCGCAGAGTCTCCGGTGGCACGTAATACGGAGTCGCCCAGATGATTTCATCCTCGTCCACCCCGCTCTTCACATCCTGTGAAAGGCCGAAGTCCAGCACTTTGGCGTGGCCATCTGCGGCGATGAGCACGTTGCCCGGCTTCATATCCCGGTGCAGAATACCGGCCTGGCTCGCGGCACGGAGCCCAAGCGCCACCTGGCGTATAATCTCAATAGCCTGCAGCGGCGGCAACGCCCCCTGCTCTGCCACAATCAACTCCAGGTTCCGGCCTTCCACCAGCTCCATGGAAATGAAAAACTGGCCCCGGGCCCAACCAGCAGAATACACAGCCACCACATTCTCATGGCGCACCTTCGCCATAAGCGCACACTCATTCTCAAAACCGGCAATGCGTTCCGGTGCATCGCGGTAGGTATCATTCAACACCTTGATAGCCAGCGAGCGGCTCAAAACCAGATCGCGAGCCTGAAACACCACACTCATGCCCCCAATTCCCAGCACCGACTCCACCTTGTAATTCGCCAGCATGGTGTGCACGTGAGCCAGGCGCCCACACTGCGGGCACCGGATTTCTGCGAAAAAACCGAGCAGGGAAACATCCTGCTGCATACCACATTGGGAGCAGGACCAGAGTTCAGGCTGTGTGCTCATAACAGAGGTTTCAATACCGGGGGGGCAGAATGAGAAAAGGGGCAGAGGAAGTATTCACCCTCCCCTGCCCCTGTAAAGCTCAGCTCTTCTTAGCCCAGCTTGGGCAGAGAAGCTGCCGCAACGGCCTGGCCGTGGCGCTTAGTCTTTTCGTCCGGCACGCAGAGCGTAATGTTGAGCTGCGGGAACTCGCCCTTGAGCACCTCGTTGGCCTTGTCGATGATGAGCTGACCGCCATCGCCCGTGGCCACGCGGCCCAGGAACAGCAGGTTGCGCACATCGTAGAAATCGGCAAAGTAGGCGATGGTGTAACCGAACTCCACACCGATGGTCTCGTAGATCTTGCGGGCGCGGTCATCGCCCTCGGCCATGGCAGCCTGCACCTTCTTAAGCTGCTCCGGGTAGGGCATGGAACCGAACTCGAAACCTGCGCGGGGAGCCAGGCGGGCCACAGCCTGCTGGGAGAAGTACATGGCACCCACACCCTTGTCCTTGGACCATTCGTCCACGCCGCCATCCTCCTGGTAGTCA
>CALFTQ010000030.1 GCA_937916135.1 uncultured Verrucomicrobiales bacterium
TGCTGTAAACATCCAGGCCGTTCTCAAAGCGGTAGGTATCCAGCCCTTCACCGAGGACATTGTAAGCGTTGGAGCTGGTCAGGGAACCATCTGTCACGCCGATATAGGTGGCATCTTGGGTAGCAGTGGCTGCAAGATCTGATATATTTGCTTCAGCGCTTGCCATGGTGATGACACGCCCACTGCCATTCAAGGTGGCAGTGCCACTCACCTTGCCGCCATGCAGCGTCAGGTAGTCCAATGAGGCATTTTCCAGAGTCACCGTTCCGCTGTTGGTCAGGTTCTGCAGCGTAGTGTTGCTGATAGAGGCCGTGCCGCCGCTTTCTACATCGAAGTAGTTCACATCATTGAGCTCGCAATTGCTCAGCGTCAGGTTGCCGTTTCCGCTCACGCGTATGGTTTCACTATCGTTGTTGCAGCTGGTGGCGGCGTAGCCGTTGATCGTGCAATCAGTCAGTGTGACAACACCCGCCACTCGCAGGTTGCTCAGATCCCCGCCGGCGTCCGATGAATGCCCGGTCAGGTTGAGCGTGGCTCCTGTGGCTACAAGAGAGCTCCCCCGTTCAATCCAGAAATCTCCATTATAATTCAGGAAATCCAGCACTACCCCCGCGCCCAGCACCAGGTTTGCATTGCTGTAAACATCCAGGCCGTTCTCAAAGCGGTAGGTATCCAGCCCTTCACCGAGAACATTGTAAGCGTTGGAGCTGGTCAGGTAACCATCTATCACAGAGATATAAGCGCCCTCCTGGGTGGCGGTGGCCTGAAGATTACTCAGATTGGCTTCTGCATTGCTCAGCTGGATGACGCGGCCTTCACCGGTGAATACATTACCGGAACCGGCGACAGTTCCCCCGGAAAGGACCAGGGTATCAGATATGGTGCTGCCTTCAAGGCTCAGGGTTCCGGCGCTGTTCAGACCGGTAAGGGAAGAGTTTTCTATGGTCACGGAGCTGCCGGATTCAGCAGTGATTCCGCGCATGGCAGAGCCGGAATCCGCACTCTGCTGCATTTCGGGCAGAATGGCACTGGCAGCAGCATCGGTGACGAAAGTATCATAAACAAAGCCGGAGTCCACAGCTTCACCAAGGATTATTTCTTGAGCCACCCAGCCGCTGTACTTCATTCCCGAGGCAGCCTGCGAGAGGGTGAGCACAGAGCCGTCATTATTCGTAAGCTCCAACCAGATTGTGGCCGGTTGCTCACCAGCAGCCATAATCATCCTGGCGGACGCAACGGCAGACCAATCCAAGGTGTGCAAATCCGTGATATTGTACGGTATTTCAATGGGACTGGTATACATCTGCGAGGTTGCGACGAGCGCCGAGGATACATTGCCGTCTGCATCGAGGGTGATATCAACCGCAGTGCCCATAGTCATGACGCTGGAGCCCCGGGCTCCGGAAATATCCAGCAACTGATAGCGCCCGGCACCCGCAGCGCCGGAGAAGATGGATCGGAGAGTGGCCAGATTCAGATTGACCGCCACGGAAACGCCGCCGTTGGCAGCGGTGATGGATTCCGGCAGCGTAAACGAGCGATTGCCGGCAAAGGCTACTGAGGAGGAATCCACTGTATCTGCCCCAGGCGGCAAAACGGGTTTTTCATCCAGCACAGAAGCATTGCGGAGCACCAGAGAACCACCATTCTGCACCACCAGCTGGCGGGTGGTGATCAGCTGCTCACCCAGCAGCATGAGGGTGGAGTCCTCCACCACGAGATTGCCACCATTCTCCACTACAATAGCATTCTCTGCATGAATCAACTGTAGTTCGACGCCTTCCTTCACACTCAGGGTTGCGCCCCGCTGGATTCTGAGATTATTCTCGAGGCGGTATGCAGATGCGCCCTCGATGCAGGGTGCGAGCTCAGTGGAAGAATTCAGGTAGCTATCCGTCACGGAGATGCAGGCATCCTTCTGAGTTGCCACGGCAGAGAACTCGCTGAGGTCGGCAGCAAGGTCAGGCAGAGTCAGCACGGCGCCGCTGCCGGTCAGTTCGACGCCGGAGCCGGAGAGTTTCACCGCCCCGCTGAGTTTGACAGAATCGAGCGAAATCCCCTCCACATGCAGGTTGGCAGAGGTTTCGATGCTTACGCCGCAGAGCTTGATGTTCGATTCTCCTTGATTCACCAAGGTCATCTCTTTGGAGAACGCGATACGCGGGGGCTCCTGCGACAGCTCTGCCCCGGCCAGGGATTCGGCAAAGACAATGGTGGCAGGCCCCTCGAAGAGGAGAGCCTGCGCCAGGGCTTCAGCCAGGGAGCCCTCGCCGGAAGTGTTGAGGTTCGAGACCAGGAATTGACCGGCTACCAGGTTATCGACGGTAGAGCCATCCAAGGTGACATACTGGGCGAAGTCGCCCAGAGAAGCGAAGATTTCAGCCTTATCCTGGGTGCCCCAGTTGTTATCGCCGAGTTCTATGTACTGACCTTCAACAAGGTCAGTGATGACGAAGCTTTCCAGCGCGGAGAAATCATTGCCGGAGATGGTGAGATCTGCCCCCATGGAAAGGGAAAGCTTGCGCAGGCCGGAAACGCCGGTCATATCGATGGTGGTCTGAGCCTGCACCACGAGTTCGGAGAGGCTCGAACCAGTCATGGTGAGTCTGGCACCGGACATAACGGCGAGCCCACCCGTGGTGAAGGTACAGCCGTCCAGGGTCAGGGCACCGGAATTGAGCATGGCACCCTCTACTATCACGCCCTGCAAAGTGGCGGCGCTTGAAGAATCCAGGTCAATGATGCCGGCATGCAACTTACCGCCGCGCATATCAAGCGAGCCTGCGGAGGAGAGGGAGATGCGGCTCGAGCTTCCGACAAGGTCGATGGAGGCATTGGACAAGACGAGGGAACCGCCGTTCACAAGCAGATCGGAAAGGCCGGTGGTATCGGAAATGGCGGTAGATTCTGCCGCATATTGCGCAACCAGCATGCCATCGATACTGAGGGTGGAGCTGTTCAGATCCAGGTGGCAGGCCTCACCCAGGGTGAGGCTGTTGCCTGCCTCGACGGTGAAGTGGCGTCCTTCCTGCAACACGTAGCCGCCGGGGAAAGAATCATAGGCATTGAGATCGGAGACACCGATTGCAGTGTTTTCCCCTTCGTTTTCTGAACAGAGGACGATATAGGCACCTTCCACAGTTGTGACGGAGCCGAGATTTTGCATAAGCCCATCGACGCTTCCGGTGAAATCTTCCAGGAAAAGAGCCCCTTGCCCGGTGAGGGTGAGCCCGCCCCCTCCCACAAATACGGAGTATTCATCGCTCACATACAGGCTGTCACAGCTCACGCCATCCAGGAAGACAGAGCTGCCGGCTGCTGCATCAATGAAGCTGGAGCAGACGACATCCGTCATGGAGAGGGCGCCATCGCAGTAGACATTGGCATTGACGGTAGTATCAGAAATTGTGGCGGTACCGTAGATATCCAGAATATCAGCGTCGTAACTGCCGCCGTCCATGGAGAGGCTGCCGAATTCGACGAGCACGCCGCTATTCTCTCCACTGAGGGAGATACTGGCATTGGTCAGGTTGATGCTGCCCCCGCTCACCCAGAGGATGGAATTGCTCAACGGGCATGCGATGGCGGTGGCCTCCGTCTCGAAGGCTGCATTCAGAGAGCCCTCCACAACGAGCGTGCTGCCGTTGGGGTCAAGCAGGGCGCCCTGCTCCAAGGTAAGAATCTCACCAGAGGGGATACTAATCTGACCGGCATAGGCATCCAAGGCATAACCCAGGGGGAAAGCCTGAGAGGCGGTCAGCGTGGCGGTGCCGATTGTCTCGCCAGATATGATGATGTAGGCCTCCGGCGCGGCGGTAAAATTGCCCATGTTGGCGAAGAGGGTTTCAGTGCTGCCGGAGAAGTCATAGAGGTACAAACCATCCTGATCAGTGAGAGTGAGCCCCTTATCTCCTACGGTGACAGACTGGTCATCGCTCACGTACATGAATGCACAGCTCACGCCATCGAGCGTGGTTTCGGAGCCAGCTTCTGCAGAAATAAAACCGGAACTGGTGCAATCCGTCATGCTGAGACTGCTGTAGTTGACGATGTCTGCCGTAAGGCTTGCACCGTTAATCTCGACCTTGCCGGTGGATTCCAGAAGCCCGATTTCAAGCGAGCCTCCGTTCATCTGCAGAGAACCATCCTCATACACCCCGACCCAGGAGTCATTTCCACTGAGACAGAGTCCGACATTTTCCAGCCTGAGGTCTGCCAATACCTCGAGGGAAGTACCGGTGATGCTGACGGGCGCCTCGCCGAGGGATTCGATGGTAATGTTCGTAGAGATGCTCCAATCACTGTCCAAAGTAAGGCTCCGACCGGAGAGCGACTCATCCAGCAGGATATGAGCCCGGAAGTCGCCAGAGAGCCCGGCAGCCTGCTCAATGGCAGCTTTCAGGGAGCCGGGGCCATCACTATCAGATGATGTGACGGAGATTTTCTCAACCCATTCCTCCATGCAGCCATCGATCGTGACGGTATCGGCAAAGTTTCCGAAACGAGAGAGAATTTCACTTTCTTCCGTGGTGTTCCAGAAGCAGTTGCGGAAAACGACGGAGCCGCCGGTTCCGTTCGTGAAATTAAACGAACTTTCGGCAAGATTGCAATTCTCAATGACGAAGGTACCATCTGCTGAGAGAACCAGTGAGGAAAGCCCGGAAACATTGGTCAGCGTTGCATTGACGCCGCTTCCGTCCAGGTAAAGGGTCCGGCCATTGTAGGTGCAGTTCGTCAAGGTCACGGTACTGTTATCTTCCACACTGAGAGAATTGTAATTATTTACAAATTCCAATTCGCAGTTGGTAAGAGAAAGAGTCGCCCCCGAGTACACCCTGATGCCGCCTTCCAGTTGTTCAAATGAGGTATTGCTGAGTTCCATGGACTCATGCACAGTGATATAATCCGCCCCTCGTATAATGGAACGGCTCGTGGAACTTTCTGATTTCAGGGCGCCTCGCACATAAATGGAATTACCATCGGCATCAATCACCACACCATCCCCGAGGGTGAGGGTGGTTCCCGATGATACGTTCAACGCTCCGGCTATCACCTTGTATCCACCAGGCAACAGGTCTGTAACATCCGTCAGCGTGCTGTCATTTATCCAGGTCGGCAACGCCATGTATGCAGAGTCAGAAGTGCATACCACATTCAGGTTCGAGAGTAGCACCCCGACGTTGCCGGAGAAGTCATAACCCAGCCGGAGTGCTTCTTCCGCCGTGAGCGTCAGCACCGAGCCGTCAACAAAGGAGATGGACGGGGCCTCGGAGTTCAGCTCCAGGGTGTCGCAGGTGACATTATCAATGGTGAGGGTGGCATCGCTCTCCAATGCGATGGCCCCCTGAACGGTAACATCCTTCAGATTCGTCTCGGACGAATACCCGAGTCGCAGACCGCCGGCATCGTCGGCAAAGGAAACGGTGCTGTCGGTCAGGCTCAGCGTGGCACTATATACCTCCAAGGCCGAGAGCCCGGTCAGATTACCATTATTCAGGCTCAGATGCCCGCCGTAGGATACATAAATCAGGCCGTTTCCGACAATGGTATCAACATTGGACGTATTTTCCGCCTGCAGGGTACCGCAGATGGTCAACTGGGCACCATCTGCCAGTTTCAGCGTTTCGCCGTCTGCCACGGTGAACGTGTTGCCGTTGGAGATAGAAACGGCATCAGCAAGGCAATACCCGCCGGGCAGGATATCCGAGATATCCTCCTGAGGCATGGCGGTCAGCTCTCCACTGATACCAAGGCAGCTGTTTTCGCCGGTGAAGCTGCAGTTCTGCGCATCCAGCAGGTCGCGCACGCTGGAGCCCGACCAGTTGTAAAGGATAAGCGGCACGCTGTCTGTAAGCGTCACGTCTCTGGTTGCGAGAGAGGCCTCATCGTGGATGTTGATGGACTTTGCGGTTACTCCGTTGAGGGTCAGAGCGCCGTACAGATTGATGGGTGCAGCAACCGTCACTCCGTCCAAAGATACGGAGGCGCCAGCGTTAATATAGATATTGTTATCAGAGGTGATGCTTCCGCCAGACATTGTCATCTCCGCCTCCTCAATGGCAAGATGGGAGACATCCACAATATTTGCGTTGGTCAGTTCAACCTTTGCCCCGTCATAAATGTACAAACGACCACCGTTTATGGCATCTGCCACTGTGGCATTATTGGTCTTCAAGGTGCCATACACTCTGAAATAGTGATACGACTCATTATGAAGGCAGGTCCCTTCGCCCAGGGTCACAACGGCATTTTCCTCAATGGAGCATGTATAAGCCGGCCGGTATCCTCCCGGGAATACGCTGCTGATATCATACAACGTGCAAGAGTTCAGGCTGTCTACTCTGATACATGCAGATTCGGACGTAGCTGACCAATCGGCAGAAGTCATCCCCTTGCCGATATCACCCATCACGCCATTCAGTACCAGGGCCTCCGCATCTGTCAATACATTGCCGCTGCCAGAGAGCGAGGCAAATTTACCCTGCAGCTCAATATGCGGCAAGGTGATACCGTTGAGCACGGTAGCATTAGCCACCACAAGGCCATCTCCTTCGATAATGACCTGCGCATCTGCCAGATTTGTAATGGAAAGAGAGGCTTTTACCACATCCATCTCACCCAGGGGCAGAACCATTCCCCCAAGATCTGCAGCAATCTTGATGTCGACAGTATCCCACATGTTATATGTGGCGGCCGTGCCCAGAGCCCAGGCAAGGCTGCCCTCACCCTCAGCGTCTGCATTGGTAACAACTAGTTCTACCGTCTCGCCGGTCTTTTCTGCTATGCCATCAATGGTGACATATTGCGCATTATTGCCAAACATAGCCAGCACGCCACTTTCATCCAGCCCGCCCCAGTAGCAATTTTTGAAAATAATATTACCGCTTCCATCAGAACTGGAAATCTTGAACTCAGCAAAGGAAAGGTCGCAGTCTTCAATCAGGTAACTGTTCGTCGCATCCAGGCTGAAATCGAGGGCTCCTATTCCCGCAACATTCTTGAAGATAATCTCATTATCACCCTCCTCCACGCTGACTGTTGTATTATTCAGGTCGCAATCTGTCAGGGCCAGGGTTGATTCACCTTGAATGCTGATTTGACGCTCTCCGTAATAGTAATCACTATTATCGGTGAAAGATATAGCGCCACCGGTCATCTGCAATTTGCCGGAGGACAGGTCCATTCCTGTAAGGTCTTCTAAAATGGCGTTAGTCAACAGCATTTCTCCGTAGCACTGGAGTTCGCCTCCGCGCAAAACAACGTATTCCTGCTCATTGTCAACTTTTAATGTCCCATGTATAGTTAACGAGGCCCAAGGGGATGACATCTCCACACTCACGCCCTCTCCCAAAGTGAGGGTTTCATTGGCAGCAATATAACTGGAGTCGGTAATCTTATAGCCACCGGGCAGAATGGAAGTGAGGTTTTCCAGCGTTGCGCTGCCGATTGCACCGTTCAATCCGATGTAGGCAGAGTCGGAGGTAACGGTAAACACATCAGACCACATGCCTGCGCTGATGGTACCTTCATATTCAACCAGGCTGATGGCCTGTTCTCCCGTAAGAGTATTACCTGAACCTTGCAGAGAAGCGGTTGACCCTCTCAATATTACACATTCCAGGGTCATGTTCTTCAAGGTCAGCGCAGCTGTGGTTTCCAGCACAGCAAAATCCAGAAGAACCGGAGACTCAGCGATGTTTTCAATGACAACATCATTTTCCAATGCGGGCAGACTAGAGTTCTCAATAGTCAGACCGGCAAGGCTTGCATCAAATTTCACGACAGCGGAGCCATAGCAAGTTGAGGCGCGATCCAATGCCCAGGCCAGCGAACCTTCGCCCTCAGCATTAGTATTGGTAACCATTAATACACCCCCAGGCAGGTAAGTCTTACCATCTATAGAAACATAGTCCGCATAATCGCCAAACTTGCCAAAGATGGCATCCACATCCTCTGTTCCCCAGGAGCAGTTGACGAAGTCGATGGTGCTGCCATTGCTCTGCCCGGTGAAAGTAAAGGCGGTGCTGGAGAAATCGCACCCTTCGAAATGGTAGTCGCCGGAGAAATCCAGAGTGAGCGAAGTAATGCCGGAGCAATCTTTCAGGGAAAGGGAGGCACCGGCAGCTGCGGCAACAGAAGCCACTTCAACATTTTGCAAAGCGAGCGAGGCGTTTTCAGCCACTGCCACGGGATTGGTGCTCTCCAGCGAGCCATTCACCACAGTGAGGCTCCCGGCCACGTTGATGGAAGAACCCTTCAATGAGATATTACTGAGTCCCAGTGTTCCTTTGGAAAAAACGGTAACTTCTCCTTCTCCGGCATCCAGGGTAACGGGAGCGGAGGATTCAATCAGGCGATTACCGGGGAAAGGATACCCCATCGGAAGAGAGAGGGTCTTTCCGGCCAATGACTCATCGATAGTGATAACGACACAGGCATCATACGACACAGAAGCCAGGGCTTCAGCCAGAGACCCGGCGACGGATGCAGCATCTGTGGTGACACTCAAGCGAATAGTCTGCGCCGGCGCGGCATCCAACACATAGCCCAGATTCACAAAATCAGCATATTCCCCCAGGCGGGCACGGATTTCTTCCAGATCCGTTGTGCCCCAATAGTTGCCGGATAAGTCAATAGTGGCGGATTCGGGCAGGTTATCGATATAGAATTGAGTCTGGGAGAAATCATTCCCTGTCATCACCAAATTTGCCGTGTCGTCATAGCAAGATACATTGATTCTCGAGATTCCAGAGCAGCCCGTCAGTTTGAACGAATTTTCCCCACCACTCCACACATTCAGGGCGAGAGTGGAATTGTTGAAATCAACTCCATGGAACTCAGTTACTCCCCCGTTCCAGCCTATGTAATTATCGCTCGAGAACGTGCAGGCGTTGTAAATCACAGTCGCACTTGAGTCGGAATAAACGTAGGGGATATCCTCTCCATGCAAATTATTCACAATGACAGTTGAACCGCCTTCCGCACTCACGGATCCATAGTTCATTTTAGCAAAGCCCTCAAACGGGACGGCTCGAAGCACTTCACCGTTGATGACAGTAACGCCGGAAGCTAAATATTCATCGATGCAGAGCACCACCTCTTCTCCGCTTGCTGTTGAATATGTAAGTCCGTCAAGAATTTCTTCTGCGAGTTCAAGAGTCGAGAAGCAGACCTCTCCGCTGAATATGAAACTGCCCTTCAGACTTTCTGAAGAAGCATTTCTTACGCTTATTGACTCAAATGTGGCATTGTCCGATTCCACGATGCCACCGTCAGAGACCGAGACTTCGCCCTTGATGACACTACCGGACTTGCAGATGAGTTTTCCGTATTCAATATCAGCATCTACTGAGACATGCACGTCCTCCTCAATCGTGACAGTCTCACCATCGTATATGGAACAGCCAACTATTGCCTCGCAACCATCGATTGAAAGCGACGCTATCTTCTCAGCAGTAAGAACGCTCAAATCTCCTGCAAACGTATCCGTGATATCGTAGAAGTCATACCAGATGCTCGTACCCTCGCCCATTGACAGTGAGACACCGGCTAATGGATTAGAGGCATCTTCACATGCTACAATCAGCGGTTCATCAGTGTAAAGGTAAGTAAGCGATGAGCCCTCGGCAAACTTACCCCCACCATACATGTTGACAGGCACATTGATAACAGCATCTGTGGCAGAAACGTAAGAATCAGAACCGATGGAAATGCCCCCCATGTTGTATCCTTCATCCCCGATGACGGAGTGCAGAGACGCACCTTCCCCTAGAGTAAGATGAGCGCCGGAATAAACCGAGATATAGCTCATCAGGCATACATCCACCCCGGCACCTATCTGCCAGTCAGTAACGGTGAACCAGTAGTCCTCAGCCCCCACATGGTAGGTGGAAAGGGCTCCTTCTTGTTCCCCCAGCGCGGGCAGGCTCATCTCAGACACGTAGTTGGAGATATTGACGTAAGCATCCGAACTGGTGGCACTCGCCTGCAGCTTAGAGAGATCCGAATAAATCCGCATATCCAGCACTGCGCCGCTGCCGGTAAACACGATACCACTCCCCTGAATAGAGCCGGATTCCTGCACGGTGAGGCTCGGCAGCGTGATGTTATTGAGGGTCAGGGCGCTATCTGTATCAAGCCCGTAACCGGTAATCACAATCCCCCCCTCCGGTGCACCTACCACCACGGGCACTGCGCAGGAGATGGCGGGTAATTCCGATTGCAAATGAAGGGTGCCCCCGGCCAGGGAGGCATCAAAAACGATTTCTATCTCATCTACCCCGGTGTATTGGTTGGCAAGTTCTATAGCACTGCGAAAAGAACCGGGGCCGGAGTCGTTGAGATTGCTGACGGTGATAGTGTACATGGTATAAAAGAGGAAAAAGTTCTATTGCGAAAAAACTATCAGAAATATAACAAATATTTTTCTTCATGTACAGCATTTTCCGCTTATGCAGCAATTTTTATGCACCGCTGTCCAAAAATGAATTCTGAAGAAAAAGGGACAAACAAAAATGGAGATTGGCTTCCGGGGAGCCAGTCACCAAGCTGGCGGCGCTAAGAAAATAAACCAATCTCCATTTTTACTTCTTTCCCATCGTTGGTATTTGACCTCTCTGCCAGCCCGTTTTTTATTGCTGAGGCAGTTAAAGGATATTGCTTTGACGGAACGACAAATTGGAATTGGGCGAGCAGGGGGAGGCTTCTTCCAATGTTGATGATATTTCTATTCTCTACAAAATCTTTGGGACACGCGTGGCATGGGGCACACGTGTCCCAAAGTTTGAGTACTAATCTCGATAAATTCCAATTTGTCGGGCTGAAAGCCCGAGGAATTTTGAGCCCGTCAGGGCGACATATCCATAGCGAGTGGTGGAGCGCGTCACGCGTCAGCGTGGCGGGCGTAACCACTCGTACAAACCCAAAAGAAACCTGAACCCCGACGTAGGTCGGGGTGGCAGAAAGCGATGCAACATATTAAGGCCTCACTTTCTGCCGCCCACTCCTGACGTCGGGGCTCTGATTGTTCTTTTCGTTTACGAGGGGTTCCGCCGCTGCGCGGCTCCACCGCCTCGCTATGGATATGCCGCCCGCTCCGCGGGCTCAAATAGACGCTCGCTGGCGCGCGCAAACTGATCGACAAATTCCAATTTATTGAGCAGAGGGGGGCTTCTTCCAAAATGTTGCTGATGTTTCCATTCTCTACAAAATCTTTGGGACACGCGTGCCATGAGCCAGTCTATTCCCTGTTTTACTTGACAGGAGAGGGTATTATGCTACAATGGCTGCGCCATGCTTTTTCCGATTCCGATAGGATACTTTGTTTCGATTTTCCTTCTTATCAGCGGAGTATTCAACTGCCTGGAATATCTGGATAACAAGCCGGCAAACTGCACACGCGCCGTCTTGATGAACGGGCTGGCAGAAGCCGGCTGGCCCATCATTGCCGGCACCGTCATTCTGCTGTTGATTCAGCTGAACCAACAAATGGAAAAGCTGCGGCTGGTAGCCACGGTAACCCCGCCCACCCGCACCACAAAACAACAGAAAAAGAAAAAGCACGGAGCGGATATCGAGGAGGACGGCGAAGGCGTGGCAGCCGGCGTTCACAGAGCAGCCCCCGCACCTGCCCCTGCGGTGAGCCTGGCAGGACTGGCCATGCCTGCCCAGGCACACGCCTCCATGCAGCCCATCATCCGCACGCAGGCCGAGCCTCCGGCAGCGCCTACCCCGCACATGCCGACTTACCCGAACTCACCGATTCCCGGGGGAGGCCGCGTGCCGCAGCAAACCGCAGCCCCGGCAGCAGCTTTGCCCCCGAGGCCGGAGCCGGTACCGGCCACGCACAATGTAAAACGAGCCCCCAGCAAGACCGAAGCCGAATCGTTGAATTTCTTCAAGGTCGATTGATTTCCCCATGCCCACCACCACCCAGGCGCGGGCCATTCTGGCGCACATGATTCAGCGGCACACCGGCCAGCCGGTGCAGCCGCAGGAGCTACAGAGCGTGAGCGCCGGCGCCAGTGGCCGCAGCATCATGCGCGCAGCGGGGGTGCTGGGCATTCACTGGACTAACCAGCGGGCGGATAACAATTCATTCCTCCCTGCCGCACACGGGCTGGCCGCAGCGGGAATCCGCGTGCCCGCCATCCTGGCCGAGGAAGCACTGCCGGAGCAGAGCGGCGCCTGCCTGGTGCAGGATCTGGGCAACGCGGATATCCTGAGCCTGCGCGAAGCCCCCTGGCCCGAGCGCCGCGCGGCCTACGAACTGGCATTCCGCACCCTCATTCCCTTCTACCGGCTCTGCCCGGAGTGGCCGCTGCAGCCCCCCTTCGATACCGCGCTCTATCGCTGGGAGCAGGAGTATTTTGCCGAGCACCTCATCGGCCGCCACCTGGGGGGAGATACCGCCGCCTTCCTGGCCCAGCCGGAGCTGCAGGCCATGGCCGACTGGCTGGCCGGGCTGCCCCGTGTGCCCGTGCACCGCGACTGCCAGAGCCAGAACATCATGCTGCACGCCGGCGCGGCCTGGCTCATCGATTTCCAGGGCATGCGCTACGGCCGGCTGGAATATGACCTGGCCTCCCTGCTGTACGACCCGTACATGCAGCTCAGTGAAGCGGAGCGCCACGAGCTGCTGCTGCTCTGGGAGCAGATGAGCGGCACCCCGGTGGATGCCGCCGTGTACGCGGCCTGCGCCATGCAGCGTCTCATGCAGGCGCTGGGCGCTTTCGCCAATATCGGCTACAACCAGCAGCGCGACTGGTATCTCAACCTCATCCCCGCCGGGCTGGCCGCGCTGCGCCACGCTGCTGCCCACACCCCGGCCCACTCACCCGCAAGCCCCGTTGCCGCATGCATCCTAAAACTTCCCGTCATGTAAGCTTCCTCGCGGTTCTGTTCTGGCTGCTGGTTCTTTCCGGCGCCTGGTACGGCCTGCAGGATAAACTCTACCACGCCGACCAGTGGCTTTTCAGCCGCCTGGGGCACACGCTCTGCCCGTGGGCGCCGGAGGACGTGCCGCAACTGCTGCACCCCGGCGAGGCCGTAGCCATGGAACCCGTGGTCACGCAGACCCGCCTGCGCGAGTGCCCCACCGTGGGCATGGTGGAGCTGAATGATGAAGCCTGCGCCCAGGCCTTTGCCGCCCTCCCCCTCGGCCCGCAGGACACCGCCGTGCTCCTCAACAAGCTCAAACTGGCAGGGGCCACCACCGTGGGGCTCTCCTCGCCGCTCATCTGGCCGGGCGAACAGGGAGAAATGGTGCGCGAAATGCTCTGCCGCGTGCTGGCCGGTTTCCCCCAATCTGCCGTGGGCCTGCGCGGCCGCACAGCCGCACAGCCGGATTTCACCCCCGCCATGCTGAGGGATGCCTCCATCCCCCTGGAAAATATCGAGGGCAACCCGAGCGGGCTCCCCATTGCCAACCGCCCCCTGCCCAATGGCCTGACTGAAACACCCGATGCCCTGGCCGTGGTCTGGGCCCCGGACTGGCTGGAAGGCGAGCCCCACACGCAGAACCCCTCAGCCGTGGACAGCATCTCCTTCCCCCTGCTCATGCGCTGGAATGGCGAGACCATCCCGACCCTCCCCTTCCGCCTGGCACTGGCCCGCCTGGGGCTGGATGGCAAGGACGTGAAAGTGCGGCTCGGCAAGGATATCACCTACGGCGACTTCACCCTGCCCATCGATGACAACGCCCGCACCCGCCTGACGGAAGCCAAGGTCGTGAACATCCCCCTGGCAGATGTGGTAGGCGGCGTGAACCTCACCGAAAAACTGGGGCCGAATCCCTGCATCATGCTGGAGCAGCCCGCAGAAAAGCAGAACACCCCGCTGCGACTGGAGCGCCTTGCCCGCACACTCTCCCAGCTGGCCGGGGTCGAAAAAATCCTTACCCACACCAGCGAGCGCCCCCTGGGCGGCCAGGTGCTGCAGCAGATGCCCATCATGCAGGGCTGGAAAATCAACACCACAGCCTGCGTGCTCCTGCTCTTCTTCCTGTGGGTGATGCCCTTTGTGCCCGGCGTGCTGCGCTGGGGCATCCTGCTCGCGCTGCCCGCCGCCCTGCTCTGGTTTGCCGCAGAAGCCGTGCAGCACGGCTACTGGTTCACCGCCACCGCCACCCTCACCTGGTGGCTCCTCCTTGCCATCGTGTTCTGCATCCACAGAACATACGATAAGGGGCTTTTCGGCAAGCGCCGCTAGGTCCTGCCTGAAGGGCAGGATATCGTCTGCGCCGCAGGCGCAGATATCGTCCACGCACAGCGTGGATTTCGTCCGTGCGCAGCCCGGATATCGTTCCCGATGCCCCCTCGACCCTTTTCTCTTCCCAATCATTGGGAAATAATAAATCACACCCTACAGGATAACGATATCCGCTTCGCGGACGATATCTTGCCTGCGGCAAGACGATATCCGGCTCCGCCGGACGATATCCTCCCGTTGGTCGGACTTAGGTGATAAGGGGCTCTTCGGCAAGCGCCGCTAGGTCCTGCCTGCAGGGCCGGATATCGTCTGCGCCGCAGGCGCAGATATCGTCCACGCGCAGCGTGGATTTCGTCCGGGCGCAGCCCGGATATCGTTCCCGATGCCCCCTCGACCCTTTTCTCTTCCCAATCATTGGGAAATAATAAATCACACCCTACAGGATAACGATATCCGCTTCGCGGACGATATCTTGCCTGCGGCAAGACGATATCCGGCTCCGCCGGACGATATCCTCCCGTTGGTCGGACTTAGGTGAGCAGTTCCCTCTGCCAGTTCATCAGCTGCGCCAGGCCCTTATCCTCATGCGCGGCGATGGATTCAATCTGGCTGCGGGTGGCAATGAGGGAGGGTTCCAGCGCCAGCGACTCCGCAATCGCGTTGCGGCGGGCGGCCCACTTATCGACGCGTGAATCAAAATGAGCATCGGACTCGTGGTGGGTGCGCTTGATGAGATTCGGGTATTCCTCCTCATCCATCAGCTGGAAATGCTCCACGGCCTTGCGGAAGCGGGCGGCGCGGTGGTGGTGCATGCTGCTGTGCGGGAACACCGGGCGGAACTCCTGCAGCGCCGTGCTCCAGCGGATGAGATCATCGTTGGAGCTCACCATGAATGCCGGGCGGTCGATGGTGGCCGCCTCCTTATCGCGCCAGAGCCAGAGGGCACGCAGCGCAGCCAGGCCGCGGCGGTTCAGCTTGCCGCTGCCCTTGATGCGCCAGGGATCCTGCCCGGTGCTGGCGTGGCGTTCGCGTCCATGCTCCAGGTTGCAGGCGCAGCTCTCAAGGAACCACTCATAACGCCCCAGCTGCTTCAGCTCAGCCACCAGCTTATCGGCCATGCCCAGCATGAACTTCACGTCCCCCTGGGCATATTCCTTCATGTCATCCGGCATGGGGCGCAGGCCCCAGTTGGCACGCTGGTTCTTCTTGCTGAGCACAATGCCGTAGTAGTGCTCCACCAGTGCCGCCAGGCCGAACTGCTGGAAACCCAGCAGGCGCGCGGCAATCTGCGTATCAAGAATCATATGCGGCAGCACCCCGTATGCGGTCTGCAGCAGGCTCATGTCGTAATCCGCGCCGTGCATCCACACATCCGCCTCCTGCAGCCAGAGGGTGAAGAGCTTCATATCCTCGATGGCCAGCGGGTCGATGATGACCACCCCCTCTGCATCCGCATACTGGATGAGGCAGAGCTTCTCGCGGTGGCGGTGCAAGCTGTCGGCTTCCAGATCAAGCACAGTGCGGCCCTGCGGCTGGGCAGCAGCACGCAGTTTCCACTGAAATAATGCTTCAGAATCCGTAATCATGAACGCGCGTCATGCTACCACATAGAGCAACTCATTGCAAGCTTATAATCTGCTGAGCTCTCTTTCATTATCTCAAAGCCGCATACAATCCGTACAAAATCGCCATTTTCGGTATACTGCGTCTCTGAAAAAAATCCTTCATTTGTCAATCGTCACTCGTCAATTGTCAATTCCATTTTGGGCTTGCCCAAATGCCCCTTGGGGCGTATAATGCCGCGCGTTATGAAACAGTACGCCTCACAGCTTCTGCGTTACCCCGAGATGGGGATTTCCCTGGACCTTTCCAAACTGCCGCTCACCCCGGAGTTTCTGGCAGAGATGAGCCCGCTCATCGACCGCGCCTATGCCGATATCGCGGCGCTGGAGAGCGGCGTGATTGCCAACCCGGACGAAAACCGCATGGTGGGCCACTACTGGCTGCGCAACAGCGCCATTGCCCCCACCGCCGAGCTGCGCGCCAAGATTGATGAACCCCTGGCCGACCTGAAAGCCTTTGCCGCCAGCGTGCTGGCCGGTGAGGTGCTGGCCCCGAACGGCAAGAAGTTCACCACCTGCCTGGTCATCGGCATCGGTGGTTCGGCCCTGGGCCCGGAACTCGTGGCCGATGCCCTGCCCGCCAAGGGCCTGAACATGGCGTTCCTCGACAACACTGACCCGGACGGCATGTACAAGGTGCTCGACACCCTGCCCCTGAGCGAGACTCTCGCCGTGGTCATCTCCAAGAGCGGCGGCACCCCCGAAACCCGCAACGGCATGGTCTGCGCCCAACAGTACTTTGCCGGTAAGGGCCTCAACTTCGCCAAGCAGGCCGTGGCCGTCACCGGCGTGGGCTCCACCCTGGACAAAGTGGCCGTGGCTGAAGGCTGGGTAAAGCGCTTCCCCATGGAAGACTGGGTGGGCGGCCGCACCTCCGAAACCTCCGTGGTGGGCCTGGTTCCCGCTGCCCTGCAGGGCGTGGATATCGACAGTCTGCTGGCTGGCGCCGCCGCCATGGATGCCCACACCCGCGTGGCCGATACCGCCACCAACATGGCCATGAAGCTCGCCCTGGCCTGGTACGAAGCCGGCGAAGGCAAGGGCAAGAAGGACATGGTGGTACTCCCCTACAAGGACAGCCTCGTGCTCTTCTCCAAGTACCTGCAGCAGCTCATCATGGAATCCCTCGGCAAGGAGCTCGACCTGGACGGCAACACCGTGAACCAGGGCATCTCCGTATACGGCAACAAGGGCTCCACCGACCAGCACGCCTACGTGCAGCAGCTGCGCGACGGTATCAACAACTTCTTCGTCACCTTCATTGAAGTGCGCCAGGCCCCCACCGATACCGTGAAGGTCGAGGACAACTTCACCGCCGGTGACTACCTGCAGGGCTTCCTGCGCGGTACCCGCAAGGCACTCTCCGAAAGTGGCCGCAAGAGCATCACCATCTCCATCCCCGTGGTGAACGCCTATACCCTCGGCATGCTCATCGCCCTCTTCGAGCGCACCGTCAGCTTCTACGCCAGCCTCATCCACATCAACGCCTACCACCAGCCCGGTGTGCAGGCCGGCAAGCTGGCTGCCAACGTGTTCCTGAAACTCCTGGCCGCAGCCGAAGGCGCCCTCTCCTCCACCCCTGCCACCGCCGGCGAAATCGCCGCCAAGCTCGGCACCGATGAGGAGGACACCTACCACGCCCTCGTGCACATCGCCGAAAGCGGCAAGGCCACCTGGACTCTGGCAGATTGCCCCTGTGGGGATCAGTTCAGCAAGTAATCAGCCCCCACCTCAATTCCGTATCCCTCCATCCGCAAGGATGGAGGGATATTTCATACCTGGCGCAGCCAGGTATTTCATGCGCAGCGTGAGCTGCGCTTTCATACCACTGCGCAGCTGTGGTATTTACATACTTGCGAAGCAAGTATTTCATTGAGCGAAGCGACAAGTTACCGCTGCATCAGCAGCGGTACTTCCAATGGCGCTTCACACCAACATAGTCGCATTCATTGGGAAAATGATTCTAATGCTTCTTATATCCCAATGGTTGCAGCATCTCGTTCCGATACCAAATAGGCAGTACCGCTGCCCATGCAGCGGTAACCAGTCGCCCCGCTCGCGGGGCTCAATGAATGACACCGGCTGCGCCGGTGTATGAAATACGCCGGAACGGCGTATGAAATGCAGCCTTGCTGCACGAAATACATGGCGTTCCGCCATGTATGAAATACCTGCGCAAGCGCAGGTATGAAAAAGTGCTTTTCCCAAACCGGGAAAAGCACTTTCTGAAAACCAAAACCTGGTGGATAATAACTTTAGCGCTTGCTGAACTGGAAACGCTTGCGGGCACCGGGACGACCAGCCTTCTTGCGTTCCTTCATGCGGGAATCGCGGGTCAGCAGGCCCTGCTCACGGAGAGCGGAGCGGTACTCCTCGTCAATCATAACCAGGGAGCGGGCAATAGCCAGGGAGATAGCACCCGTCTGGCCGTGCACACCACCACCGCGGCACACAACACGCACGTCGAACTTCTTCATGGTGTTGGTGGCGTAGAAGGGCTGCAGAACGGCGTTCTGGAGGGCATCCGTGGGAAGGTACTCCTCGAAGGAACGACGGTTGATGGTGATCTTGCCGGACTTGCCTTCCTCAGCGGGGGTGAGCCAGGCGTGAGCGATGGCTTCCTTGCGACGGCCAGTGGCGTTGTAGGGAGTAGTAGACATAGTCAGAGATTTCTAATTTAGCCGATGGTTACAACTTCCGGGGTCTGAGCGGTGTGGGGATGCTCAGCACCAACATAAACCTTGAGACGGCCACCCTGGGCGCGGCCCTGGCGGGTGTGGGGCACCATGCCCTTCACAGCCATCTCCACGATGAGCTCGGGGTGAGTCTTACGCAGCTTGGCGGGGGTGGTCACCACCTGGTTGCCCACATAGCCGGTGTAACGGGTGTAAATCTTGGCGCGCTCCTTGTTACCGGTGAGCACCACCTTATCGGCATTCACGATGATCACATAGTCACCGCAGTCCACGTGGGGGGTGAAGATCGTCTTGTTCTTACCGCGAAGCAGGTTAGCTGCTTCAACTGCAACCTGACCGAGCACCTTGCCGGCAGCATCGATCACATACCACTTACGCTCAATATCCTGAGGCTTGGCAGAGAAGGTTTTCATATGTTCGTTTCTTACTTATTCCAGTTTTGGCTTTCGCCATATCGCGACCTCTAAACAGGTCAGCTCGCAGAGGGTAGCACAGCCCAATTTTAATGTCAACCGCATTTTGTGACTTGATGCAACTTTTTTCGCAAATTCGCAAAAAAGCGCTTGCCTTGTGGGGCTTTTGGCATTAAACTACCCGCGCACGGGTGTACACATACGCCGCGCAAACCAACCAATTAAGAACGACATAATGGCAAATCCCCCCAATAATCGCGGCGGCAAGCCGCAGCAGCGCCCGAACGGCCCGCGCCCCGCGGGCAACGCACGCCCCACCGCCCCGGCTCCCAAGGCCAAGAAGGTAGATGACGATGGCGAGGGCGAAATCGAGCTCGAAGGCGTGGTTTCCGCCGTGCTCGCCGGCACCATGTTCCGCGTCAAGGTGGCCAATGGCCATGAATTCCTGGCCCACATCTCCGGCAAGATGCGCAAGCGCTTCATCCGCCTCGTCGTAGGCGACCGCGTCCGTATCGAGGTCTCACCCTACGATATGACCAAGGCCCGCATCACCTTCCG
>CALFTQ010000031.1 GCA_937916135.1 uncultured Verrucomicrobiales bacterium
ATTTAAGAAATTGCTGGACCATCAGAATTGGCTTTTTATTTAGCTCATTCCAATTCTGACAGTGCCGTGTTACCCCGCTCCGAAATCCCTTAGGATTTCATCCCGGCGCAGGCCACGGCACGCGTCACGACCTTTTCCTTCCCTCTCTTTATCCTCTCCGGCGCCCCGCCTGGCAGGTTGTTAGCCAGTGGAACCACTTTTCAGCAGCCCTCGGCGCCTCGGAAAGTCATACTTGGAAAATTGCCTCGCCCGGCGGTCAAGCAAGCTCGCTCGCTTTTCTTTCGGGCAACCCCGTAGCGGGGTGCGGGGCAAAGCTTATCACAAAGCGCGTTTCACGTCAAGCGTATTTTTGAGAAAAAGTTTTCAAAATCCCGCTTCCCCTGCCCTAAGTGCCCCGATTTCGTGCAGGTTAGAGAGAAAAATTATTTTTTAGAAGATATCACCACACAAATTCCATAAGTGACAGGGAAGCTAGAAAACACAATACTACTTGACCTCTACCTACACTTGCACTTCCTGAGGCGACATGAACCCACAGTATCCGCAACAATCTGAGTTGTAGTATCGGTGCTGAAACAACCGAATTGAACCATGTTGATTATTTTTTCACTTTCAGCCGAGCTTGTCGATTTTCCAACAATCGCTTACAACGACCTTTTGCATAATAAACGCCATAACGCACGCAAGTACTAATAAACACGCCAATCGGCACTCTCCGACCAAGCCGCAGGAGATATGAACAACCAATTTGTCGCAATTTTCGTTTTTCCTCGAGACGCGTATGCGGCACGCTCCATTCAATCCATAAAATACTTCGCAGAATTATTTCCAATACGACTATTCCCCACGCGCATTGCTCCTCATTTACCGCTGGATATCTGTTTAAAAATTCAGACAAAAGCAAAGGAAGTTTCAGCACCCCTTCATATTGAGAGAAATCAGCGATTCCTGTTTCAAATCGATGTATAACCGAGGTCTCAGAAAACTCATAATTATACAAAGGTTCCATTACATAACAGATCTGCCGACAACGAGATAAATAAGACTTCACAAATAAATCATCTTCAGAAACGGAGAGTTCTTTGGTAAAATTGAGTTTTATTGAATCTATAATATCTCTTCTATACAATTTCGCCCAAGGAGCTCCTGTTATATTCAAGACATCATCGATCGTAAGATCAACATAACCGTCGCACCGGATTGACCAATTATGCAAAAAGCATCCAGAACTTGTCACTCTATTATGAGCACAAACAACCAAATCACACTCCTTCCGCGATATCATTTTAGCATACATCTTCTCCAACGCAAGCGGGTGCAGCGTATCATCAGCATCCAGCATCATGACGTAGTGTGACCTGACATGCAACAAACCCATATTTCTCGCATCCGAGACACCACCGTTTAACTTCGCATATACACAGATTCGACTATCTGACTGTGATATTTCTTTTAATATGTTCAAACTTTCATCACTTGAACCATCATCTACACACACTGCCTCCCATTCATGCATTGTCTGTGCTCTCAATGAATTCAAACATTTTGACAATGTTTTCTCCGCATTATATATGGGTATTATTACGCTTATTAGGGGAGTCATATAAAGCCTGGCCGGTTCCTTTCTTTCTCATCAGCCAAGGAGCAGTCTACGCTTTCGGAATCCGTAAAATTACATTTTAAGTGTTTGTCTCTTCATTACTTGCAATTAGCAAATAACAGTTAATCAAAGCAAATGGAATGCAGTCACCCCTTTCATTAAATTCTGTTGTAATGCTTTTCTTCATGCTTGACTTACGGATTCCGAAAGCGACACATGATGAAGATAAAACTGACAAGAGAAGAAATGGCGGCTCTGGCGATATTGCGGAGTGCCGGGAAGGATTTGATGGAGATCGCCATTATTGCAAAAGAAGCCATGATTGCCGGGCGAGGCAAGGCCAAGCGGGCCCGGCAGTGCATTTCAGCAGGGGCAGAAGAGCTGAAGAAGCAGGAACGCACCGTGACGTTTGAAAAAGCAGTGACTGCGGCGCTGGAGGCGCGGAGGGAGAGACGAGTGCGGACGGTGTACGATTTCCGGTATTTCACGCGGCGGTTCATGAAGCGGTGCCCGGGGCTGGCGCGGCGGAAGGTGCGGGCAATTTCGGTGCAGGACTGTACGCGGTATATTGAGATGGCATTTGATACGCCTCGGCAACGACAGAAAGCGAGGTTGATTCTCAGCGGGGTGTTCGGCACAGCGGTAAAGCGGGGATGGTGCAACGAGAATCCGGTGGCAAGAGTGGAAGCTCCACGGGTGGTGGAGAAGCAGGTGCCGATTCTCACGCCTCAGGAGATAAGGGACTTGCAGCAGACGGCAGCGCATTACCGGAACGGCAGTTGTGCGGCGGCGGTGGGGATGATGCTGTATGCCGGCATCCGCCCGCACGAGGTGGCGCGGCTGACCTGGGCGCAGGTGGATTTGCGGGAGCGGGCGATTTATATCCTACCGCAGCACAGCAAGACAGGCGGAGCGCGGCGGGGGACGATTCACAAGCCGCTGCTGAGGATTCTGCGGGCGCATCGCCGGGCGGATGGAGAGAGGATATGCCCGCCGGGCTGGCTGCGGCACTGGCGGGAGCTGCGCCGCGCAGCGGGGTGGAGTGGTGAGAAGTCTTGGCCGCAGGATGCGCTGCGGCATACGTACGCGAGTTATCATCTGAGCCATTTCCGCAGCTACGCAGAGCTGCAGGTGGAGATAGGGCACAGGGATGCTACGCTGCTGCGAACGCGATATGTAGACCAACGCGGGGTGCGCTCCTCTGCCCAATTCTGGGCAGCGTGAAAGGAATTGTCAATTGACTATTGACGATTGACAAATAGAAAGTTAGCGCGCCCGGAGGGCGCGGAGGTTAGAACACACAGGCGCGGAGTGGCTGTTTTCACAATGGGGATGGTGGATTTGTTTCCCAACTGCCTCTTTGTGAGCTGGCTTTGCTTTATAGGGAACGATATCCGGCTGGGGGCTTCGGCTCTAGCCTACGCCCACCCAGGTCGCCGGACGATATCCACGCCGCAGGCGTGGACGATATTCAGCCGCTGCGCGGCTGAACGATATCCTGACCTGCGGTCAGGACATTACAAAAAACCCCGGGAATCCGACGAGACGGGGTCGGATTTCCGGAGCTGGTGAAAAACTCTGATTGACCGGGGTGTTTACTTCTTCTTGCAACCACCCTTCTTGCAAGTCTTCTTGGCGGGAACAGCAGACTTGAAGGCAGAGGAGGGCTTGAAGGAGAGGGTCTGGGAGGCTGCAATCTTCATGGCAGCGCCGGTCTGGGGGTTGCGGCCCGTGCGGGCGGCGCGGGTCTTCATTTCAAAGGTACCGAAACCTACCAGCTGGACTTTCTCGGTAGCGACGGCATCCTTGATGGCACCGAGCACGGCGTTGAGGGCCGTCTCTGCGCATTTCTTGGTTGCACCTTCACCGAGTTTAGCCTGAATGCAGTCAACGAGTTGAGTCTTATTCATAGGTCTTCATATTAACACGCCCGCAACGCATTGCAAGATAAAAACGCAGAATGCGACTCAGAATTGCAAAAAAAATGAGCAGCACCCGGCAGGCACTGCTCGACAAGGCGCTTCAGCCCAGCATCACCACTGATACTGGGCAATGGCGGATTTCATTTCGCGCACGGCTTCGGTGAGGCCGGTGAAGATGGCGCGGCAGATGATGGTGTGACCGATATTGAGCTCGGTGAGGTGGGGCACGGCAGCCAGATCTGCCAGGTTGCCCACCTGAATACCATGACCGGCGTGCACCTCGATACCGAGGGAGTGAGCCAGCTCAGCAGCGGCGATGAGACGGGCGGTTTCGGCGGCGCGTTCCTCACCCAGGGTGTTGGCAAAGCGGCCGGTATGCAGCTCAACCATAGGGGCACCCACGGCGGCACTGGCGCGCACCTGCTCCGCATCCGGGTCGATGAACATGCTCACCTTGCTACCATTGGCCAGCAGGGCGGCCACGAGCGGGCGCAGTTCCTCCAGGTGGCCGGCAACATCGAGCCCGCCTTCGGTGGTGATTTCCTCGCGGCGCTCAGGCACCAGGCAGACGAAGTCCGGCTTGAGACGCAGGGCGAAATCGAGCATGGCGGGGGTGGCACCCATTTCCAGATTCAGCGGCAGGGCCACCTCGCGACGCACGGCGAAGGCATCGGCATCCTGCATGTGGCGGCGGTCTTCGCGCACGTGCAGAGTGATAGAATCTGCCCCGCCGGCCTGGGCGGCCCTGGCCGCGGCCACGATATCGGGCTCCACGTTGTGGGAATCGAGCATGGTGGCATAGCGCGCCTGGCGGAGGGTGGCCACGTGGTCAATATTTACACCGAGATGCATATAAAGAGTATGAGTTGAAAGGGGGATGAAATGTTGAAAAAAGAACCCCGGCCCTGCCCTTGCAGAACCGGGGTCCGGAAAGCTCCTGCTTTAGTGCAGGAAGTGGCGGGCCCCGGTGAAGACCATGGCGATACCGGCGGCATCGGCCGCGGCAATCACCTCTTCATCGCGGATGGAGCCACCGGGCTGGATGCAGGCGGTGGCACCGGCATCGATGGCGGTCTGCAGGCCATCGGCGAAGGGGAAGAGACCATCGGAGGCGATGACACTGCCCTTCAGGTCGAGCCCGGCCTGACCGGCCTTCCACACGGCAATCTTGGCGGAGTCCACGCGGCTCATCTGGCCGGCGCCGATACCGAGGGTGCCGTTCTTGTTGGTGAAGACAATGGCGTTGGAGTGCACCTGCTTGCAGACGCGCCAGGCAAAGCGCATGGCCTCAAGCTCCTCAGCGGTGGGCACGCGCTTGGTCACCACCTTGGCTTCCAGGTTATCCAGGCCCATCACTTCATCATCGCGCTTCACGGTCATGAGGCCACCGGGAGCCGTGCGCACCATGGGCACCTTGCAGAACTCGCGCCAGGCATCCATATCGATGCGCATGATGCGGCAGTTCTTCTTCTTGGTGAGGATGGCGCGGGCCTCGGGCTCGTAGTCGGGGGCGATAATCACATCCGTGAATATAGCGCCCACGATGCGGGCGAGAGCCTCGGTCATGGGGCGGTTCATTACGATAACGCCGCCGAAGGGAGCCTGCGTATCGGTCTGATAGGCACGCTTCCAGGCCTCCACGAGGTCTTCATCATCCTGACCGACACCACAGGGATTGGTGTGCTTCAGGATACCCACGGTGGGGCGGCGGAAGTTCATGATGAGGGAGGCGGCGGCATCCAGGTCCAGCACGTTGGTGTAGGAAAGCTCCTTACCCTGAAGCTGGGTGAAGATGGAATCGAAGTTACCATAGAGCACGCTGGGCTGGTGGGGATTATCGCCATAGCGCAGGGTCTGGTTGAACGGCAGGGACAGCGTGAAGTTGTTCTTGGTGCTGTCCTCGGCGCGGTGACCCAGGTAGTTGGAGATAGCGGTATCGTAGGAAGAGGTGCGCATGAACACCTTCACGGCCAGCTTCTCACGGGTCTTCAGGGTGGTATTGCCCTGGTGGTTTTCCATTTCCTCCAGCACAGTGTCATAGTCAGCGGGGTCGGAAACCACGGTCACAGAAGCGTAGTTCTTGGCAGCGGAGCGCAGCATGGACGGGCCACCGATATCAATCTTCTCGATAGCTTCGGCGAGAGTCACACCCTCCTTGGCCACCGTCTCCTCAAACGGGTAGAGATTCACGCAGACCAGGTCGATGGTGGGGATATTGTTATCCTTAGCCTGCTGCTGGTGTTCCTCCAGGTCACGGCGCTGCAGCAGACCGCCGTGCACCTTGGGATGCAGGGTCTTCACGCGGCCGTCAAACAGCTCAGGGGCACCCGTGTAATCAGAAATTTCCGTAACAGGCAGGCCAAGCTCCATGAGGTAGCGGCAGGTGCCGCCCGTGGAAATAAGCTGAACATTCTGGGCCACCAGGCCCTTGGCAAACTTATCAAGCCCGGTCTTATCCGAAACGGAAAGCAGGGCACGCTGAATTCGTGTTGTCTCCATGATTAATTCTGGTTGCTCCGCGAATGCGGTGCTGCACGTTACAATGTTCCGGCGTAAAAAGCAAGCCCAAAATCAAAACTCGTGCTCACAAACTCACAATTTTACGCTGTTGCGAAGCGAAATCTCATTGACTTCAATGAAAGCTTGGGGCATAATGTACGCATCGAAACAACTCTCACCATGTCTTTCAACATCCAGAACGTAGTCATCGGCGGGCAGGAGCCGTTCTTCCTGCTCGGGCCCTGCTCTCTTGAAAACGAGGCCTTTGCCTGGGAAATGGCCACGGCCATCAAGGAGATCTGCACCCGTCTGGGTGTGCAGTTCATCTTCAAGGCTTCTTACGACAAGGCCAACCGCACGAGCGTGAAGAGCTTCCGCGGGCCGGGCATCGAGGAAGGCTGCCGCATTCTCTCCGAAATCGGCAAGGAACTGCAGTGCCCGGTGGTGACCGACGTGCACACCGAGCAGCAGGCCGAATACGCAGCCCAGTTTGTGGATCTGCTGCAGGTACCTGCCTTCCTGAGCCGCCAGAGCGACCTGCTGGAAGCCTGTGCCAAGACCGGTCGCCCGGTGAACATCAAGAAGGGCCAGTTCCTCGCCCCCTGGGATTGCAAGAACATCTGCGAGAAGATGGAAGCCTTCGGCTGCGATAAGTACATGCTCTGCGAGCGCGGCACCTCCTTCGGCTACAACAACCTCATTGTGGACATGCGCGGCATGTACTGGATGAAGAAGTTCGGCTGCCCCGTGGTGTTCGATGCCACGCACTCCGTGCAGCGCCCGGGCGGGCTGGGCGGTGCCACCGGCGGCGACCGCGAGCTGGCTCCCGTGCTGGCCAATGCCGCCATGACCATGGGCATCGACGGTGTGTTCATGGAGGTACACAAGGACCCCGACCACGCCATGAGCGACGGCCCGAACCAGGTGTACCTGAAGGACCTGGAAAAGATTCTCAGCAACCTCATGCTGGTGCGCAAGGCCTGCCAGCAGATGGCCACCCTCTGATGAGACGCGCACTGATACTTCTTGCCCTGCTTGTGCTGCCCCTGCCCGGCCAGGGGCAGCAGCGCACGGATGCCGTGGCGGATTCAGAATTCCCCGCGCTTCAGTTCATGCCGGTGGGCACGGTAGTGGAAGGCATCTCCATTCCCCGGTATGAAAAGCACCGGGTCAGTGCCATGCTCATGGCGGATCGCCTCATCGTGAAGGACACAAAAAACGTGGTACTGGAGAATCTGACAGCATCCCTCTACGGAGAGGACAAGAACCAGACCGATGTGCGCACAGACAGCGTCACCTACAGCTTTGCCACGAAGACAGCCCGCACCACCGGCACAGCGGAAGTGAAAGACCCGCGTTTCACCGCCAGAGGCAAAGGGGTCGTGTTCAACACCTCCACCAGCAAGGGATTTCTGCACGGGCCGGTGATCACCACGGTTTCATCCGGGCTGTACAATAAGAAGAAAGAGGAGAAGAAATGATTAAAGCCTCAGTCATCACCGCCCTGTGCATACCGGTTCTGAGCGCGGCAACGCCTGCGGATTATTCTGCGGCGATCGCAAATACCCGGCAACAGGCAGACAGCTGGCAAAACAATCTGGAGCAGGTCAGCACGGATCTGCAATCCCTCGGGATAGAATTGACAACGCCTGGCGCAACAGCAGAAATTCCCGAAACAGAGGATACGGTGGCAGTTGCCGACCAAGGGCTGCTATTCGACACCGCAAACTCCCGCATTATCTACCTGGGCAATGTTCGCCTGAGGGATGCCCGTGCGCATCTGAACGCAGCAGCACAGTTGCACATCTACTTGCAGGATTTCAAAGATGACACCCAGGGCGAGACAGCCGCGCCCCCCCTGGCCGATGCCACCCAGACGGAAGGCCAGGATGCTGAAAAGGCAGAAGCCTCCACTGATTCCGCAGCAGAACCGGATTCAGGGGGAACAGAGGGTTCCCCGGCAATGAGCGAAGCAGGCGATTGCGCAACACCGGAGAGCTCCATAGCAAAGACAGATGATGGGAACAAGCCTCAGGCTTCTCCATCTGGCCCCCTGCCACCGGCAACTGACAGAATACAGGAAGCGACTGTGCAGACTGAAGAATCAGAAGGCCCCGCCATCATCAACACGCACAGTGCCATTGCTGATACCATTAACAATGCCGTACTGCTCTATGCACCCGCTGCCGGGCAGGACATTCACATGCAGCAGGGGCAGAACAGCGTACGCATCACACCGGCTGGTGATGCAGCCGCCCGCATTCTGGCCGACCCGGAGGGTAATATACTGCTCGAAGGGGGAACCGTTGATCTGAAAATGGTCGATAAGGAGGGCCGGCTCTCAACACTGAAGACGAACGGGGGCCTGGTCTATTACCACGCCGCCACGCACACCTTGCACGCACCGGGGGCCTCCGTCTTTACCCACCCGGACGGTTCACTCGTCTGCACAGAATCACTGGAAGTTGTTCTCAAAGCGGCAGAATCAAAAGCCCGTGAAAAGGAAGGTTTCATGAGCCAGTTCACCGCTCTGCGGTTCGAAGGCGTCTCCACCGCCACGGCCAGGGGCCAGGTGGTGCTCACCGGTGCAGCCAAAGACGAACGCCCCGCCATGAGAGCCGAGGGCGACACCCTCACCTACCACGGCGAAACCGGCGAATGCTCACTGGAAGGCTCGAAATGCCGCCTGACCTACGGGCAGTTTGACGTGCATGCCGATGAAGGGCTGCACCTGCTGGCCAACGGAGATATTGAGCTGCGCGGCGAGGACATTCACGGCACATATGAACGTGAAAGCGGCACACCGGGGCAGATGGTGAAGGGCAACTTCAAGGCAAATGCCCACGTCATTTTCAAGGCTGATATCGGTATCATCACCACAGAAAAAGGTATTTTCATGCAGGATGATGAGATGGATTTCAGCTGCACCGGCCCTGCCCAGCTGGTACTTTCACCCAAGGAAGAAGCCAGGGAGCCTGAACAGAAATCCGGCATGCCGAATCTGGCGATTACCCGCTACGGGGACGTCTCGCGAGCCAAGGCCACCGGCAATGTGGTAGCCCACCGCTTCGAGCCCGGCACCCGCAAATGCATAGGCGAGCTGAAGGCCGCCACTGCTGAAACCGACCTGGTAAGCGGCGAGACCCTGCTGACCAGCGAAGCGGGAGAACCACTCATTGCACTGTACGATGGCAACCGCATCGTAGCCACCCCGGCAGAGGGCCAGTCAGCCACCATGCAGATGCTGGCCAATGGGGATCTGAAGCTCAACGGGGCCACCATTGACGCCACCATGGTGAACGAAAATGGCACCACAACAGCCAAATGCCGGGACTATGTGCGCTTGATTCGCGCAGAAGACAGACTGGAAACAGGCAGCTCCACCGAGCTGCACGCACCCACGGCCATCCTGACCACCAATTCCAGCCTGAGCGCCAGGCTGGCATCCTCCGGCAAGATTGCGAAGGAACCAGCCCCCGGCAAGAAGGGATTCGGCCGCTTCCAATTTGACTACACCGGCATTCAGGAAGCCACAACAGAGGCCGGCTGCACGCTGCGCACGGAGCAAGGCTCCATGCAGTGTACCGGCCCGGTTCATATCGTCATGGAGCAAGACTCCGCTGCCAGGGACACGGATATGGGCGGTTTGAAATATGCCACAGCCGCCGGGAATGTGGCTGTGGCCGGAAAGGATAGCACCGGGCGCCTGATACGCGCCACTGGCGACCTGTTGAGAATCGATTCCGCCACAGGCATGAAAATACTCAGTGGCAAGCGTGTCACGCTCAGCGATGCGCGCAACACGCACATCATCACCGGCAAGAATGCCGCCATCCACCTCGATGGCAAGAACAACGTCAAAATCACGGGCAGCAGCCACAAGACGCACGCCACCCAGGTGCGCCAGCAGCTGGATAATCCGAAAAACAAGAAGACAAAGAAATAATTATGGAAGTTCTCCTCAAAGCAAACGGACTCTGCAAATCATACGGCGAGCGCCAGGTGGTGAGCAATGTGAACATCACGGTGCACTCCGGTGAAATCGTGGGGCTGCTGGGGCCGAATGGTGCTGGCAAGACCACGTCATTCTACATGGTGGCCGGCCTGGTGCGCCCGGATACTGGCACGGTGGATTTCTGCGGAAAGGATGTTTCCGGCCTGCCGATGCACCTGCGCGCGCGCCTGGGCATGGGCTATCTGCCGCAGGAAGAATCCATCTTCCGCAAACTTTCCGTGAATGACAACCTGATGGCCATTCTCGAAACACGCTCCGACCTGACCCGCAAGGAAAAGAAAGAGAAGTGCGACGAGCTGCTGGAGCGTTTCAACATCACCCGCCTGCGCAAGAGCCAGTCCATCCAGCTTTCCGGCGGTGAGAAACGCCGCCTGACCATCGCGCGAGCCCTGGCCGCCAACCCGAAGCTGCTCATGCTGGACGAGCCTTTCGCCGGTGTGGATCCCATCGCCGTGCAGGACATCCAGCACATCGTGGCCTCACTGCGTGAGACGGACGGTCTCTCCATCCTCATCACCGACCACAACGTGCGCGAAACCCTGGGCATCGTGGATCGCGCCTACATCCTCTTCGAGGGCAAGGTCATCAAGGAAGGCAACGCAGAAGAGATTGCCAACGACCCCAAGACCCGCAAGATTTATCTCGGCGAGCAGTTCAAGATGTAAGCGGTGCCAGGATGGCACAGAGCTCATCATACGAGGCCACACGCGAAAGCTGTGGCCTCATTGCTTTGGTGCCGGGAATCCCCTTGGCATAGGCCAGCAGGCGGGAGCGCATGGCACGCATGGTGACGAGTTCATCGCCGTAGTGCCGGCTTTCCAGTGCCATGAGGGTGTGGCGCAGCATGAAAGCGATGCGCTCCTGCGGGGTGGGTGGCGGCGGCACGCAACCGGTGCGCAGGTATTCCTTTGCCTGGCGGAAAAGCCAGGGTGCATTCATGGCTGCGCGGCCTATCATCACTGCAGAAACCGCAGTAGTTTCACGAGCCCGCTGCACATCCTGCGGGGTGCAGATATCGCCATTGCCGATGACGGGAATGCTGACCAGGCGGGCGCAGTGGTCAATCATCTCCCAGTCGGCCTTACCGCCATACTGCTGGGAGCGGGTGCGGCCGTGGATGGCAATGGCCTGCACCCCGGCATCCTGCAGACGGAGCACCGCCTCAGGGGCGCAGATGTGCTCCATATCCCAGCCGATGCGGATTTTGGTGGTCACCGGGCAATCTGCCCCCAGTTCCTGCACCACGGCTGCAGCAATACGTTGCAGCAGAGGAAGGTCCTTCAGAAGGGAGGAACCACCATTCTTACCCACCACCTTGGGCACCGGGCAGCCAGCGTTGATATCCAGGAAATCCGGGTGCATGGCATCCACTATGATACGGGCAGCGGCGGCGCAATGCTCCGGCACTGAGCCGAAAATCTGAATCCCCAGCGGGCGGTGAGCGTCCTCGAACTCCACATAGCGGCGGTTGCGCTCCCAGGCCTGCAGCACGCCCTCGGCAGAGACAAACTCGGTCACCATCACATCCGCCCCCTCCTCCTTGCACAAGGTGCGGAAGATGGGGTCCGTCACCCCAGCCATGGGAGCCAGGTACAGCGGGAATGAACTGAAATCAGGAAGAGCCATAGCCGGAAATCACCATACCATTGTTTCAACCCACTCCATATAGGCAGACACCAGCTCAGTGCCCCAGAAAAGCCAGATGCAGGCCGCCGCTATGAGCGCCGGGCCGAAAGGCATGGGGGTGCCGCGGCCGATGCGTGCCACAACCGCAGCGCCGATACCGATGAAACTGCCACCCACCAGGGCAAACACCACACCCTGCCAGCCGCAGAGCGCCCCGATGGCCAGCGCGAGCCAGGCATCACCACTGCCCATGGCCTCCTTGCGGGAGGCGTAGCCGCGGCAGGTGCCGCGCAGTTCATCGTGCTCCTCCAGGGAGAGTTTTGTGCCGTCCGGCAGGGTGAGGGAATCCACAGTGAACACCAGCTCCCCTGCCCCGGACTCATGCGAGCGCTCCGTGCCCGCCAACAAGGTAAAACGATTGCTGCTTTCCATGAACAAATCACTCCACAACAGGCGCTCGCCGCCGATAAGCAGCTCCACATCCTCGCCATCAGCCGCCTGGCGCAGCAGCCACTCCTGCGGCGCATCAAACGCCTGCTGTCTGCGGCCGAAAAAGAACTTGCCGGCCAAAGCCACCAGGCGGAACAGCAGGAAACCGCCGAACGCGCCGCCCAGGCTGCTCATCAGCCCCTGCAGCGGCTCAATCCCCTCCCCGCTGAACCAAGGGGAAAGCAGGGAAACACCCACACCCGCCACTGCGGCAATCAGGGTAAGAGAAGGGAGAACCACCATCTGCTCCCAATCGATGCAGAAACAGGCCAGCATGGCCGCCACCCACACGCAGAGCAGCACCTGGGTGATGATGTCATCTGTGCAGAAATACCAGGCAATGGCCGCAAAAAGCAAGGCGCACACCAGCTCCACCGCGCAGTAGCGCGCGGTGTAATGCCTGCCGCAGCAGGCCGTTCGCCCGCGCAGCATGAGGTAACTGAGCACCGGCAGATTCAGATACCAGGGGATCGGCGCCTTGCACTGAGGGCAGAAAGAGCGCCGGGGTTCATTCACGCTCAACCCACGCGGCATGCGGTAAATCACCACATTCAGAAAGGACCCCACACAGGCCCCGAACAAGCCGAAAAACAGCGGCAGCAGCCACGGAGCCGCAGCTGTCACCCCCTGCGTAAATGTATAAACCTCTTCCATATCTCCTTTTGCATCAAAACATTAAGGCCGCTCCACCCTGGGTGGAGCGGCCTCAGAGCCGGATGTCAGGGTCGAACTGACGACCGTCCGATTACAAATCGGGTGCTCTACCACTGAGCTAATCCGGCAGATTGCGGGGGCATTCTACACGAGTAGAACGCCCTTTGCAAGCTTTTTTTATCAGAAGTTGAGTCCGCAGTCCACCCCCACGGTAATCTGGAAGTGGTCAACAGGACCAGAGCCATCCGCAGCCCGGTCAATCTTGGCGGCGTTGGAGCCGCTCCAGGAGCACTGCACCCAGGGTTTGACATAGGCACGGGCATCGCGTCCGAAACTGCCGGTCTGGGTGTACGGCAGGAGAGCCGCCCGGATGCGGTAGGCATCCACCCCCTCCACATCGCTGCCCCAGTAACCGTGCGACGGAGCCACGCCGAAGGAAAGCTCCAGGTCAGCGCCCACATTGCCACGCACCATCACATCCGTGAAGCGGTAACCAGCCTCCACATCAAAATACAGACCGGTGAGGCCATAGAACCCGGCCCCGGCCTCAAGCTTGCCGAAAAAGCCTTTCTGATAATCATTGTACACCAGCGAGGCCACGATTTCCTGAGTGGCACGGTGGGAAGCGCCGTCAAAATTGCGGGCCATGTAGCCCTCCAGGCCGCCATGGCGGAAAGTGTAGCCGATTTCCGCAACGAGGTTGGGGAAAATCTCCTTACCCACGGCGTAGCTGAGGCGGGCTGTGGGGGTATCGCCCAGCGGGCAGGAAGCATCCCAGATGACGCCATATTCTCCGCTGATGCGCTGGTGGAGCCCCATGCCCAGCAGATTACGATTCGGCAGGGTATAGGAAGCACTCAGGGAAGAAGTGCCATACTTGCTCAGGCTATCCTTCACCCCCATGCCGCGCACCTGATAATCGGCGGTGTAGGCATTCAGGTTCACATAGCCACGGCGGTCAGAGCCAGCCACCGGCATAGGTGCAGGTGCCGCAGGGGCGTAAGCCGCAGGGGCGTACGCATCATAATCATTGTAGGAAGCATCGTAACTGACAGAGCTGTACTCAATGGGGCCATCCGGAATGGCCGGCGGGAGCTCAGTCGCAAGAGCAGGGATCGCAGCCGTCAATGCTAGAAAGGCATGTTTCGTCATACGCAGGTATTGTACCGTGGCCCACAGCGGGGTGCAAGTCAAAAGCGCGTTATCGCGGCTTATATCAGCTGTTTTTTCCGGCTCCGAAAATCATGTTGACAAGCCTGCACATAATTACTAGAATCACAGCATGAAGACACTTTGTGCAATGTATGCACTGCTTTTAGCCGGTGTCGTGGCGCCGGCTATGGGTGAGCCCCCCGTGGCCCAGGAGCCGGCTGTAGACCTCATGAAAATGAACCGGGACGCCCGCTGCAAGCAAGTATTGGTCACCTGCCTGATTAACGGCACCCCGATGCGGATGATGCTGGACACCGGCGCCACACACACAGTGCTGCACACAGAGAGCGCTGCCCGTGTGCCGAATGCCCAGTGGATTGATACCAGCCATATACAATTCAAAGGCAACTCTGCCCAACGGCCGAAACTACTGCGGGCAACCCTGCATGCGGGCCCGGCAGAATCCCCCGGCCACCCGATTATGGTGATGAATCTGGGCGCCGTGCGCAGCATGATGGCAGAACCGGTTGATGGCATTCTGGGCATGGACCTGCTGAGCCATATTCCGTTCACCTTTGACCTGAAGAGCGGTGAGCTGTATTGGGGGACCCCGGTCGGGAAGGAACTGGTTCCGCTGCATGCGGTGCCCGACGGCAAGGGGCGCGTCATTGTTCAAGGGCTCTGTTGCGGTAAAACTATCCCCATGCTTCTGGACACCGGCAGCAGCGTCACCCGTATTCCGAAAGAGTTGTGGGCGCCCGGAGCCGGCGCAGAAATCGCTGCCCAGATAGGCGACATCGACAACCGCGAGGGTATCAAGGTACTGGAGGGTAAACCCGGTGATATTGAACTGGGGCCGGGAGTGGTGGCCAGGGGTGTTACTCCCATCCTTGGCTCGACAGATGAACCCTCGATTCTGGGTATGGACGGGCTGAATGGGCTCATTCTGATTCACGTGCCTCAGGAAAATTCGCGCACCGGGCTGTTCCTGCTGGCCAGGTGAGACCCAGGAAGGCATTTTTTTCACACACCGCCCTGCCCTGCAGAGCACACGTGTCCCAAAGTTTGAGTACGGAGCTCGATAAATTGGAATTTGTCGATTTGTTTGCGAGCGACAGCGAGCGTCTATTTGAGCCCGCGGAGCGGGCGGCATATCCATAGCGAGGCGGTGGAGCCGCGCAGCGGCGGAACCCCTCGTAAACGAAAAGAACAATCAGAGCCCCGACGTCAGGAGTGGGCGGCAGAAAGTGAGGCCTTAATATGTTGCATCGCTTTCTGCCACCCCGACCTACGTCGGGGTTCAGGTTTCTTTTGGGTTTGTACGAGTGGTTACGCCCGCCACGCTGACGCGTGACGCGCTCCACCACTCGCTATGGATATGTCGCCCTGACGGGCTCAAAATTCCTCGGGCTTTCAGCCCGCCAAATTCCAATTTATTGCGCAGAGGGGGGCTTCTTCCAAAATGTTGCTGATGTTTCTATAGCTTACCAAATCTTTGGGACACGTGTGACTGCAGGGCGGTGTTTTTTGCTAAAGTCTTGACAAGGCGGGAGTGCAGGACTATTTTATTGCCCGCATGTACAAGCTTGCATTATCAATCTGCCTGTTGTTTATGAGCAATGTCGTGATGACCTTTGCCTGGTATGGTTTTCTGCGCAAACCGGGAGAAGGGACGGTGACGCCCATGTGGCAGCTGATACTGATGAGCTGGGGACTTGCTTTTCTGGAATACTGTTTCATGGTGCCGGCAAATCACCTGGGGCGGGCCTACGGGCTTTCCCTCGCACAGCTCAAAATCATGCAGGAAGCACTCACGCTGAGCATCTTTGTACCCTTCATGCTGCTCTACATGGGTGAGCAGTGGAAATGGGATTACCTGTGGGCTTTCCTGTGTGTTCTGGGTGCAGTTTTCTTTGTGAACCGGGAGGCACTGATGGGTGCGTAAATTATCTCGACTTGGTCTTGCCAACAGATAGCAAACGTGCTATCATGCACGCATGAAACGCCTGTTTACCCTTTCTTTTCTCAGTGCTGCTTTTCTGTGTTCCTGTGGTGTGATTGACTCACTCACCACTCCTGGTGAATATATGCCCATCTACCTGCAGGAACCCTCTCCGCTGGATCCGCCCGGCATGGAGGCCGTGCGGGCAGAGGCCCGGGCCAAATACGTGAAGGAAGGTCTGTATGCTGATGGCGAGACACTCGATGTGCAGCAGGGTAAAGCCTACCTTTTCAACCGCAACCCCGATTATTACGAAGGAGCAAAGGGGCGTATGGTCAATACCGCAACAGCCAGAATCATCTCCTGCGAGGGTCTGTACTACTTTGTCGAGATTGAAGATGGCAGCAAGGGGTTCCTGCGCGAAACAGATTTCGTGAATCCGGTCAAGCTGGTATCCTCTGCCAGCGGAGACCTGCTGCCCACGAGCGAATTACCCCCCGTCGGCAGCTGGGGAGATGAAGCTCCCCAGGACGGCGAGCAGACCATCATGACCAATGACACAGGCCGCGCCGTGCTGGTCGTGAGCAAGAAGTCCCAGAAGACGGATGAGTTCGAAGCCCGCCGCAAGGAGCTGGAAAAAGCCCCCGCCACTGAGGACGATGGTGGACTTCCCACCCCCACCGCAGAGCTGCCGGAACCCGCCGGCAGCGCAGGTGAGTAACAATGGGGGCTCCCCTGCCCAGCCTGATTGAGCGTTTTCTGCTGTACCTGGCAGCAGAGCGAGGGCTCAGTGTAAATTACCGGCTCTCTGTGCAGCGCACCCTGGAGCGCTTTGCTGACTGGTGCGCCGGGCATGGGTACACCCCGGATGTCGTGGATGAGCCCCTGCTCGCCTCGTACCACCGCTGGCTGCGCAGCGAACGCGGGCTGGCAGCGACCTCCTGCCGGGTGGCGATGGTGCATCTGCGGCAGTTTTTCCGCTTTCTTACCCGGGAAAAGGAAATACCCGCCAACCCCGCAGCCCTGCTGGAATGCGGTAAGGCGGGTAACCGGCTTCCGGAAACCCTGCGGGCAGATGAAGTGAATACACTGCTGCAAAGCATCGACCCCGCCGACCTGCCCTATGGCTCACGCGACCGCGCTATCCTGGAAATGATATACGGCAGCGGCCTGCGCGTAAGCGAACTGGTGAATCTGCAGGCCGACCAGGTGAATTGGGAGGAGAACTTCCTGCGCATCACCGGCAAGGGAAACAAAACCCGCTACGTTCCCCTGGGCGGCGTAGCAGCCAAAGCCCTGCGCAGCTACCTGGAGCACGGGCGCCCTAAACTGCTGCGCAACGGGCGCCGCCCCGGCAACACGCTATTTCTCTCCAATCGCGGAGAAAAGCTCACCCGCGACCGGATCCTGCAAATCATCAAAGAACGGGCCCGGGCCGCCGGGCTGCCGGAAAACGTGTACCCGCACATCCTGCGCCATTCCTTTGCCACCCACCTGCTGGAAAACGGCGCCGACCTGCGCGTGATTCAGGATATGCTCGGCCACGCCAGCCTCTCCACCACCCAGGTCTATACCCACGTGGACCAGAAACGGCTCGTTTCCCTGCACCAGACTTTCCACCCGCGCGGAAGAAAAACACCATGAACGGGTATCCGGCATGGATGGGGTAACTACCGGGCCATGCACAGGAGCTGACGCATCGTAAAGAAATCCCCCGCACTCCTTGCAGAATGCGGGGGAAAAATTATTCTGGCAGATATGTTTTTACCAGAAGAGGATATACAGCGCCACCGTGGCGGCGATGACAGCCCAGCCGAAAGCCTTGGCGCGGCCGGAGGTCTTCATCTCGATGATGCCCTTATCCTCAAGCACCACAGCTTCGCCACCCTTGATATGGTTCACGATGGTAAGGATGAGGCCCACCACGCAGACCACGATGAGGGAGTAGCCCATGCGGTTGAGGAAGGAAGAATCGGTGCAGCCGAGGAAGGCCACCCACTTGAAGGAGGCATAGGCCACGGCACCGATCACGATACCCAGCCAGCCGAACACGCGGGGGCACTTGGGCACGAAGAAGCCGAAGAGGAACACAGCCAGCACACCCGGGCTCAGGAAGCCCTGGAACTCCTGGATGAAGGTGAAGATACCACCGAAGGCGGGGTTATCCAGGAAGGGTGCCACGACCGTGGCAATCACGGCGCAGACAAGCACGGCCACCTTACCCACGGCCACGAGCTGCTTATCGGAAGCAGGCTTGCCGGTGGCCACTTCCTTGGACTTGTTGTACAGGTCCATGGTGAAGAGGGTGGAGGCGGAGTTGAGCATGGAAGCCAGGGAACTCACCACTGCACCAAAGAGCGCAGCCAGCACGAACCAGGCCCAGCCGGTGCCCGGCAGCAACTTGCGCAGCAGGGTGGCAAAGGCGTAGTCATACTGATAGGCGGCCATGGTGGTGGTCACGGTGTATTCCGTGGTGTTGGAACGGGCTGCACCGGTGGCGGCCTTGTCGATGGCGAGAATCTCGCCGGCCTTGGCGGTGCGGGCAGCCACATCCTTGGCGGGGATGGCAGCCAGCTCGGCAGCCTTGGCCTCCAGGGCGGGCACCTGGTCGGCAGCGCCCACGTTGGTCAGGTTCTTCTTGAGGTAATCCACGGAGGAAGCAGCGGCATCCTCGCGCACCAGACGGCTGGCGGCAATATCGTAAATCACCTTCTTGCCGGTAGCCTCGGCGGCCTGCACAATGGCGGCGGAGTTGGAATCGGCCTTGGCGGCCAGGTCACCACGGAACAGGTTGTAGGCCAGGATACCGGGGATAATCACCACGAAGGGGATGAGCAGCTTCAGGAAAGCAGCGAACACGATACCCAGCTGGCCTTCCTCCAGGCTCTTGGAAGCCAGGGTGCGCTGCATGATGTACTGGTTGAGCCCCCAGTAGAAGAAGTTGGGAATCCACAGACCCAGCAGGTACACGGTCCAGGGCATCACGGGGTCGCTCTTTTCGCGCATCATGTGCAGCTTGCCGCCGATACCGTTGGTGGCGCCTTCCACATCACCGGCGTTCAGGTTCACCATGCGGCTCAGGCCGTCGCAGAACTGGGAACCGGTGGAAGCCAGGGCATCAGCGCCGGTGTTGGCGGTGGTGGTAGCGGTAGCCACCACGCTCTCGGGCACAGTCGGATAGGCACCCAGGGCCATGATGGCGAAGTAGGCCACCACACCACCACCCACGATGAGGGCGGCACCCCAGATGAGGTCGGTCCAGGCGCAGGCCTTCAGACCACCCACATACACATAAACCGTGGCGGCGCCGGCGATGATGAGGCAGCCGGTCGGCACGGAGAGGTCAAAGTACACGGAAACCACGCTGGCGCCGGCGTAAATCACGGCGGCGGTGGGCACACCCACCAGGATGAGCAGGTTCACCAGAGCCATAATCACACGGGCCACGCCGTTGTAGCGCTCCTCCAGGAACTGGGGAATGGTGAATACACCGCGCTTCAGCAGCATGGGCAGGAAAGTGAAGGCCACGATGACCAGCACGATGGCCGCGAGCCATTCATAACCGGCAATGGCCAGCCCCAGCCAGTCTGCAGACTGGCCACTCATGCCCACGAACTGCTCCGTGGAAATATTGGCCGCCAGCAGGGAGAAGCCCACCAGCCACCAGCTCAGGCCGCGACCGGCCAGGAAGTAATCGGCTGCGCCTTTTTCCTTCTTCTCTTCGGTGGATTCGCCGGAATCACCGGATTTCCAGATACCCAGGCCGATAACGCCCACTACGACCACGCAGAAGACGATCATTTCCCAGAGGGGAAGCACGTCCTGCGCGGGGGCAGCAGCCGCATCCTGAGCCAGGGCGGTGCCGCTCATGAGCGCCAGAGCGCCCAGCATTGTCATGATGTGTTTCATAAGATGTTCTATTGTTTTAATTAAGCCTGATAAAGCACGCGGGCACCTTCGCCCGGGCGGGTGATGAGGTAATCCGTCTCGATGCCCAGGGCATTGCGGTAGGCCTCAATCATTTCCTCTGCCACCTGCTGCACGGCCTCGCTCTTGACCAGGGCCACGATGCAGCCGCCGAAACCGCCACCCGTCATGCGGGCGCCGTACACGGCAGCAGCGGAGGGAATCGTGTCGGCCAGAGAGACGAGGGTATCCACCTCGGCGCAGGAGACTTCAAAATCGTCCTTGAGGGAAGCATGGGAGGCGCGCATGGCCACGCCGGCGGCGTCCCAGTCGGCCTTCTGCACAGCTTCGGCAAAGGCGGCCACGCGCAGATTCTCACCGATGACGTGGCGGGAGCGGCGGTAGCAGAGGTCGCCCAGCTCGCTCTTCTTTTCTTCCAGCATCTCCAGCGTAGCCTCGCGCAGGGAGGGCACGCCAAGAATGGCGCAGGCGTCCTCGCAGTTCTTGCGGCGGGCGGCGTAGCCACCATCGGCCAGGGAGTGCTTCACGGCGGAATCGATAACCAGCACGCTCACGGCGGGATCCATCATGGGGATGAGCTTGTAGGAAAGGTCCTTGCAATCGAGCATCAGCGCATGGTCCTTGCGGCCATTGGCTGAGATGAACTGGTCCATGATGCCGCAGGGCACATTCACAAACTCATGCTCCGTAGCCTGGCCGATAAGGGCGCGCTCCGTGGGCGTCACCTCTGCCCCGCAGAGAGCCGCCAGCGCCGTGCAGGCGGAAACCTCGAACGCAGCGCTGGAGGAAAGGCCACCACCGCGCGGCACGTTGGAATCAATCAGCATATCCACAGCGGGCACCTTGATACCGCGGCGTTCCAGCATGCAAATGACACCACGCACGTAGTTGCTCCAGAAAGGATCACCGGGCTTGGTCACCTCTGCCGGGTCAATCTCAACCATAGCCTCACCCAGGGCACCAATCCAGCGGTGCTTGCCGGTGGGAGAGGGGGCAACTGCAATCACGTTAATGTTATTGAGAGCCATAGGCAGCACAAAGCCATTGTTGTAATCCGTATGCTCACCGATGAGGTTCACACGGCCGGGAGAAGCGGCGACAACAACGGGCTTGTGGCCAAAGTACTGCTCAAAGTACGGGGAAATCGTTTCTGCACTTATATCTCGTTGCTCTAAGTCCATAGCGGAATATGTTTACCATATTGCACGCGGGATGTAAATCCAAAAGTCTGGCCCGGAAGGCGCCACACGTGTCCCAAAGATTTGGGACACGTGGATTTACAATTGACAATTTACGATTGACAAATTGAAAGTTAGCGGCTTACGCCGATAGAGTCACAAATTCATGCTTACTGCCGATGGTGAGGCGGGAGATACCCTACTACGAATTTTCTCACAGAACACTGTGCCCTTACATCGTTTAGGGCTATTTTTCCATAATCTTTGGGACACATGTGGGAAGGCGCATAAACTCCCAAATCTCTGCAAATGGTACCGGATTCGGGACTTTTTTCATGTTATTTTTTAACAAACTTTAATTTTGTTAACTATTTTCTTGAATAATCATGGGGCAAAGTGTTAGAATGCGCGCCGTTCTCCTCTCTCATCACCCACAGACTCGCCAGAAATGAGCCCTTCGCATCTATACCGCACCCCCATACTCTGCATCCTGCCGGATGGGGACTACAGCGAACCTGTATTCCGCGATTGTTGCCGCTTCCGTTACCGCCGGGAAATCATCCGGGCGCTGGAAGCGCAGGGATTCGAGGCTGTGCGCGCCATACGCTCAGAAGACAGCTCGCCCTATGCACCGGATTACACAGCGGTGCGCCACAACCGCCGCTGCAGCATTTACATACCGGAGGTCGCCAGCAGTGTCATGCGCATCACCCATCTCAGCCAGGAGCAATGCCAATACTGCCAGCTGCACTGCGGCCAGGATGATGCCTACGCCGCGACACTTTTCATTTCCGGAGAAAACGAGCTGAAGCTGCTGCTTCCCGTACGCATCCGCCGCGGCGAAACATGGATAGAAAGCGAAGCCGCCGAGCAGTTCCTGCCCTTTTCCATGCGGCGCCATATCAGCTACTATGCCCCGCTGCTGGGTGGGGCTCATGTATTCAAGCTGTCGTGCATCATCATTCCTTTTCTGCTCAGCGTGGGGAGCAAGGCGCGCTTCCGGGTCACCGGCACCAGCCCGGATAATGAATGGCGGGAGCCCCGCCCACCCTATACCGTTCTGCAGGTGGAGACCTCACATTCCATTTTCAACCTCATGTACTCAGAAAACGGAGCCACCCCCGTGCTGGTGCGTCCGGTATTCTATCATGAGGAAATCGCCCACTGCCCACTGCAGCTTATCTCCCGCGCCTGTCTCGACCACATCTGCCTCGTGGCGCTGCAGTCCGATAGCGGGCAAATTCTCCACGCCTCCTGTCTGGATGCCCTGGTCATCCCGGAATATGTACCCGATGGCTACTGCTACGACTGGTCACTCAGTCTCGTGGCCGAAACCTGCCGCCAGGCCGAAGAGGCAGCAGAGCCCCGCATCACCCAGGCCGGCCGCAGTCCGTTCTCCAATCTCACCGGTCGCATCTGTGCGCTGCACGAGCTGAAAGTCTGCGAGCGTCCCATCACCGTGGCAGAGGTTACTTTCAATCCCACCCGGAAAACAGATTACCTCTGCGTCTACCTTGCCGGCGAAGTAACCGGCAGCTACATCCCGACCGTAGGCGATACCATCTCCTGCACCGGCATTCTCCGCGCGGCCCCGCGAAATATCGTGACAAATTGACCCGCCAAACTCCGCGAAAAACGCCGGACCAGCCGCAAATCACCTGCCACACAGCACGAAATAAAACTAACTCCCCGCTACGCGTGGAATTTGGGTTGACATTTTTCTCAAATAGATTTAACTTATCTTAAAGAACCTGCAAAGCTTTCCCTTATGAACAAAAAGACCAGCCGATTCCTTTTGCTGCCGCTCGTATGCAGCGCGCTCAGTTCGTGTGTGTACTACACACCCACCGTGCCCGATATGCCGTATCAGGGCACTGCGGGGCGTACTGCCTATCCGGACACATGGGTAACCACCCAGCCGGCTGGTATTCAGCAGGCTCCCATTCCGGATCCTGTAGCCAGCCAGCCAATTGCCCAGCCGGCGAATGCACCGCTGGATCTGACCCGGCCCATCGTGCCCGGCACGCAACGCATGGCCCCGATTCCGGAGCCCAAGCCAGCGGCAGCCCCTGCCCAGCCGAAAGCCGCAGCACCGGCCCTCACCCCCATCGTGACCAAGCCGGCAGCAGCAACCAAGCCTGCGGCGGCAGCGTCCACCGCGACGGATATGAGCAAGATTACCAACACCGGCCCCATCCCGGTGGCCACCCGCGTGCCCGGTGACCCCACCCGCGTGTACAACCCGCTCAACCCCAGCAAGACCATCCGCGTGGTGGATAAGAACGGCAAGCCCTACCCCAGCGGCAAGGAACTGAAGGTGCGCGGCACCAACTTCCATTTCTACGTGCCGTAACGCATGGCTGAATCGCCTTTCAAATCCGTGTGCATCCTGGGTCCCGGGCTCCTTGGCGGCTCCATAGCCATGGCCGTGCAACAGCACCTGCCCGGCTGCGAGCTCCGCGTCTGGGCCCGCCGCCAGCAGCCACTCGACTTTGTAAAGGAAAAAGGAATCACGGAGCACACCTTCACCGATGCCCGCGAGGCCGCCCGGGGTGCCGGGCTCATCATCCTCGCCACCCCCATCGGCGCGTTTGAAGAACTTTCCCGCTACATCCTCTCGGCGGTCTCCAAAGACGCCATCATCACCGATATCGGCTCAGTAAAGGCCTACGTGCACCGCACCACCGGCAGCATGCTCACCAACCGCGGGCGCTGCTTCATCGGCTCCCACCCCATGGCAGGCGCTGAAACCCAGGGCATCGAAAACGCCCGGGCCGACCTCATCAAAGGCGCCACCGTGGCCATCACCAACCCGCACGGTGCCCCCGAGGCCAAGGTGCGGCAGCTCGCCGCCTTCTGGGAAGCACTGGGCACCAGCACCTATGTGATGGACCCGGTGAACCACGACCGCACCGTGGCCCGCATCTCCCACTGCCCGCACATTCTGGCCGCCCTCTGCGCACGCGGCGCCACCCTGGGCCAGGAGCCCATGGAAGACCTGCAGCGCCTGGCCGCCAGCGGCTTCCGCGATACCACCCGCGTCTGCTCCGGCGGCGCCAACATGTGGGCCGATATCCTCTGGGAAAACGACGTGGCCGTGCGCGCCGCCCTGCACGACTGCGTGAACGACCTGCACCACCTCATCGACCTCCTTGAAACCCAGGATAAGGAGGGCGTGCGCCAGTGGCTCATCGCCGCCAAAGAAGCCCGCGAAACAGTGCGGAACACCCTTTCGTCCCAATAGGGACTTCTAAAAAGTCCATCAAATTGGAATTTGTGGGGGAACTCTGTCGGAGCACGGGACTTCAGTCCCGATTGGAAGCACCGTTATTTCGGGACTGAAGTCCCGTGCCCCGACAACGACAAACATCAATTTAGTGAGTTTTTAGAAGCTCCCAATTGACGAATCCACTTTTCCCAAAAAAGCAGGTGCCGCCACCGGAGAAGGTGACGGCACGCAGTTCAGATATGGAATGGGTGCTATCAGGCGTTGTCCTTCTTGGGCAGGAGGAACAGGATGATACCACAGAGCATCATGAGGATGCCTGCCAGACTCAGCACAGAGGACAGCGGCGTACCGGCGTCCTTGAGCATGCCGCCCAACCAGGATACAAGCGCACCGGCCCCCACGGAGGTGAGGTTGAGTAGGCCGTAACCCGTGGCAGCAAAGCGCTCATCAATCGTGTTGCGGAGCACAGGCATGAGGGTGGCATCCATGGCACCCTGAGCCACGCCCTGCATAGACACCAGGGCCAGCACAGCCACCAGGCCCACCTGGGCTCCGAACATCATGGCCAGCAGCACGCAGGGGCCGGCAATGCAGAAGGCGATACCGGGCACGTAGGCGCGGGCGTTCTTGTTGCGGAGATACCAGCGGTCGGCAATCACAGCGCAGGCCAGCACGGAGATGTACTTGGCGATGTTAATCCACTGCGTGGCAGCGGGGCCGGCGTCGGCCTCGGAGATTTCGAACATATCCTGCAGCAGGCGCGGGTACCAGCCCAGCAGGAACCAGTTGGCAAAGCCGGCGAAGGAAATCATGAGCAGCAGCAGGTACATGCCGCGGCCGGTGAAGATGCTCTTGAGCATCTGGCCCAGCGTAAACTGGGGAGCAGCCGGTGCTGAGGAAGCCTCAGCACCGGTCTCGGTGGCGGGAGCTTCCTCGGCCTTCGGGTCACGCAGGAAGAAGAGCACGATGAGACCGTATGCCACGCCAATGAAACCAAACACCTCGAAGGTGAGGCGCCAGCCCATCTGGCAGGGGTCACCAGCCATCATGGCACCGTAACCAGCCATCACCTGGCCGGCATAAATACCGCTCATGTGCAGGCCGGTTGCCAGTGAGCGGGTGCTGCCGCGGTGATAGTCTGTGATAAGGGCCAGCGCAGCAGGAATGTAGAAGGCTTCGCTCACACCCATCATGGCGCGCCAGAAAACCAGTTCCTCATAGGATTCGGACTTACCGGTCATCCAGGTCACAATGGACCACACCACCAGCGAGCACATGATGATGAAGGAGCGACTGAAGCGGTCTGCCAGGTAACCGCCCACCGGGGAAAGTGCAGCATACACAATCAGGAAGGCAGAGGTCACGATACCGAACTGAGCCTGGGTCATCTCAATGCAGCCCGCGCCTTCGGTCATGGACTTGTTGAGCACCGCAAGCAGCTGGCGGTCGAAATAGTTCAGCATCACCACCACCCAGAGCACAGCCACGGCAATCCAGGCCCACTTGCCGGGCGTGGTCACGGGTGCATTCGGAGAGATGGCGGGTTTCTTGAGTCCTTTCTTGCAGGCGGCCATGATGGCCAGCACAGCGATACCGATGGCCACCCAGGGGGTGAGGTCGGCCAGGAACGTCAGGATGGGATTAGGTTCAGGCATATTGGTATTGTGTGTTCGTTGTTATTTGGAGAGATTGATGGTGGAAATCACCGGGGTGCGCACGCCGGGGTGAGTCTCGCCGGAGATGATGAAGACCGTCCCCATAACCTTTACGGCCGGGGCGGTGGCTATGCCGATGCTGTTCTGCCCGGCCACGGTCCAGGCATTCCGGCAGGGGTCAAAGCTGTAGATGGTGGTATTCTGCCCGGGATGGTCAGCCGGGGCATTACCGGCCAGGCTGGCGCGGTAGAAGTTGCCGGGGTCACCGCAGAGCAGCAGCAGCCCGCCGCGCATGGCCGGCATGGGCGTAGCCGGCGCCACGATGGTTTCGGGCATATCGGCAGCAGTGCTCCAGGTATTGGTGGCGGGGTCGTAGCAGAGCGTGCTCTTCAGGTAGGTGCGCTCGGCCGCGCCCTTGGCATCCGGATGCAGTGAGCAGCCGCCGGCCACGTAAATCTTACCCTTGTGGCAAGCACCGGCAGCAGCCAGCATGCGGCCCTCGCCGGGCATGGGGGCCAGTTCCTTCCAACCGGCGGCGGTGTCCTCCAGGTCAAGCACGTAGCTGTTGCTCAGGCAGGTCACGGATTCTGCCTTTTCCTGACCACCGAATACGTAGAGCTTGCTACCCATCTGCACAAAGGCGGGGTATGCCGTAGTAAGCGGCAGGCCGGGCAGAGCCTCGGTGGTGCCGTCAGGCTTGATGCGGGTCACGGTGGACACGTGACCCTCCATGTTGCAACCGCCGGCAATGACCATGCAGCACCCCTTGCTGGTGTGCGCCGCGTAGCCAATGGGATACGGCAGTTTCGCCAGCACAGAGCAGCTGCCATCCAGCGGATTGATGCTCAGGATTTCATCGTAGAACACCTTTGCGCCGCGCTCAGCCGGGGTCTTGGCGCCCGGCTTGGCATTCGGGAAATTCGCACCACCAATGGCCAGGATGCGGGCGCCATCCGCAGTCTTCACCACGCTGGCCACCATGCCGGCGCGACCCACGGAATCGCTGATTTCCGGGCTCTCAGCCAACGCCTTGGCCGTCACCTTCAGCGGAGCCGGGGCGTGATGCCCGCAGCCGGGGCAGCACTGGGCCGCCAGCGGCAGGGCGGCTACTGCCGCCAGGAGAAAGAGATTCTTCAACATACTTCGGAAAACAGGTTACATCTTGGCACCCCACACCTGGTTGGAACGCTTGCCGGGGCGCTGCTCACCGTTCACGATGACGGCCATACCATTCCACACCGCGCAGGGCAGCACGGCGCGTGCCACGGCAATCTCACCGGCGTCGTACCAGGTATCGCTGCCGGGGCAGTAGCAAAGGCTCTGGTTGTGGAAACCGGGGTGGTTCTGCGGCGTGAAACCCTTCACCGTGGCATCATCGCCACCCAGCAGGTAGATGCGGCCACCAATCACCGGGGCAGGCGTGGGTGCCGCACCGCAGTAATGCGGCAGGTGGGCCAGGCGGCGCCAGCCGGTCTCGGCACTCCAGCTCCAGGCATCCGTCAGCATCTCGCGGGCCATGCGGCCATTGTCGCCGGGCTGCAGACCGATGCCGCCGAGCACATAGATAGTGTGGCCGATGGTGGCCATCTGCTGCAGGAAACGGCCTCGGCAGGGCATGGGCTCGCTATCGCTCCAGGTATCCGTCTCGGGGTCATACACCCACATGCGGGCTTCGGCATCCTGCTCGCCGGGGGCGATGGAGCCACCCTGCACATACACCTTGCCACCCATCACGGCAGCAGCATGGCCGGTCAGCGTGGTGGGCAGCGGGGCCACTGCCTTGCACTGCACATCGGAGCCATCCCAGGTGAGCATGTAGCAATCAGCCAGAGCACCGTCTGCATTGCTGCCGCCAATCAGCATCACCCCCTGCGGCAGGGTAGCCGTGGCACCATAGCCCAGGGGCTTGGGCAGCGGCGTGGCATCCTTCCAGCCATCATTACCCGGCAGCACATAGATGCGGTCAGTCCAGCGCTTGGGGCCACCCTCCCAGAGCGGTTTTTCCGGGAAATTGGCACCACCGCACACAATGAGTGCACCGTTGCTCACACCGGCATAGGAACCGGCAAAACCCTCGACATCCGGCAGGTCGGCCAGCTGTTTCCATTCAAGAGAAAGCTGTTCTTTATCCATGATACTCTACTCTACCACACTATCCCCCGACACCGCAAGCAGGATTTTCACACAATGCGCGTAAATTCGGATACTTCAGCAGGGCTGAGAGCATCCAGCTCATCCAGCAGAGCCCCGGCAAAGCTGCCCGGTCGCGGGCAGCGGGCGGCGGCACGCTCCCCGGCAATACCCAGGATGGCAGCACAGGCGGCTGCCCCGGTAAAGGCATCCGGCGCGGAGGCCACGCAAGCCGCTGCCAGCGCACCCATGGCGCAGCCCACCCCGGTCACCCGGGTCATGAGCGGGTCTCCATTGCCCAGGGCCAATACTCGCTCGCCATCGGTCACATAATCCACCGGCCCGGTGACCAGCACGGTGCAGCCGCACTGCTGCGCCAGCTTGCGGGCAGACTGCACGGCAGCGGAGCTTTCCTCGGTGGTATCCGTGCCGCGACCACCCGCAGCCTCACCGGCCAGCGCCATGATTTCCGAAGCGTTGCCACGGATGAGGGTGGGGCGCATCGCCAGCAGCTCGTGGCAGAACTCGGTGCGGAAGCGCAGCAGCCCCACCGCCACCGGGTCCAGCACCCAGGGCACCCCGGCTGCGTGTGCGGCATCCACCGCGCTGCGCATGAGCTCTGCCTGCGGGTGGGACAGCGTGCCCACATTCACCAGCAGGCCATTGGCACACACGCTCAGCAGCTGCTCGTACTCGGCCGCATCGTTCAGCATGACCGGCGCCGCCCCCACGGCCAGCAGCATGTTGGCCGTGATGCCCTGCACCACATTATTGGTCAGCGAGAGAATGAGCGGATTCTTTTTCCGCAGATTCTCCAGCACCGCAGCTAAATCATTCTTATTCATGCTAAATCCCTTGCTGCCTGTTCCGTATCCTCTGCGGCACAGATGGCCGAAACCACCGCCACGCCATCGCAATGTCCCGTGGCCCGCAGCTCGCGGGCGCGAGCAGCATCAATGCCGCCGATGGCACAGATGGGTACCGGGCATTTCGCCGCCAGCTCTGCCCAGCGCTGCACCCCCAGGGCCTCCGGCGCATCATCCTTGGAGATGGTGGGAAACACCGGGCCGCAGCCCACATAATCCACCAGCGCGGGGTCCACCGCTGCCATCTCGGCTTCGTTGGTGACGGTGAGCCCGAGTATCATCTCCGGCCCTATGAGGGCGCGTGCCTGCGCCACCGGCATATCCGCCTGGCCGATGTGAATGCCATCTGCCCCGATTTCCACAGCCAGCTCCACATCATCATTGATGATGAGCGGCACCCCTGCCCCGCGCAGGAAATCGCGCAGCGGCAGCACCTCGGCCAGCATGGTGTTGCGGTCGGCGTTCTCCCGGCGGTACTGCACGATGCTCACCCCGCCGGCCACCGCGCGCCACACGGTCTCCAGCAGACCGTGGCGGCAGCGCTCCGGCGCATCCGTCACGAGATACAGGTTCAGATTAAAAGATTTATTCATGAGAGAAAAGTGCCGTTGAATAGTAACGGTCGGCGCCATCCGGCATGATGACCACGATGGTCTTGCCCGCCCATTCCGGGCGCTGCGCCAGCTGCGTGGCCGCCCACAGAGCCGCGCCGGAGGAAATGCCCACCAGCACGCCATCCAGCTTGCCCAGCTCGCGGGCCGTGGTCAGCGGCACTTCGTTATCCACAGAAATCACTTCATCATAGATGCTGCGGTCCAGCGTATCAGGGATGAAGTTCGCCCCGATGCCCTGGATGGCATGCGGCCCGGCCACACCGCCCGTGAGCAGCGGGGAGCTCGCAGGCTGCACAGCCACCACATGAATGGCCGGATTCTGCTCTTTCAGATAACGCCCCGTGCCGGAAATAGTGCCACCCGTCCCCACACCTGCCACAAAGGCATCCACTTGCCCCGCGCAGTCTGCCCAGATTTCCGGGCCGGTGGTCGCGTAGTGCGCAGCAGGATTGGCCGGATTCGTGAACTGCCCGGCCACAATGGCGCCGGGAATCATGCGGGCCAGTTCCTCGGCCTTATCCACCGCGCCCTGCATACCGGCTGCCCCGGGGGTGAGCACCACCTCCGCGCCGTAGGCCTTCACGATATTGCGGCGTTCCACGCTCATGGTATCCGGCATGGTGAGAATCACGCGATAGCCGCGTGCCGCACCGATGGCCGCCAGGCCGATGCCGGTGTTGCCGCTGGTGGGCTCCACAATGGTGCCGCCGGGCTGCAGGCGGCCCGTGGCCTCGGCATCATCCACAATGGAGCGGGCCACGCGGTCCTTCACCGAACCGGCGGGGTTGTTCGATTCAAGTTTCAGCAGCAGGCGGGCCTTCAGGCCGTGGGCTGCGCTGTAATGCACCGGTTCCAGCAGCGGAGTCCGCCCCACCAGTTCCGGGACTGAAGTGTATGTATTCATAGCCATTTTTCTTATGGTACAAGGGTTCAGAGCGTCTGGAAAGCATTTTCCAGGTCAGCCAGCAAATCGTTAATATGTTCCAGGCCTATGGAGAGACGCACCGTGCCGGGGGTAATCCCGCTGGCCGCCAGTTCCTCCGCATTCATCTGCGAGTGTGTGGTGCTCGCCGGGTGAATCACCAGGCTCTTTGCATCCGCCACGTTCGCCAGCAGCGAGAATATCTGCAGCGAATCAATGAAGCGGAACGCCGCTTCCTGCCCGCCTTCCAGCTCAAAGGTGAAAATGGAACCGCCGCCCCGCGGGAAATAGCGCCGGTACAGCCCGTGGTCCGGGTGCTCCGGCAGCGAGGGGTGGTTCACTTTCCGCACCTTCGGGTGCTTCTTCAGGTATTCCACCACCTTCAACGCATTTTCCACATGCCGCTCCACTCGCAGGGAAAGTGTCTCAATCCCCTGCAGCAGCTGGAACGCAGCAAAGGGAGAAATGCACGCCCCGGTATCACGCAGCAGGATAGCCCGCAGATACACCACAAAGGCCGCCGGCCCCGCAGCTTCTGCGAAACTCACCCCGTGGTAGGCCACATTCGGCTCGCTGATGGCCGGGTACTTGCCGCTGGCGGCCCAGTCGAAGCGCCCGCTATCCACCACCACACCGCCCAGGGTCGTGCCGTGCCCGCCCAGGAACTTGGTAGCCGAATGCACCACGATATCGGCTCCATGCTCAATCGGACGAATCAGGTACGGGGTGCCGAAGGTATTATCCACCACCAGCGGCAAACCATGGCGGTGCGCCAGATCTGCCAGCACCTCGATATCCGCAATATCGCTGTTCGGATTCCCCAGCGTCTCAATAAAAATCGCCCGGGTTTCCGGGCGTATTGCCGCCTGCACCTCCAGCGGCCGGTGCACGTCTGCAAAGGTGGTCGTGATACCGTAAGCCGGCAGCGTGTGTTCCAGCAGATTATAGCTCCCGCCGTATATCGAGCGCTGCGCTATAATATGCCCGCCATTCTGCGCCAGGGCCTGCAAGGTATAGGTGATGGCCGCTGCCCCGGAAGCCACTGCCAGGGCAGCCACGCCGCCCTCCAGTGCCGACATTCGCTGTTCGAGTACGTCCTGTGTAGGATTCGTCAACCTCCCGTAGATGTTCCCTGCATCGCGCAGGCCAAAGCGGTCTGCTGCGTGCTCGCAGTTGCGGAACACATAGGATGAAGTGGCATATATCGGTACCGCGCGGGCCCCTGTTGCCGGGTCTGCGTCCCCTTGCCCAGCATGCAGCTGGAGCGTCTCGAATTGCAATGTCCTGTTCATTTTATTATCCTACAATTTCGGTAGGTGAACACATGCTACGCTTCCACCTCACTTTTGTCAATAGTAAATTGGTAGGAATTACAAAATCGTCAATCGTCAATCGTCAATCGTCAATCGTCAATCGTCAATCGTCAATCGCCCGTGGGAGTGTCGCCGGTCTTGAGTGCCTCAGCGAAAGAGGCGGGAAGCCCGGTGCGGGCAATCTTGTCGCCGGCCTGCTGCACATCGTACTGCACACGGCGGAGGTGGAGGGTAGAGGTTTCCGGGCAGAAGAGGGCGTAGGCCGCGCGCCAGTCCAGGTCACGCGGCTGGCCCACTGAACCGGGGTTGATGAGGAAGCGGCAGGAGGAGGGCATGTGCAGCGTGAAATCGCCGCGGGCGTCGTAGTTGATTTCCATCTTCTCCACCTGCCCTTTGTAAAGTCGGAAAATCGAAGCCCGGTGGGTGTGGCCGTAGAAGGAAATGCGGTTCTTGACGGAGGCGAACACCTTGCGGGCCTCGTTCACATTCGCAATGCGGCCCCAGCGCTTGGGAGCCTCAGGGGTGGCGTGACCCAGCAGGCAATCCTGCCAGGCCGTATGATGCGGCAGGCGGCGCAGCCAGCGCAGTTGCTCAGGGCTGAGCATATCCTGCGTGCGGTCCATCATCTCCATGTACATGGGCACACCAAACACCGCTCGGTCCACCAGCGCGGCTTCGTGGTTCCCCTGCACCGCCGCCAGCAGATGCGGCTGCACCAACGCCAGACACTCGGACGGATTGCCGTTGAAACCGATATAATCGCCCAGCCCCAGAATACCCTCCGCACCGTGGGACTTCATATCGTCCAGCACGGCTTGCAGGGCTTCCAGGTTGGCGTGAATATCGGAAAGGACAGCAACCAGCACGTGTTTAACCCTCCCTCAGCAGCTGTTGCAAACGCTCCTTGAACGCCGGAATACCATCCCCCATGGCGGCGGAAATCGGGATAATCTCCACCTTCGGGAAACGCTGGCGCAGAATCTCCAGATTCTCCACAGCGCAAGGCTCATCCATCTTGTTGGCAATGATGACCCAGGGGCGGGCTGCCAGCTCATCAGAATACAGCTTCACTTCCTTGCGCAGGGTCTGGATTGCCTCCACCGGGTCGTGCTCCAGGCCGGTCAGGTCCACCACGAAGAGCAGCAGGTGGCAGCGCATGATGTGGCGCAGGAACTCGTGCCCCAGGCCGCGGTTGTTGGACGCCCCCTCGATGATGCCGGGAATATCAGCCACGATGCAGCGCTGGTAGTCCTCGAACTCCACCACACCCACAATGGGCTGCAGCGTGGTGAACGGATAGCTGGCCACCTTCGGCGTTGCGTTGGAAATGGCGGTGAGCAGCGTGCTCTTGCCCGCATTCGGGTAGCCCACCAGACCGGCATCGGCAATGCGGCGCAGCTCAAAGAAGAACACACCGCTCTCGGCCTCCGTGCCGTACTCAAACTTCAGCGGAGCCTGGTCAGTCGCCGTGCGGAAATGCCAGTTACCGCGGCCACCCTTGCCCCCTTGGCAGAGCACAAAGCGCTCACCGGGTTCGGTCAGGTCTGCAATCTGCTCCAGCTCGATGCCATCGCCCTCACGCTCCAGCCAGGTGGCTTCCTGCATGGTGGCGGCATTGCTGCGGTACACAATCGTGCCGGGCGGCACCTTGCCTATGACCGTGCGGCCATCCTTGCCGTGCTTGCGGGCGTGCATGCCGGGCATGCCATCCGTGGCTATCAGCTTCGGGTCATAAAAATAATTGCGCAGATCATTTGTTCCGGTGCTTACCTCCAGAATCACACTGCCACCATCACCACCGTCGCCACCATCGGGGCCGCCGCGGGGCACAAACTTCTCACGACGGAACGAAGCAAGCCCGTTGCCGCCCTTGCCAGCCTTGGCAAAAATTCGGATGTTATCTACGAACATGCCCAGAGATTAGCCTATTTTTCCACCCTTGGCAAGCCTAAAGGAATGAGAGACCTGCCTTTATGCTCGACACAGCAGCCCCTGCAAGGTAGAATGGACGACAAACCATGATTCCGGATACCCGCTCCATCATCCCTGACAGCCCCCCCGCGGAACCGACACCCCCGGAGCCCCACAGCCCCACACCGTCGGTACCCGATGCCCCGGCCTTCCCTCCCCCACCCGGCGGCTTCCGGAACCCCACAACCATGCACAGCCGACCAGCCGGCGATTTTATGGAACACATCCTCGCCGTGGCCCGCGCTGAACCCGTCTCCACCAGCCAGATTGGAGATATCGGTGAGGAAGTGGCAGAAGAAGCCCCCATCCCCGAATGCCCCATTGCCCCACGGGAACTGCCCGCGGGCACACGGCTGCACGGCTACCGGGTGCAGCGCTGCATCGGCGGTGGCGGGTTCGGCGTCACCTATCTGGCGCAGGAATCACTGCTGAACCGCACGGTAGTCATCAAGGAAAGCTTCCCGGATTCCATCTGCTACCGCGAGGAATACACCCTCGATGTGCGCATGCACAACCCGGAAAGCGGAAAAGAGACTTACGACTGGGCCATGAACAACTTCCTGCGCGAAGTGCGCCTGCTCGCCACCCTGGATCACCCCTGCATCGCCAAGGTCTATTCCTATTTTGAGGAACACAACACCGCCTACTACGTGGTAGAATTCATCAACGGTGTCTCACTGGATAAGCTTGCCGCCCGGCATGCCGAAATGGGGGTTCCCATCCCGCAATCAAGCCTATTCGGGCTTATGGTTCGCCTGCTCGATGCTCTCGACTACCTCCACGGCCGCAAGCTGCTCCACCGCGATATCAAACCGGACAACATCCTCATCACCCGCGCAGGCCTCCCCGTCATCATCGACTTCGGGGCCGCCCGCGAGGCCTATGGCGACCTGGGCAATAATATCGTAGAAACCCCGGGCTTCAGCCCAGCTGAACAAAGCACACCCAATGGCAACATGGGACCCTGGACCGACATCTACGCCCTCGGTGCCACACTCTACTACACCCTCACTGGCACCTGCCTGCCCCCGGCTAAGCAACGCCAGATATACGACACCGCCGACCCCTTATCCACCAACGCCAGCCTGCTGAGCACCTATCATCCGGTCCTCCTCGCCAGCATCGACCGCGCCATCTCCCCCCTGCCGGAGCACCGCTACCAGACCATCGCAGACTGGATGCAAGATCTGGCATCCACTCACCTCTGACGTCCGAGCGCAGCGAGGATATCGTCTGCGCCGCCAGGCGCAGATATCGTCCACGCCGCAGGGGTGGATTTCGTCCGGTCGCCCCGCTGCCGGATTTCGTTCCCTATGGTGCCCCGCTCGAGCATCCAGCGTTCGATGGGAAGCCCCGTCCTTCGGGACTGAAGTCCCGTACCCCGACAGAAATTCCCCTGCGCCGCCAGGCGCAGCTGACTCTTTACATTCAAAATCCTACTTCCAAAATTCAAAATGATGAAGCCCCAGATTCTTTCGAATCTGGGGCTTCATTTACCCTGGCAGCTATCTACTCCCGGAGCTCGCGCTGCGAGCGCAGGCCTCGGCGTAGCTG
>CALFTQ010000032.1 GCA_937916135.1 uncultured Verrucomicrobiales bacterium
GTAGGCGGGAATCACATATTCCACACCTCAAAGAGTTCCTCGGGCAGGGTGGTGAGGAATCGGGAGGGCGGGCAATACTGGCTGTCGTAGCTATGGCCGTTGTAGCGGGGGAAGGTCAGGTAGAGCTGGTCCTCGGCTCGGGTGATGGCCACATAGAACAGGCGGGTTTCCTCCTCCATATCATCGGGGTCGCCGCTGCTGATAACCCTGTAGTGCGGGAACAGTCCCTCGCCCAGGAAAATGACGAACACAATCTTCCACTCCAGTCCCTTGGCCTGGTGAATGGTGGAGAGCGTCACGCAGTCATCATCGGCCAGGCTGTCGTTGTCCACCTCACTGAGCAGAGCCACCTGACTGAGGAATGACTCCAAATCCGGCATGTCGGACAGCGATTTAATGAGCTGGTCAATATCCTCCATGCGCTCTTCGTAATTATCGTAGGCCGAGCGCATGTAGGCGTTCATGTAGTTCTGCACGAGCTTGACGAGCTCGGTGGGGGTGAGCTGACGGTCAGCCGGGTGCAGGCTGTCCATGGAGGTGAGGAACCCTCCCCAGTGCAGGCCTGCGGCTGCGGGGGCTTTCACCTTTTTCATGACTTCGCTGTGCGGGGCGGTGATGTTTTGCTCGCCGGGGTGAGCGGCAAACCAGGCTTCGGCTGCGCTGAGCCAGCCCTGCCAGAGCTTGGCGGCGGTGGCATCTCCCACGCGGGGGAAGGTACCCACAATGCGGCGGAAAGCCACCTCATCTCTCGGGTTGCTGAGCAGTCGCAACCAGGCAACGATATCCTTGATATGCGCCTGTTCAAAGAAGCGCAGCCCGCTGGTGATGCGGAAGGGAATGTGGTTGCGCGTGAGCTCCATCTGCACATCCATACTGTGGAAGTGGGCGCGGTAGAGCACGGCGATGTCCTTGCCCGGTATGCCGTCGGCCATGAGCTCGTCGATACGCTGAGCCACGAACTTTGCCTCCGTCCGGTTATCGGGCGCGGGAACAACGGCGGGTTTCAGGCGGCCCTCATCGCGGGCGGGACGCAGAGTTTTGACAAACTGGCGGCTGTTCTGCGCGATGGCGGCATTGGATATCTCGAGGATGGCCGGCACGCTGCGGTAGTTGGTCTCAATTTTGTAGACTTCGGCATCGGGGTAGGTGCGGGTGAAGTCGAAAATGTGGTCGACATTGGCCCCGCGCCAGGAGTAGATGCTCTGCGCGTCGTCCCCCACCACCATGAGCGAGGTGGCGCTGCCGCCCGAGAGCAGGGCTATGAGCTCAGCCTGCAGGGTATTGGTGTCCTGGTACTCATCCACCAGCACATGCAGAAAGCGCTGCTGCAGCTCGGCACGCAGGTCGGCGTGCTCCCGCAGCAGGCGCACCATGTTGGTGAGCAGGTCATCGAAGTCCATGGAGTTGCTCTCCATCTTGCGGGCCTGGTAGGCGGTGTAAATCTTGCCGATGGTTTCCTCAAACTTCTCGAGGTAATCGTAGTCGTCGGTGAGTGTCTGCTGCCAGCTGCGACCGGTGTTGATAGCCAGGCTGTGCAGGCTCATGAGCACCTCGGGCTTGGGGAATCGGTCGCTCTTGGTAGTCTTGCCCGAGAATTGCTTGGTCAGGGCGCGAAAGAGGGCGCGCTGGTCGTCGG
>CALFTQ010000033.1 GCA_937916135.1 uncultured Verrucomicrobiales bacterium
GCGGAGACGGGTACCTCGTACTTCAGTTGAGCCGCCGCTCAATGATGGCGAACCGGCGGCACTGCGTGCCCCGGGCGCCGAGCTGAACCCCGCCCAAATCGCCGCAGATGCGGAGTATATGGCGGGGGAGATGCTGGAGGGTCTGCGTGAGCCTGAAGAAATTCGGATGCACACCTATAGATAAAGATTGAGGGCATTCCCGCGACTAGCCTCGGTCAAGCCAAGATGACAACAGGAACACCCTCACGGATATAAGACCACACCACCACCAAAAAGTCAACCACAAAAACAAAGAAAAGCGATGAAAACGATATTTCAGAGAATAGCCGGGGTGATAGCCGCCCCATTCACCATTATCGGGCTGCTGGTAGCCCTGCTGGTGAGCTATGGGGAGAGCGAGTATGACCCCTACGAGTAAAGACGCGTTAAAACACGCCAGAAACGCCCGCAGAGGAAAAATGGCACACTTTACCATGAAAAACACCATCCCCCCCCGCAGACCGCCCGCAGAGGGCGGCAGACCGCAGCCGCAGGCTGCCTAACCCAATAAATCGACAATCGACAATCGAAAATCGTAAATCCTCATGAATTTCATCACCGAGACAGACCTGCAGCCCCCCACCGCCCCCGGGGATGGCTGGTACATCATCGAAGCCGCCGGGGAACACGCCAGGCGAGTGAAGGACACGGAGCTGGTGCAGCAGCTGACGCCGGAGGTGCTGGCAGCCGTAGCTGCTGCGGGGGTGCCTGCCGAGGGGCTGCCGATAGACCGCGACCACCTCTCCCTGGACTCCGACAACAGCACTGAGGCGATGGGCTGGGTGCGTGAGCTGGCGATGTGCGGCAGCGACCTGGCCGCGCGGATCGAGTGGACGAGCCTGGGGCTGCCGCTCATCACGGGGCGGGTGTACAAGCATTTTTCCACAGTGTACCCGCCACCCACGGCGGAGCAGCTGGCGGCGGGGGTGTATGAGCCCGTGCAATTGATAGGGCTTGCACTGACGAACCAGCCGAATAACCGCGCGGGGCAACCGCCCATTACCAACTCGCTTCCGTCTCCGCTCCAAAAGAGCTACGCCGAGACGGGTGGGCGAGTTGTTGAAGTACGAAGTGAGGAAGAGGCGGGCATGAGCCCGCAGGAAGATTTTTCTGCCGCTTCCGCCAACGCTCAGGCTGAGCTTAGGCGTGACAAGGAGGCGGCGGGAACCGCAAACAAACCAACCGAAACAACACCGACTATGTTTAGTCCCGAAATATTGGCCGCCCTGGGCTTGCCCGAGGGAGCCACCGAAGCCGAGGTGCTGGCAAAAGTGCAGGAGCTCAAGCAGAATGCCGAGATTGCCAACACTGCCGTGAAAGCCGCCGAGGCCGCCGAGGCCGAGGCTGTGATCAACGCCGCCGAAAAGGAGAACGGCGTGGAGCTCTCCCCCGAGGAGAAGACGGAAGCCAAGGAGCAGATTATTACCAACCGCGCCCATGGCTTGAAGTATGTAGGGCTGCTGTGCCGCGATAAGCGACCCGCCGCCGCCACAAGTGGCTCCGGCGTGGCAAGCCCGGTGAGCAACAGCCGCCGCTATGCAGGCAAGACCCCGCTGGCCAATCGCAGCACCCCCGCCGACCCGGAGCAGGCAATCGCCAACCGTGCGCAGCAGCTCTGCGATGAGGCTCCCGCCGCAGGTAAGCACCTCGGCTACTTCACCGCCGTGGAAAAAGCCCGCGCCGAGGCAGCCAAAGGCTGCTGAAGTTGAAAGTTAAATTTTGAAAGTTGAAAGTGTACAGTTAGCCGCGCTCCGCGCGGGGAATTTGACACTTCCAAAATCATAAATCCAAAATACAAAATCCAAAGATATGGCTATATACCATCAATTCCAGAGTGTGCGCCTGACGGCAGGCGCAGATTTGAGCAGCTGCGAGGGCTGCTTTGTAACGGTGGACGGTGCAACGGGCACCGCCACCCTCACCACCGCTTCCACCACGCCTGATAAGGTGTATGGTGTGCTGGACGGTGTGGATGTGAAGGACCGCCCGGTGGATGTGATTCTGCCCGGCTGCTCCGGCATTGTAGGCGCGAAGTTGCACAGCGGCTCTGCCGCCGTGGTGCCGGGCGACCGCCTGGTGCTGGCGGCTAACGGCACGGTAACGAAGGGCACGAGCGGCACCCTTGTGGCGGTGGCCGTGGGTAGTGGCACTGCCGGTAATCTCACCCCCGTCCGCCTGGTGCAGCCTACTACGCTGGGCTAAACAAGTAGAAAGTTGAATTTTGAAAGTTGAAAGTACAAAGCTAGCCGCGCCGACGGCGCGGGGAACTTCTCAATTCGTAAATCGTCAATCGTAAATCGTAAAATAAGACTATGTTTCAGGGAACTGACCATTACAACCAGATTCTGACCACCTACGCCCAGGGCGCATACGCCAACCCGGACGGTGCGGTGGACCTCTCCCGCCTTATCTTCCCGGAGGTAGCCGTGGAGGAGGCGCTGGGCACCTACGATAAGTGGGCGCTTGACCCCGCATTCACCCCGGTGGATGCTACGCTGGCACGCAACCAGAGCGCCCACCGCATCAATGTGGAGCGCACCACGGGCATTTTCAACTGCACCCCGCAGGCTTTGGAGATTGCCCACTGGACGCCCGCGCTCATGCAGAAGAGCGGTGCTCGCTACCGCGAGGCAGGCGTGCGCACGCTGATGAGCTCCCAGTTCATCACCCGCCAGGTGGGGGCTGTGGATTTGCTCAAGAAAGCAGTGGCGGAGGATACCTCCCTCAAGATTACCGCCTCTGATGACCCGGTGGAGAAGCTTGATAAGCTCTGCGAGAAGATTGCGGGCGGTGTGGTAGGCCGCATGCCCAAGACCCTCATCATGGGCCGCACGGCATGGAACGCCATCAAGAACAACGAGAAGATGAAGACCCGCTGCCACGGGCTGGCCTATGCCATCAAGCCCGAGGAGCTGAAGGATGCGCTTGCCTACAATGGGGTGGACATCGTTATCTCCGACATCTATGCCAAGGTGAATGGGGTGATGGTGCCGCTGCTGGGTAAGGATGTCGTGGCTCTGTACAATGAGGAGGCGCCGGGGCTTTCCGACCTCTCCTTCGGTAAGGAGTTCACGCTTTCCGCCGGTGGTCCCGAGGTGCTGACCTACAAGGACCATGCCCTCTATGATGTGGACGTGCTGCTGTGGTCCAGCGACCGACAGGTGGCCAATGCCGCCGCTGCCGCCCGCCTGACCGTTGCCTAATGAAGTAAAAATCGAAAATCGTCAATCGAAAATCGTAAATCCCCATGATGGACTACTTCACGCTGGATGATGCGCTGCTGGCCGAGGCCTTCAATGAGAAGGAGGCGGCATCCCTCCTGCAGACCCGCCGCAGCCTGCCTGCCGACCCTGTGCCGGGTATCTGCGCGGGGCTGGCCGCGCGCATGCGCAATGCGGTGCTGGCGGGTGGGCGTGCCCACTTGCCTGCGGATGTCCTTGCGGTGCCCATGGCACTGCGAGGGGAGGCAACGGCGATTCTCCGCGTGAAGCTGCTCACCCGCTTCGCCCTCGCCATTACCGAGGAGCGCAAGCGGGAGGCAGAGGCGGCGGAGTCGCGGCTGGATGCCATTGCGAAGGGGGAGTACCCGCTGCCGGATGACTCCGTAGCGGCTGCCCCCACCTACCATGGCCGCCCGCTGCGCTGGCAGAGCCCGCAGGGCGGTGGAATCATGTAGAAGTACGAAGGACGAAGTAGCATGAAGATTGCCGCAGAGTACAAATTGGCCACCGCGCTCATTGAGCACCTGCAGGGGGATGCCGAGCTTTCTCCCGCCGTGCTGGCGGAGCCCTTTGACCACACAGACCAATGCCAGGCAATTGCACTGGCAGCGCAGCAGCATGACTTCGCCATCGCGGTGGAGCCGCTGCCGGTGCAGTTACCCACCGACCCGACCGCCCGCACGGGGGTGGCAACGCTGCGCTTGGCGGTGCATGTGCTGACGACTACGCAGCTGGCAAGCGGCCTGCCTGCCGGACAGGCAGGGCAGAGTGCTGCCGCCCTCGCTGCCTCCGTACAGGGGGCTGTGCTGGCCACCTGCTGCACCTTCTGCCCCGAGGGACTCCACGGCATACCCTACGCCCTCCCGGTGCTCGAAAGTGTGGCGGAGCTCGATCTCTCCAAGTTCGACTCCCTCGCCAACCTGACGGGCGCGGCGATTATGCTGAGCCATAAGGCGAACCTTAAACAATACTATTTACAAAAATGAACTCAGAACACAAGGAGCATGCGGCTAAGGCCGCGAATTTCGTCACCGGCCTCCTCACAGGCTGGGGTGTACCCGCCGCTTGGGCTAAGGCCGTGAGCGGTGCGATTATTGGTGCGACCATCGGTGCACTGGTGGCCGTGGGTGTGCTGACGAGCTGCACGACTACCTACAGCCAGTCGGCTGATGGTGCGGTGCATTACAGCCGCACCATCTCTCTGCCGAATAACCTCATCCCCGGAAAGTAAGCTATGAGTAAGAAGCAGACAACGGAAGCACCCGCCGCTGAGTGGGTGCGCGTAAAAATCAAGAAGACCACCCACGTGGCTGGTGCCATCGCCGCGCCCGGCGCCATCGTGAACGTCTCCAAGGAGACCGCCGACCGTTTGGTAGCAGACGGCTGCGCAGTCATCCTTTATTAACATCAGCCCCCAAAAATCGAAAATGAACACTAACCGATTAGATGCAGCGATGATTCTGGGCGCACGCGCCTGGATTTGCCGCCTTGGCAATACCATCACCGGCACGGGTGGCGAGAGCAACACCGTGAGCGATGCCCTGATGCCCGAGCCGCCGGAGAGCTATGCCAACCCGGGCGACTGGACTTGCCTGGGTAAGATACGCACCGCTAAACCACAGACCGACTACAAGACCGCCGATGTGGAGGGCGTGGACGATACCGGATCCTACAAAGTTACCGAGCTTAAGCTTGCCACCAAGCACAAGCTGCTGTTCGCCACCAACGACATCACCCCCGAGGCCTTTGAGATGACCTTTGGCCTCACCGCCCCCATTGAGGATGGTGTGGAGCAAGCGGTGTTTGCCAGTGGCAGCGACTCCATTGAGGTGTGGATGTGCTTTGAGTTTACCGACGCTTACCGCACGCAGACGGGCCTGGCGCGTATTGTGGTGCGTGGCAAGCTCTCCCTCCAAAACCCGCTGGAGGCGAAGAGTGACCCGGCAGAGGCAGCGTATGAGCTCTCCATACAGCCCAACCCGCTCGCCACCTTTGTGAGCGAGAAGCTTGTAGGATGATTCAGCTTGGCGGCTTTGCCCACTTCGCGGCGCCGTTCATGGCGTTGGGATCATAAGG
>CALFTQ010000034.1 GCA_937916135.1 uncultured Verrucomicrobiales bacterium
GCAGCATCTTCATGGATGCCTCCGTGGAGCTGCGCAGCGACTACACGAACGTGAATGGCACGGTGGGCTACCGCGTCAACTTCTGATGAAATCAAGTCCGGGAGCGGCACCCGCCGCACCCCGGATGACGAAAATGCCCCCGGTGAGAAAGCTCACCGGGGCATTTTATTGCCCGCCAAATTCCCATTTGTTGATTAGTTCCGAGTTCCCTATTGACATACAAAATCTTTGGGACATGTGCGGGGGCGCCACGCCAGTTGTATTTTGCGTTTTGCATTCTGCCTATATTTGTGGTATTCTACGCGCATGCAGAGAGAACAGCTTATTGCCGCAGCAAAGGAATTGAGCCGTGAGGTGAGTGCCCTGGAGTTTGCCGCTCCTGTGGCTTACACTTATAACCCATTGGATTATGCATGGGAAGGGCATGAGGCCTACATCCGCAAGTTCGGTGCGGGGCAGAAGGACGTGCTGTACCTCGGGATGAATCCCGGCCCCTTCGGCATGGCGCAGACGGGGGTCCCTTTCGGTGAGATTGCCGCAGTCACGCTGTGGATGGGTATAACGGCTTCGGTGGGGAGTCCGGCGCAGACGCACCCGAAGCGACCTGTGCAGGGGTTTTCGTGTCCGCGTTCAGAGGTGAGCGGGCGACGTCTCTGGGGGCTCTTTGAGGAGATGTACGGCACGGCAGAAGCGTTTTTTGAGCATGCCTACGTGGCCAATTACTGCCCGCTCATCTGGATGGGGGAGAGCGGAGCCAATATTACCCCCACGCAGCTGCCCAAAAGCCAGGTGGCTGCCCTGGATGCAGCCTGCCAGCGCCACCTGGTGCGGCTGATTGAGATTCTGCAGCCCCGTGTACTCATCGGCGTGGGGGGCTATGCGCTCAAACAGCTGGAGCGTGCCGCTTCTGCTCTGCCGGAGCAGCAGTTCACGCTGGGCACCATGCTGCATCCCAGCCCGGCCAGCCCCACCTCCAACAAGCACTGGCCCACCCGCCCGAAAGAACAGATCAGGCAGATTTTGTCACAGGCGGGAATGTGATGCTGAGGAAGCCGGCGAGCCGCCAAAAGTACAAGATGCAAAGTCCAATCGGGCAAGCGGTCTTGAGTTTTCAGAGATGCCCCAGTTCCCAATCTGGCGCTTCACCAATACGTATCACGCATCCTCCTTTAATTGGCGGCGCAATAATTCTGCCGATGCGTTTCCGGATATCCATGGGGTATCACCACATATTCTGCGCACCGAGACCGATGAGAAGGAGCCCGGCAAGGGTTTCCAGCCAGCGGGTGGGCAGGTGGTGCAGCAGGCGCGCGCAGTGGAAAGAGAGCAGGGCACAGATAAAAGTGATAATGCCGATGATGCCGACCGCTACACCCAGCCGGAGCTGTGTGCCGCCGATTTCGCCCAGCGCGATGCAGGCACCTACGGCCAGGGCATCAATGCTGGTGGCCACACCTGCCATGAGTAGTCCGACTGCTCCCAGCGGTGTGGCGGAGACTTGCGGGGCTTCTTCGTCATGCCAGGTTTTGTATATGATGCTGCCGCCCAGCAGGCTGAACACGCCCAGCACTACCCACGGTGCCCAGGTGCTTACCACACTGCGCAGCACCTCGCCGCCCCAGTATCCCAGCAGCGGCATGCCTGCCTGGAAAGCCCCCACCACCACCGCGAGCCAGAGCGAGGCTGCTCCGCGTCCCTGCCGCAGCACCAGTCCGTATGAAAAGGCATACACGGTGGCATCCATCGCCAGAGCCAGGGCAACGAGAGTGATTTCCAGGTAATTCATGACAGCGGCGGGGATGATACCAGAGTCGCTCTTCAGTGTCAAGGAATGCACTGGCCTCATCCGTTCTCCGCTTGGGAACTGGGCTGGATGTTCCCGTCTGTGTTCAACAACTTCTGCTCAGAACGCACATCTGCCGGAATTCGCGGTTTGTTTTCTCTGTCACGCGAGTCCCAAAGTTTGTGTTCGGAGCCCGCCAAATTCACATTTGTTGCGCAGAGGGGGGCTTCTTCCAAAATGTTGCTGATGTTTCTATTGCTTACCAAATCTTTGGGATACATGTGTTTCTCTGTGTCTGCATGCAAAATACCGCTTGAAAAAACAGGGCGTGTTCGGTAGAATGCCCCGCGTGAAAGTAATAGCCATAGCGAACCAGAAAGGCGGCGTCGGTAAAACAACCACGGCGGTGAATCTGGCGGCTGCCCTGGCAGCCCGCGGTAAGCGCGTGCTGCTCATCGATATGGATTCGCAGGCAAATGCCAGCACTATGCTTGGCGTGGAGGTGGAGAGTGATGCCAGTCTGTACCCCGCGCTCATTGGTGAGGCTCTGCTGGAGGATCTCATCCGCCCAACGAAGCGGCGCAATCTGGCCATTGTGCCGGCTCATGTGGACTTGTCCGGCGTGGAGGTGGAGCTCACGCAGAATGAATCTCACCTTACTTGCATGTACGATGCCATGGCTGGGCTGCGGCAGACGCAGTACTACGACTTTGTGTTTCTGGATACGCCGCCCTCACTGGGCGTGCTGATGACCTCTGCCCTGTGCGCGTGCGATGAAGTGATTACCCCGATGCAGTGCGAGTTCCTGAGCCTGGAGGGTCTATCCAAGATTCTCTTTGTAATGGAGCAGATTCGCGAGAACGGGGTGAATACCCGTCTCACGCATGAGGGGATCATCATGACCATGTACAACAATACCAAACTGGCCAACGAGGTTATCCGCCAGGTGCAGATAGAGCTGCCGGAGAAGTTGTACAAGAACCACATTCCCCGCTCGGTGCGAGTCGCCGAGGCGCCCAGCTTCGGCCGCACCATCATGGAGCACGACCGCTTCGGCGCGGCTTCCATGGCTTACCAGGCTGTGGCGCGCGAGTTCATAGCCCGCCATCGTTGATTTTCTTCTGCCATGCTCAGCTGGCTTTTCCCCGCTACCTGTGAGCTTTGTGGCGAGCGTGCGGAGCTGGCGGTCTGCCCTGCCTGCCTGGCCGGGCTGCTGCGCATTCCAGCGCCCATCTGCCTGCATTGCGGGGCCCCCACTGCCGGCCAGCAGACCGACCCCGACCGCTGCGAAAACTGCGCTGGTCATCCGCGGTCGTTTTCCATAGCGCGCCAGGCGCTGCGGCAGACTGAGTCTGCCATGCAGCTTATCTACCGGTTCAAATACCACCGTGGTATTTATCTGGCGCGTCCGCTGGCGCAGCTGCTTGATGAACTGTGGGAGCAGACTCCGCACCTGCTTGCCCGGCAGGACTGGGTGCTGGTGCCCGTGCCGGTCACGCATGGCAAACTCTACTCCCGCGGCTATAACCAGGCCGCCGAATTAGCCCGGCAGCTGGCGCGGCTCCGCCGCCTGCGCGTCATGGAGCTGCTGGAGCGCCGGGATACCGGTATCCTCAGCCAGACCCGCCTCACCGCTGCTGCCCGCCGCCTGAATGCCATGCGCGCGTACCATTCCCGCCGCCCCGCCTTCTGGGAGCGCCACCGCTCATACCCCGCCCGCATCGTGCTGGTGGATGATGTGTTCACCACCGGCTCCACTGCCCGCGCCTGTGCCACCCAGCTCCGCAAACTTCCCGGCGTGAAAGAGGTTGCCGTGCTTACTCTCGTGCGGATAGGCGCGTGACAAAGAGGGGGTGGGAGCGCGCCGGTGCTCCGGCTCGCCGAATCCCGATTTTCGAGCAGGGGTGGCTTCATCAGAAAAGGCGGTTGATGTTTCTATTTCTTAAAAAATCTTTGGGATGCACGTGGGGCAAATTTCTCTTTATCATCCTTTATCATTGAAAGGCGGGGGGGCAGGGTGGTAGAATGGGGGAAGTACAAGTTTTTATCTGATAGCGATATGAAATTAAGAGCATTTGTATTGAGTTTTCTGCTGGCTGCCGGGCAGCTGGTGAGCGCAGCGGAGAAGCCGAACATCCTCCTGGTGCTGGTGGATGATATGGGCTGGGGGGATTTGAATATTAATGTGCCGGCTACCTGCGCGGATGGCACAGTGCGCCCGCCGTCTATCAACACCCCGAGCCTGGCGAAGATGGCGCAGAGCGGGGTGCAGCTGCGGCGGCACTACACGGCGGCACCGGTGTGCGCACCGGCGCGTGCTTCGCTTTTCGGCGGCACTCACCAGGGCCACAGCGAGGTGATCCGCAACAACAGTTTTGACGCCGCTCTGGAGAACAGCCATACGCTGGCCAGTGTGTTGCGTGAGGCGGGGTATGCCACGGCGCTCATCGGCAAGTGGGGAATCGGCGGCGGCATGGAGAGTGGCGGCACCCCCACTACGGCGGCGGCCTGGCCCACCCGGCGCGGCTTCGATTATTTCTTCGGCTATAATAACCACCTGGCCGGCCACCGCCACTATGCCAAGGAGGAGAGCAACGCCGACCCGGAGACGGGGATGAATGCCATCTGGGACGGCGATAAACTCATTACCCCGGATCTGGATACCTGCTACAGCACAGACCTTTTCACTGCCCGCGGCAAGAAGTGGATTGCAGACCATGTGAAAGCGCACCCGGAGAAACCATTCTTCCTGGCGCTCACACTGATTGCGCCGCACGCTCGCCTGGCGGTCCCGAGTGCGCCGTACCCGGAGGGTGGCGGCTTGAAGGGTGGTCTGCAGTGGCTGGGGCAGCCCGGCAAGATGATTAACACCGCCTACGGCAAGTGGGACAGCTACATCCACCCCGAATACCGCGACAATGCGGAGTGGAAGGAGTATGCCGCCAGGCGTTTCGGCGATGGTGCACCTCGGGCGATTCAGGCTGCCCGGCGCCATGCGACGATGATTACCCGAGTGGATGAGGCCATGGGCGACCTGCTGCAGTTGCTCCGGGACCTCGATATTTCGGACAACACCTTTGTGGTGTTCACCAGCGACAACGGCCCCCATAATGAGCCCGGTGCGGTATGGGGATTCCAGAACCACCCGGCCCCGGCTCAGAATCCTGCTTTCTTCCGCAGCTACGGGCCGATGGACGGTATCAAGCGAGACCTGTGGGAGGGCGGCCTACGCGTGCCCTGCCTGGTGTATGCCCCCGGCCTCATCAAGAAGAACCACACCAGCGATTTCCCGAGCCAGTTCCACGACTGGATGGCCACTTTTGCCGACCTGGCCGGGGTACCCAGCCCCATGCGCTGCGATGGTGTTTCCCTGCTGCCCACGCTGCAGGGGAATGATGCTGCCCAGAAGGATGGCGTGGTGTACTCCGAATACAATTTCGGGGGTGGCATGGCCCAGTACCAGGACTATGCGCCGAACAAGCGCGGACGCGCCCGCGGTGAGCAGCAGGCCATTATCTTCCGCGCAGAGGATGGCCGCTATCTGAAGGCTATCCGCACCAATATCAGGAGCGCGAATGATGATTTCGAGGTGTATGACGTAGCGGCCGACAGCCACGAAACCACGGATATTGCAGCCCAGTTCCCCGGCATACAGGAGAAACTGAAGGCCGCTGTGCTGCACACCCGCCGCGCATACGATTACACCCGCGACCCCGCCGCCGGGCGCCGCAATAATGGCTGCGGTGGGTTCCGCCACTATGATATGACCCTGGTGCCCGCCAGCAACCCCGGTGAGACGCAGCCCGGCCTGGCTATGCGCCGCGTGAGCGCCACCTGCCCCTGGGTGCCGGAGTTTGATACGCTGCCCGCTGCCGCCCATGCTGCCACCGGCACCGTGGCAGACCCTGCAGCCGAGCCGCTGCCCGCCGGCAGCATCACGGAGTACAAGGGCTATATCAACGTGCCGGACGATGGCAACCACTGGCACTTCTACCTTACCCTGAGTGATGTGCCCGGCACGAGAGCCTACATCAAGCTGCACAATTTCCAGCTGGTGGATGCCGATTTCAACTATACCCCGGGCAGCACGGTGAATGAGTCTGCCGCCATCAATACGGATGAGGCTATCCCCGCTGAGACCGGCAAGAAAGGGATCCCCCTGAAAGCCGGCAAGCATGCCATCACCATCACGGTGGTGCAGGGACCCGCCGCCCCCGGTGCTTTCAAGCTGGAGTGGAACCGCGGCCCGGCGGGTGGACTCCAGACCCCGGTGGCCACTGTTCCCGCTGCGGCTTACAGCCATTGAGCTCCTGAGCCCCAGAGTTTGAGTACTGCGGGCCTGACCCGGAATATTCAAAAGCCACCTTCGTGTTGAAGGTGGCTTTTGGTGATGGAGGCGAGGGGAATTGAACCCCTGTCCTGGACACTGTTGACGCAAGCATCTCCATGTTCAGACGCGGATTGCTGCATCTCGCCGGTGATCCGCTCCGCGTCAGCCTTTCACCATAGCCAGGAACCTGTGGATGTCATACCCGGCGCGGTTCCCCCGCCGGGCACCTGCCTACTGAGCTAGGCGCGTCATCCCTAGTAGGCGTCGGGAATCGGCGCAAGGCGCGTTAGTTACGCAGCCATGGCGTATTCGTTCTTAGAATAGGCACTTAATCTTTTGAGCGGCTTTTAAGGAGGCCAGCCGATCAACCTCCACATGCAGCCGGCGCCTCGAATGTTCAGTCGAAACCGGGACGCCCCCATGTCTTTTTTCTTCTCTACGGGTATTAGAGGACAAAAAAGCCGGTTTCGTTGAATCGAACCGGCATTTTTGCTAATTCCTTATGAGAAACACGCCCGTGGGGATTCGAACCTCAAACCTTCTGATCCGTAGTCAGATGCTCTATCCAATTGAGCTACGGGCGCTTTTTCCTTTTCAGGAACCGCACTTAGCGTTGCGGTGACCGCAGTATACATGAATCTTTTCCGTAGGTCAAGACAAAATTCTAATTTTTTGCGATTTTTTATCGATTTGTTGCTTCAAGCCTCCGGAATGGAGCTGCATCCTGTGCTCTACCTCGTCAAATCTCAATTTGGAGGGCGGCCGGAAGTGCGAGTAAAATTCCGTCTCCGGCTATCGCCTGCTCCGTGAAGGTGCCAAGATATGGAATGTTCAGGTGGCGGCCACGTGCTTCGTGCTGACACAAAGTTCCATTTTCGAGCAGTGGGGGGCTTCCAAAATGCTGCTGATATTTCTATTCCTTACAAAGTCTTTGGGGCGCATGTGGCGTTTTTTTACACGTGTCCCAAAGTTTGAGTACGGAGCTTGATAAATGGGAATATGCAGAAGTACG
>CALFTQ010000035.1 GCA_937916135.1 uncultured Verrucomicrobiales bacterium
TGTCCATCACCACCAATACGGATAACACATCAATCTTTAATTGCCGGAGCAATAAGCCACAAAAAGCGCTTCACAGCCCTGAGCGGGTGTGTTAGGATGTGCCCATGTCACGTTACAATGGAGAACAGGTACTGGTCGTCCCCCGCGAAGCATTTGAGGCCGTGGGCGCATTCAATGGAGTGCGGCTGAACCCGCAGGACTACCTCACTGCTTTCCTGCAGCCCGGGGTAGCCCGCTATATGGACCGCGAGCTCGCTGAGCAGAGCCCGCAGTTCAAGCAGCTCATCACCTACGCCATCTTCTGCCACCAGGGGCGCATCCTGGCCTATGCCCGCACCTCCAAGGGCGGCGAATCCCGCCTGCACAACAAGATGTCCCTGGGTATCGGCGGCCACATCAACCCCATCGATGGCCTCACCGATTCCATTTCCACCTACCTCGCCGGCATGGAACGCGAAATCCGCGAGGAAATCACCTTCACCGGCTCCGCCACCCAGGAGCTCTTCGCCATCATCAACGATGATACCAATGAAGTCGGTTCCGTACACCTCGGCTTCGTGCACCGCTTCGAGCTGGACGATGACCATGTAGCCCCGAATGAGAAAGCCTTGGCCGACCTCGCCTTCCGCACGCTGGATGAACTCGCAGGCCCGCTCTACGAATGCCTCGAAACCTGGTCTGCCATCTGCGTGGATGCCCTCAAGGCCTGACTTCCCGTCCTATCTCATTTTCGCCGCGCTCTAGTGATGGAGCGCGGCGAAAATGTTTGCAGGCAACAAAAAAAACGATTTTTTCTCAATAAAGAAGCACAGCAGAAACGTCTATCCGGTATATGAATGCAGCTCTCAACATCTGTTCCCTCATCATGGCAGGAGCCGTGCTCCTCTGCCAGCCCGTCAGAGCAGAGGACACCCTTCCCCCCGAACAGCAGGCGCTTATTCAGCATTTCCACAGCACTGTATCCACGCTGGGCGAAATCATGGTTCAAGCCCGCACCGCCCTGAAAGCCGCTACCGACACCGCCGGTGCAGATGCCGCAGCACCCGCTGTTGCCGCTGTCTGCCAGGCAGAGAATGCGGTGAGCGAAACCGCCGCTAAACTGACCGGGGCAGGATTGAGCGTCAGCACCCTCTACAAGCAGGGGAATCTGGCAAAAGCCATCAGCAGTCTGCCCATCGCTGCGTACAATGCCGATATCCAATCAGCCCTGGCAAACGGGTGCCACGGCAGCCTGAAACTCTACCTGGCCATCACGGGTGGCACCTGCACCGAGGCGGCATTGCAGGATACCCTCAGCGAGCAGGATAAGGCAGACCTGGCCGAAATTGAGCGCGTGCTCGCCTCCATCAAAGAGATTTGCCCGGTCTCCCACTGGCGCCCGCTGGAGCATGAGTTTGTGCAGCGGTTCGATGCTTCGCTGCCCGCTGCGGAGCGTCTGCAGAAGCGCCCGCTGACCACCATGCTGCTGCACCGCTTGCTGGAGCAGAATGCCCAGTGGCTTTTCCGGCTCGCTAACAAGGAGTTTCATCACAATGGCAACATGGAAGAGCGCTTCCTGCTCCACCCGCAGAACTACATCGGCCAGTGGTACGAGGCTCGCGCCTTCAGCGACTATTTCTACAGAAAGGCTGACTCCCTGAACCTCAACAGCGCCACTGCCCGTGGCAAAGCTATCTGGGATGCAGCCGAACCACGCCTGGCCGAGCTGCGCAAGAAGTACGACCTGGGCCCCGGCGACGGCCGCACCCGCGAAACCGCCTTCGATATCCCCGCCGGGATAAAGCCGGAGGATTACAAACGCTTTGTGAATGAAGTCACGCAGGCGCTTTTCGGTGAACGAGCCATGCCCAGCAGCCTGTGGTCGAGATCGGTGAGCAAGAATGGGCGGTACGTAGTTCACGGGCTCATCATGGTGGGGCGCCCCAGAGACCTCAACCGCAACAACGACAGCCACATCATCATGCCCTGCTATTTTAACCTGAACCGGAAGGAGAACGAAAAATGAAACATTTCCTGGTCCTGCTGCTTTGCCTGCTGCCGGTGGCGCATGCCGCTGGCGGCGGATACGCCACACCGGCAGACTTCGGCTACCCGCCCCTCTCGCTGGAGCCGCCGCAATACCTCAGCCCCGCTACCGAGCGGGAGTGGCACATCACCGGGCAGCCGGCCCTGCGCGCCACGCTGCAGGGAATCAGGGGCAGATGGGGCAACGAGGCCACCATCATCCTGCGCACCCCCACGGGGAGGGATAGGGCCGTGCCCGCCTATGCCCTCAGCAATGCCGACCTCGATGCCGTCAGCGACTGGCTCAAAAAGAACAACTTCGAGGAATTCGAAACCTTCCGCGAAGGCACAAGCCTGGTGCATGTCCACTCCGTCATCCCCGTGGGCAAGGAATACTATGTCAACCTCATCATGACCGATGGCTCGCGCATTGCCCTGCGCACCAATGCCGAACCGGCCAACCGCGAATTTGCCATCAAGCAGCCGCCCAATGCCTTCCAGGTGACCGATGCCACGCTGGAAATGCTGCGCCGCCACAGCCAGCGCAAGCCGGAAAACAAGCCGGAACTGCCCATAGCCAGCTCGATTGATGAGGCCACCCTCTACGCCGCCACGCATGATGTGGGCATAGCGCTCTTTCACCTGAACCGCCGGGGCGGAGCCATCGACCTGGCCTTCCGGCACTATCTGGCAAACAAACCGGAACTGGTGGCCCAGTGGGCGCAGCACTTTGTATTCCTGATGGCCTACAGCGATGAGCACGGCATGTACCCGGCAGAATGCCACGATGGCGACTTCACCCTGGCACTCACGCACGGTTTCCAGGGCACGCATCCAGTCGAACTGTGCAACACCAGCTCGCTGCACAACAAGCTACGCTTCGCCTGGCTCACCAACACCTCCTATCTCGGCTTCACCGTCTATCTGCACAACAGGCTCTCCGGCAACCCATACCAACGGACAATCACCACGCTCAATCACGGGGGCAACGTCAGCGTAGACAGTATGTTGCGCCTGCGGGACAATCAGTTCAACCTCTTCGGCTACTAAGCCCAGCACACCCTGCCACGATGAAGAAACACCTCGCAAAACTGCTTCTCTGCCTGCCCGCCACCCTGAGCGCGGCAGATGAATACTTTGAATATGACCTCTACCCCGATTGCCGCAAAATCACCCCGGCCGAGGTAGACCCGCGCGACTGGTTCCCGGACGCGACCGATAATGAACGGAAACGCATGCGCCAGAACAGCCGCCAGCACTACACGGACGCACGGACCATGGCCGAACGCCTGCTGGCCAACCCGCAGGATGACGATGCCTTTGTGGCGCTTACCCCGTACGCCAAACACATCAATGCGCTGGTCGAGGAAATAACGGGCAGCTCACGGGAGAACCGGAAGAAGCTGGCCACCCTGCTGAATTTCCGCCGGATATACGATGTGCCCGGGATATCTGATGCCCGCCTGCTGGCGCTGAACGATAAGCCCCGGCCGGAGTTCATCATCCGCTTGCGCGACATGCTCCGGACCGGACAGTCGCGGGAACAGAGCATCCGCCTGCTCTACAGCATGCTCGAGCACGATAAGGAGCTCAATCACTCGGAAATCGACATCATCTGCCGCGGGCTTCAGGCCTGGTGCGGGGTCAGCAGCAGCCACCGCCCCGCCGGTGCCGTGGCGCGCCTCTACCTGCGCGAGTTCCGCGGCGGCAAGGAAGTGCAGCTTTCCTCCCCCGTGGAGCACGATATCACCGTGCATTACCCGCACCTGCGGCGCTTTGTCTCGGCAGAATGCGCCATCAACGGCACCGTGGCCAAGATGCTCACGTTCGAAATGAACTGGAACACCCGCGCCCTCAACCGCCTGCTCTGGCGAGCCCCGGAAAAAGCCGTCATCCTGGCCCGCCACATGCAGAAACCCGGCTACGACCTGCTGGAGCACAAGCCGGAGGCACTGCGCCGCTATATGCGTTTCTGCGGCATTGCCCAGTACCGCGACCTGGCACTGGAAGTGCCGGAGTGCTGCACCACCGCGCTCAACGCACACGAACATCCCGGTGAGAGCGAGGCCGCCCGGCAGGTCAGGGAGCAGGCCTCCCAGCTCCCGCCGCTGCTGGCACCGCTGGCGCCGCGCTGTCTGCTGGCACTGGGGCAGCGCGACCTGAGCATCTGGCAGCCGGCCACACTCACCCCGCATGCCGATATTTCCCCCGCCTGGCCCGATGCCTCGGCCGTGCAGCTTCCCCACTGGCAGAACAGCCTGCTGGGGCTGGATGAAGGGGCGGATATACAGGCCGCTTTCGGTAAGGAGCTGGAGCAGCTCGCCGGGCATATCAACGCCGTGAAAAAACACCGCGGCACCGGTTGCCTCCTGGCCAATGCTCTGTATGAATGCGAGCGAGTGCGCCCCGACCGCCACGACCTCATCACCCCGGTCTATGTGCGCATTGCCCTGCGTTTCGAACAGGACGGCGTCACCCTCAGCTACCTGCCGGAGGATGACAGCTTCGGCATCACCAGCGATGAACCGTTCGATATTGCAGACCCCATCCTGCGCACAGCCCTGCATCTCATTCCCCAGCACCTGCACCGGCTCACCCTCCAGCTGGCCCTGCTCGAAAAAGAAGGACGCCTCGATGAACTGGAGCAGGCATGCAGCCGGCTGGCCCGCGTGCTCAACCGCAGCAACCTCTGGCCGCTGGTCATCTGCCAGCGCGAGCTGCGCGGCTTCAGCACCCGGGCCCTGCTCACCCTCTTTGCCCACTACGAAGGCGAGGATGATGCCCTCTTTGACTACGGCGAAGCCATGGGGCTGCGCCACGAAATGAGCATTGCCCGCCTGGGGCATGAGGACGAACTGGGTGAGAACCTGCTGCGCGCCGCAGCCATCAGCGGTGCCCTGCCCGCCACGGCAGAGGAAAAGCAGGCCGCCATAGCCGCCTTCATGAACCTGGCCCGGGAGCATGCATACGATGCCGACCCACGCCTGACCGGCGGGGTGCTGCTGCACCTGCTGCGCTGGGGCATCTGTGAACCGGTCATGCAGTGGCAGGAATGCCCTGCCCGCTATTTCCAGGGGCTCTACGCCACCAACGGCCTGCGCCTCATCCGCGCCTTCATGCAGAAAGGCGCCCGCCAGGACGCCGAGCGCCTGCTGGCCGCCATGGCAAGCGATGCCGATACCGACACCACGCCCGCCTACCGGCTGGCCGCCGCCCTGCTGGCGAAAGATGCCGCCACGGCAGCGCGGCTGCGCAAAGACGCCCTGCTCATGGCCATGCTCCACCGCTACATCGACTACACCACCTATGCCGATTACCTGGCCGAGCTTGCCGTAGAAGGCGACCCGCAGAACAACATCATGCGCACCGAGCTCATGTTCAGCAACGGGCGCTCTGCCGGGCTCAGCCCTGAACTGGGCTTCCGCTACGCGCACAACGGGCGCTGGCAGGCCGCCCATTTCGTCTTTGAATACATGCTCACCCAGGGGCTCACCACCATCACCCCCTACGGCACCGTGCCCGACCAGGCGCACATGTACTACTACCGGGCATTTGCCGATATATGCCGGGCCAGAGCCGAAAACTCCCCCGGGCTGGCAGAAAAGGCACTGGCGGCGCTGGCCGGCACCCCGGCTGAGGCCACAGCAAAAGAGCTCATGCAACTCCCCGCCGGCAGCGGGCCGGAAAACGCGCAGGCCTCCCCTGTCCGTCCGGCCGCCACTCCGGCAAATGACCTGCTGGCAGCACTGCCCTCCCGCGAATGGAAGCTCAAGAACGGCACCACCCTGCAGGGGCAGCTCATTTCCCTGGGGCGTGGAAAGTTCATAGGCCTGCGCCTGGCAGACGGCAGTGCCCGCATCATCCCCATGGGCGAAATCGCCGGAAACGAACGCCCCTATTTCAACAACTGGAGCCAGGCCAACGGCATCCGCACCTGGGAGCATCGCCCCTCCGAAACCAATCTGAACTACCGCGTCAAGACAAGCGGCCGCCCCATCTATTCCATGCCCGATTTCGAACACCCCGGCGCCTGGTATATGGCGGTGGTGGATGAAACCGGCAGCGTTCACTGGTTCCGCACCTGGGGGCTCACCGGCCAGTCTGCCGAACAGGCCACCGCCTTCTGCAGCAAGCCGGAAAACCGTCTGGCACCGGAACTGCGCCTGGCAGACAGCCCCCAGCAGGCCCTGGCCATGTCGAAGGAGCACCGGCTGCCCATTCTGCTGCTCAGCAGCATCCCCAACATGGAAAGCCGGGAAATCAAGACCCTGTACCAGTACTTGCAGCTCCACCCGCAAGCCGCCGGAACCTGGGCAAAGCAGTTCATCATCCTGCCGGTCACACCGCCCATGGGCAAAGAACGGCCATTGCGCTATTCCGAACAGCAGCGCAACGAACTCCTGGCGCTGGAGCGTGAGTTCACCCCCGGAGTGAGCGCCGAAAACTCACACACCGCCCGCATGCTCGATGCCGTCCTGAAAAGCAACGAGACAGCCATCATCTGCCTGCTCTCCCCGGATGAGGTATGCAGCTACACCCTGGCCCTGGATACAACCGTGGCGCCGGAAAAGCTGCTTCGCAACGGCCCGCCAATACCCGCCCCGGCACCATCACAGAAGCCATGAAATTTCACTTATCCCTCCTGTTCACCCTCGGGCTGCTTCCCGCCGCTGCGGCACCGGCGCTGCTGGGGCTGCGGGCCGAACCCACGGAACAAGCCGTGCAGCAGAGCTTTGCAGCGCAGATCCCGGCAGGCACCGGGCTGACGGTATACCAACTCACCCCCGGCACACCGGCTGCAAAGCAGCTGCAACGGGGCGATGTGCTGCTGCAGGCAGACGGCGCACCGCTGCACAGCCCGAAAGAGCTGGCAGACATCGTGCGCCGCAAACAGGCCGGCGACACCCTGCACCTCGTGCTGCTGCGCCACGGTGCGCGCCTGGAGCTCACCCTGCAACTGGCAGCCCGCCCTGAGCAACCGGTGCTGAGCCACGGGCAGCAATTGGAACTCAACCGCCTGATTCTGCTGCTTGTGCCCCATGGCGAGGCCGTGGTGGATACCCCGGCTGTCCGCCGCCAGATGCTGGCGCTCAGCACCTGCGGAATCGCCAGCAAAGATGAATACGCCACCTGCACCCTGCATCTGCGGCACGAGCGCTACCTCATCACCATCTCCTCGACCGAACGCAGCCTGAGCATCACCAGCAACCACCCGGAAGTGCCGGATGCCCACCTGCGGGCTGACTTCTACCGGCGCGATACCGAGCGTCTGCCCGAAAAGCTGGAACAATTACTCCTCAACGCAGAATACTACCGCCCATGAACCGCCACTACCTCCTTTTTCCGCTTGTGGCCGCCGTTGCCGTGGCCGCCCCCGACCAGCAGGCCGGCACCGTAGAGCAATTTGAGCAGGCTCGCCTGGAATACGAGGCCCTGCAGGCCTTGCTGCATATCAAAGCTGCCCTCACCGATAAAAATGAGGAACTGCTGCCGCCCGTGGACCGGGAGCTCTTCCTGCAAGGCTTCCGCGAGCAATTGGCAGCCGGGGGAAATTTCCCCTTCAAGCGCCTCTTCGAACACGGGCAGCAACGAGCCCGGCTCATCGAGGAGCAGATTAAAAAGGCAGACTTTCTCACCCCGCACGCCGCGCAGCCGGGCGTCACCACCCTGCCGGGCAGGCTGCAGTATGCCACCTTCACCCACCCCGACCCCACCCTCAATTACCGGGCGCGGCGGGCCCACTGTCTGCTGGCAGCAGTGCCGGGCACACCGCTGAGCCTGCATCTCAGCGGCACTCCGGTAGCAGTGGATGATGCCCTGTATGAAGCCCCGCGCGGCCTTGCCTGGCAGTTCCTGCTGCCCGTGGACCTGCTGGACGAGATAGATGCCGCCCCGCTGAAGAAAGCCGGGGTGCACACGGTGGAGATACTGGCCGTGCGCGAAAGCCTGAGTGACGAGCTGCGCAAGCAGGCGCGGGCATACTTTGCCGCCCGCACCCCGCAGTTGCCGGTCATCTCACTGGAAACCGCCGCGCTGCATGCAGAGCGTTCCCGGCTCATGGGGATGCTGGCCGCCCACGTCATCGATGAGCCGACGGAGCAGCTCATGGCCAGGGTGGAAGAGCTGCTCACCCGGCTCGACACACCGCAGGAGGAGCTGGAGGAAGAGCTCGAAATCGCTGAAAGGAACTATTGGAAGGCGCGTGAGGAACTCCGCCGCATGCAGCACAGGCAGATTGCCGCCGAAATCATGCAATTGCAACACCAGCTCCCCGGCACCCGCGTGCTGAGCAACGGCCTGCTCTGCCGCGTCATCTCCGGCAGCCCGCAGGACAAGCCCCTGAGTCAGGCCCGCTACATAGAGGAAGAAGAACTGGGGCCGGAAATGTACCTGCGCGTGCGCGACCGCATCGTCTACGCGCCCAATGACCTGCCAGACGCCATCTGCCGGGTTCTGCCCGAAATTCCGGAGGGCTCCGCATGGGAGCTCATTCTGCCGCCCGCCCTGAGAGGCGAAGGATACGAACTCCCCCTGCTCTACCGCATCCGCATCACCCTGCCCCGGCAGGAACAAGCCGCTCCCGTGCTGCCCGATACCATCTGACCCGGGCAGCGGCCTTCATCGGCAGTCGGGCTTTCCTTTACGGGAGGGAACTCTAAAAACTCACTAAATTGGAATTTGGCGAGCCGCAGGCGAGTCAAATTCCCATCCCTCATGTGCTAG
>CALFTQ010000036.1 GCA_937916135.1 uncultured Verrucomicrobiales bacterium
CATTCGCCCGCCAGTATGGAATTATTTGATGTACAATGGCGAGCCGTAAGGCTCGCGGAGCTGACAATTCGTAACTCGTAATTCGTAATTCGTAATTTTGTCGGAACGACAAACATCAATTTGTTGAGTTTTTAAAGCTTCCCGATTCCGAATTCGTAATTCAAAAAGCTTGCATATGCGTATGCGGGTGATTATAATCCATGCGCATGAAGAAGTTGCGCTCTCTCCTCTATGATGTGTTTGTGGTCATCGGCATAAGCCTGCTGGTGTCGAAGCTCGTTTCCCGAGTGTTCGGGCTGAAAGAGGTGCTGATGGCCGACACCAGGCTGCTTATCGGCTATGAGCTGGCCATTGTGTTGGTGGTATCACTGGGGGTATGCTGGGCAAAATCCCCCGCCCGCAGCAGCAAGGCACCGCAGGAAAGCGCCATCACAGAATTGCGCAGCAAGCTGGGCCAGGCAGCAGTTGTTCTGCGGAGCCGCCCGGCCAGCGGCCCGATAGAGGGGCATGTGAGCTGCCTGGGGCGCGTGACCTGGCAGCTGCCCGGAGAGAAACGCCCGGTGGATGCCGAGGGCAAACCGCTGGACCCGCTGGCCACTCTTTTCGTGCCGGATTTGCCGGGGGTGCCCGAGGCTCTCCGCAAGGTGGCCCTCATCACCATTTTTGCCCCGGAAGAAGCCTGGGCCTCAGACCCGGACGAAGAGCCACAGCTGGGCTGCGTCATCCGCACCTATGCGACGCTGGAGGGGCTGGTTCCCTGCAACTACGTGTCAGAATCGCTGCAAACCTGCATCCTCACCCCGGAGTCCGTGGAGAACGATATGCCCAAGTGGCCGGATTGCGGCGGGAGCGATGAGATGTGGGACACCATCCAGCACCTGGAGAAAAAGCACAAGCTGGATTACCACAAGGACATCTGCTATGCGGTATACGAAAACATCCGCAAGGAGGATTTCCCCGCCGATTTCAGTTCACCCGCCGGCCGACACGCCGTTTACGAAACGCACAAAATCGGCGGCTATCCCACCTATGCCCAGGGGGCCCCTGAAATGCCGGAGGATTATCCCTTCGTCATGCAGCTCAACTACGACTCCGATGCCGGACTGGAGATTGGCGACTGCGGTAGTTACTACTTCTACTACAACGCCGAAGAAAACGCCTGGCGCGTGTACTCCGACTGCTACTAATACACCTGCCCGATGCCCCGCCGCCGGAAAATCCTCGTTTGCCTGGCATGCTGCCTGCTCACGCTCCTGCTGGAGGGGTGCATCAGCCTGTACACCGGGCGCGCCACTATCATGGACACCGGCGGAGCCCTTGCCGGCATTGGCCAGCAGCGCCCCCACCTGCGCCCCGATAACCTGGAGCAGCCGCAGGGCGAAACCCGCGGCAAGCAGTGGCACTACCGGATATGGAAAAGGGGAGACCGCTACCTCGTGCAGCTGCCCGTGTGCTACGCCCCTGCGTGCAACTCCGTGCTGGTGCACTTTGCCGGGAAATACACCTGGAAAAAGAAAACGCTGGACGGCCAGTACCCAAGCCCCCGCTACAGCGATGCCGAGCTGGCCCGATACCCCGTGGAGCTCTTTTATGCCGAACTGACAGAAGCCCAGTACCAAAGGCTCCATGGCCCGGCAGACAGGCGCATCAAGATTTCACGCAGCGAGGCGCGCTACCTGCACACCCCCATCTTCTCTGCTTCTGAAATCGACCTGGCAGATGCCGAACCCCTGCCGGATACCCACGGCCCGGCAGACAAGATGATGCGGCTTTTCCGGAACAACCGCGAGAAGCTCCCCTCCCGCCGCGCCTGGTACAACTACCCCCTCTTGCCGCTCAGCTGGGTAGCTGAGGTGGCCGATATTCCGCTCTCCATCGCAGCCACCCCCATCGGCTGGCTGGTGGATGCCATCTACGAACCCCTGAATAACTGAATTATGGTATACCGCATCGCCCAGACCGGCAGCAACACCGCGCTCAAGGCCTCACTCATCTACTTCTTTACCCGCTGGTGCCTCTACTCCATCATCTGCTACGCATGCTTCGGCTTCCTGGATATGACCTCGTCCTACACGCCGTGGCTCATGCTCAGCATGGCCCTGCCGGCCGCCTTGGTCGCCGCGCTGCAATATCGCCATTTCCGGAAAAACACCAGCTCCTACAGCCATACCTTCTACACCCTCACAGAAGGCGGCGTGATGCTTGAGCCCGACAATAAGAGCATAGCCCTCTACATTCCCTGGTCTGAGGTATCAGCCGCCCACCGGGTGCTGCACCACACCGTGCACCTGCAGTTCACCAACGGCAAAAGCCTCAACTGCCTGCTGGAGGGGCTGCCGGAACCCCGCATAGCCGAGTTTGCCGGGTTCGCCGCCAGTCATGCCGGCACTACCCCGCCCCGCCGGGTCCTCACCCCGCCCCCTGCCGCACTGCTGGAGACCGCCCCCCTCCGCTTCAGCGCCACCCCGGAGCAGTGCCGGGAACTGGTGGATACCCGGGCGCTGACAACCGGCCGAGCCTTTGTATGGACCTGGCTGTACCCCGGTCTCCTGCTGCTCTGGGGGGTGCTGTTCCTCGTTTTCGCCCAGAAGGCCAGCTACCTCGTTCTGGCCATCATTGCCTGCTTCATCTGGAAATATGCCGCCAAACTCCTGCGCCCCGGCGGCCCCGACAAGCAATTCAGCTACATGCGCCCTGCCCGCTTCCATATCGCGGGGAACCAGTGGCTCTGCACCACGGAAGGCAGTGACTCCTGGGTGCTGAACCGCCAGCTCTCCCCCCTCGCGCAGTACCACTTGCCGCACGGCACCTGCGTGACCTATGCGGATGGCTCCTTCATGATCGACCCCGGCCAGGAGCTGCCGGCCTCCCTGCAAGCCCCTTGCCGACAAGTGCCCGGAATCCTGCCCCGCAAGCTCATCGGGCTTCTGCTCGGCGCCCTCCTCCTCGGTGCCGCCTACTGCTTCACACTGAGCAACACCTGGCGCCTGCACCGCCTGCTCAACCAGGAAACCCCGGATATCCCCACCGCGCTGAGCCTGGCACGCCTGCCCGATTCCACGCAAGTGACCAGCGTAACAGCCATGGCGGCAGATGGCGCCAACATCCTGCTCCACCGCAAACCCGACCCCGCCCGCTACTCCGCCGCCGTCCTCTATTTCGAGCTCGCCAACGGTGATGGCATCTACGCCGGCTTCAACCAATACGGCAAACTCATCAGACGTGAACTGGAACCCGCCACCCCATAAAACGCAAATTCCTCCTTGCTTCATACTGGTTGCGCTGTGCGTGGCAGGGGCGTTCTAAGGCTGCCACTCTCCTGACGTAGCACATGGCGATGATATCCGGGTGGGTATTTATCAGAATGGACGCGTCATCAGGAAGGAATTTGAATTACGAATTACGAGTTACGAATTACGAAGTAAAAAATTCCGCGGGCATTCGCCCGCCAGTATGGAATTATTTGATGTACAATGGCGAGCCGTAAGGCTCGCGGAGCTGACAATTCGTAACTCGTAATTCGTAATTTTGTCGGAACGACAAATTCTAGCTTATCGCTCTCCTTGCCCGATTTTTTTGGGCTGACCAGGCCAAAAAAACAAAAAAATCGCACAAAATACAAATTTAGTCTTGCAAACGGTGCAAACATCGTGTATACTCTCGCCGTCCTCACCAGAGGATACTACAGAACGGGGTATTAGCTCAGTTGGTAGAGCGTCTCAATGGCATTGAGAAGGTCAGCGGTTCGAATCCGCTATGCTCCAGGCTTCGTAAAACAGCGTATCAGGGTACCTGATACGCTGTTTTTCGGGTCAATAGCAAAAAGTGTGGAATTTGAATTTTCATATCACAATGTGCCCACAT
>CALFTQ010000037.1 GCA_937916135.1 uncultured Verrucomicrobiales bacterium
CACCGTGGCCCGCCTGGCGGCGGACTGCCCCACCATCGTGGCTATCAAGGAAGCCGGCGGCAGCGTGGAGCGCGTGAACCAGCTGGTGCAGGCCCTGCCCGCCGATTTCGCCGTGCTGAGCGGTGATGACGGCCTCACCGTGCCCTTCATTTCCTGTGGTGCCGTGGGTCTGGTCTCCGTGACCTCCAACGTGGCCCCCGCCGAAATGAAGGCCCTGGTGGATGCCGCCATGAGCGGCGATGGCAAGAAGGCTCTCGAACTGCAGAAGAAGTATTACCCGCTGATGAAGGGGCTCATGTCGCTGGATGTGAACCCGGTTCCCGTGAAGGCCGCCCTGGCCTTGCGCGGCGATATCGGCTGGGATATCCGCCTGCCCCTGGTGCCGCTGGCTGCTGAGAAGCACGCTAAGCTGGCCGACCTGCTCAAGAGCTTCAACCTGATGTAAATGACCGCCATGCTGAAGATTCTCGTAACCGGTATTTCCGGCCGCATGGGCCAGACCGTGAAGCAGGCCGTGGAGCTGAATGAAGGCACCGAAATGGCCGCCACGCACGATGTGGGCCAGGACATTGCCGCTGCTATGAGCGCTGCCGACTGCGCCATCGACTTCTCCTTCCACGGTTTCACCCCGGAGCTGCTGGCCACCGCCGTGGCGCAGAACAAGCCGCTGGTCATCGGCACCACCGGCCACACCGATGAGGAGCGCACCGCCATTGCCGAGGCTGCGAAGCAGATTCCCATCGTGTTCGCTTCCAACTACTCCGTGGGCGTGAACACCCTCTTCTGGCTCACCCGCAAAGCCACCCGCATCCTGAAGGATTACGATATCGAAATCATCGAGATGCACCACCACCACAAGCTCGATGCCCCCAGCGGCACCGCCCGCACCCTGGCCGAGGTGGTTTGCGAGGAAACCGGCATGAGCTACGACAAGGACGTGATGCACGGCCGTGAAGGGCTCGTGGGTGCCCGCCCGCAGCGCCAGATCGGCATGCACTCCATGCGCGGCGGCGATGTGGTGGGCGACCACACCGTGATGTATGCCACGGATGGCGAGCGCGTGGAGCTCACGCACAAGGCCTCCAGCCGCATGACCTTTGCCGGCGGCGCTGTGCGCGCAGCCCTGTGGCTGGCGGATAAGCCCGCCGGGCTCTACAACATGCAGGACGTGCTGGGTTTCACTGATTGATTGGACTCATGGCTGCCCCTGCAACCATGCGCCGCTGTGTCTTTGCCTTGGGCTCCAACCTGGGGGACCGGCTGGCTATGCTCGAATCTGCCTGCGATTACCTGGCCGATGTCTTCGGCGGCTTGCGGCTCTCGCAGGTGTACGAAACGGAGCCCGTGGGCTGCCCCGCGGGTTCACCGAGCTACCTGAACGCCTGCGTGGAGGTGGAAACCGACATGCCGGCGGAGGAGATACTGGAGCTCTGCCTGCGCATTGAGCAGGAACTGGGCCGCACCCGCAGCGGGGTCTACGGCGAGCCCCGCCCCTGCGATATCGACCTCATCTGCTGCGGCAGCGAAACCGCCACCACCCCGCAGCTTACCCTGCCCCACCCCCGGGCACACCTGCGCGAGTTCGTGCTGCGCCCGCTCTGCGATCTGGATGCGCAGCTCGTGCTGCCCGGGCAGACCCGAACCGTGGGCCAGCTGCTGGCGGAGCTGCCCGCCGGCCCGGCGGTCACGGCTTACCCCCTTTGATTGACACTATTCTGACATGACAACGTCTGAAAAGATTGCCGCCATAACGGCCAAGATGGGCAAGGAGCCCATTTCCGAGCTCACCGCCTACGATTACCCCACCGCCCGCATGGTGGATGAAGCCGGCTTCGATATGATTCTGGTGGGCGATTCCCTGGGCATGACCATGCTGGGATTCCCGGACACCACCCACGTGACCCTGGCCCACATGCTGCACCACGGCGAATGCGTGGCCCGCGCAGCGAAGAACGCCCTCGTCATCCTCGATATGCCCATCGGCACCTTTGACACCCCCGAACTGGCCGTAGAGAACGCCCGCAAACTCATGAGCACCGGGGTGGATGCCGTGAAACTCGAAGGCGGCGTGAGCAAGGAAGCCGAAATCCGCGCCATCGTGCAGGCCGGCATCCCCGTGCAGGCGCACATCGGCCTACTGCCCCAGAAAGTCAAGGAAGAAGGCGGCTACAAGATGAAAGGCAAGACCGAGGCCGAGGCCGAGGCCCTCATGGCTGATTTGCAGGCCGTGACCCGCGCCGGGGCCTTCTCCGTGGTCATCGAATGCACGCGCCACAGCGTGGCCGCAGCCCTCACCGCCGCCAGCAGCATCCCGACCATCGGTATCGGCTCCGGCCACGGCACCTGCCACGGCGAGGTGAGCGTCTTCCACGACCTCGTGGGCGGCTTCCCCTGGTTCATCCCCAGCTTCATCACCCCCAAGGCCAATATCTCCGCCGAAATCATCCGCGGCATCACCGAGTGGAAGAACGAGCTCAAAGCCCCGCAGGGCTGATTCTCAACGGGGCAGATTTTCTGCACTCAGGGCGCGCTGCTCAAACCAGCGCGCCTTTGCTTCGCTCGGGGGCAGTTGCAATGCGCCCAACGAGCCGGAGCGATACGCCGCCGCCAGGGCCGCACAGGCCGCTGGCTGCCCGGCCAGCGCACGGCGGTGCAGCACCACAGCATCGGCGTATGCCTGCGCGTGGGCTGCCAGGGACATGCCGGGATTCTTCTCCTGCAGCCAGGCCAGGAGCAGCACGCGCGCCTGCTCCGCATCCTCTGCCAGCATGGCATGCTGCCACGAATCTGCCGCAGCGGCAGAAGCCGGAGCCGCCCCCGTCTTCACCTCCTGCCAGATGCGTGAAAACTCCGCCTGGTCAAGTGTAACCGGCTCTGTGCCATCCAGCAGAGAGGCAGCGGCTACAGGAGCCAGCAGGAAAGGCAGCAGAGCCTTCATCACTTCAGCAGGTTGGCAGAGCGGCGGGCAAAGTGGTGAGTCATCACCGTCCAGAGCTCCTGCAGGTTCTCCTCCTCAAAATAGGGTTCCTTCTTCAAATCCCACATAACGGCGCTCACTCGGTTCTGCGCACGGGCTAGTTCCTCCAGCTGCGCATCCGTACCGCCCAGGATGGGACGCAGCAGAGAAAACTTGTGCATGAGCTTCGCCTTGACCGTCTTGGCACTCTTGGCATCGGAAATCGTTTTCAGCATCTTTTCTGCCTCTGTCAGGGCCGCAATCTCAGCCGTAAAGGCTCGCCCCAGATTGGCTGTGGAAACTGTTTTTTCCTTCTTTGAACCGCGTTCCTCTTCTTCCTCATCATCTTTTGCGAAAACGGGGGCGGGAGCCATCAGGGAAAGGGCTGTAACGAGAGATAGAAACAGAAAAATCTTACGCATAGCGAAAACTACAGGTTCGGGTGAAGAATAACACATTCCCCCCCCCCTTGTCAAACGGTAAACCACCGCCTCGACACATGAGACTCAAAGATTTTGTAAGGGATTGAAACATCAACAGCATTTGAAGAAGCCCCCCACTCGCTTGAAAAATTGGAATATGTCGAGCCTCAAGTGAAATTCTCTGCGAGCTGCGGGGGGCTCGCTTCCGACGCAGGAGGCAGCCGATACACTTTTTACTGATTATCAATACTGACAACATGTAGGAACATTCTATTTTTCTGTAAAAAACAGAGAGAATTCAGCCTGCGGAGAAAGCACAGGGCAGACTTGGCAAAGAATGGCACTTATGCTAGAATAGCGGTGTTATGGAGTTCACCGCAGAGTCAGAAGCACGCGTGTTGGCGCAATTCGGCAAGAAAGAACTGCGAACCGGGCAGCGGCAGCTGATTGAGCTGGTGCTGGCGGGGCAGAATGCCCTGGGAGTGCTGCCCACCGGGCATGGCAAGAGCCTGTGCTACCAGGCAGCAGCGGTGCTGCTGGGCGGCACCACGCTGGTGGTTTCGCCGCTCATCGCGCTCATGCGCGACCAGTGCGAGGCCCTGCGTGCCCTGGGTATCTCTGCCGCGCGCTTTGATTCCACGCTGGAACCGGAGGAGCGAGGGCGCGTGCTGACCGATTTGCGCAACGGGGTGCTCCGCATCCTCTTCGTGGCACCGGAATCCGTGGAAAACCGAGAGCTGAGGCAGACACTGGCCGCAGCCACCCTCTCCCTGCTGGTGGTGGATGAAGCCCACTGCGTCTCCGAATGGGGACACAGCTTCCGGCCGGACTACCTGAAGCTCCCCGCCCTGCAAGCGCAGCTGCGCCCACATGCCACCCTGGCCCTCACCGCCACCGCCACCCCGCGCGTACAGCAGGATCTCGGCCAGGCCTTCGGCATACCCGCGCAGAACCGTATCGTCCTGCCCCCCTACCGTCCGAACATCACCCGCATCTGCCGGCCGGTGCAGGAGCGCATGCCCGCCCTGCTCGATTTCCTGGGCAGCGCCGGCAATCTCCCGGCCATCGTCTACTGCCGCACCCGCAAGGAAACCGAATGGCTGGCCGGCGAACTGAGCCGCCAGGGCCACCCCGCCGCCCACTATCACGCAGGGCTCCCGGCAGACCAGCGCGAGAGCCTGCAGGATGCCTTCCTGCGCAACGAAATCACCGTGCTGGTGGCCACCATCGCCTTCGGCATGGGGATTGATAAGCCGGATGTACGCGCCGTGGTACACTGGAGCACCCCATCCTCCCCGGAGGCCTACCTGCAGGAATCCGGACGCGCCGGGCGCGATGGTGCGCCCTGCACCAGCCTCATCCTGCTGCATGCACCGGATTTAGTGGAAGCCCGCAACCGCATCCTCGCCGCCGAGCCGGATGCCGAGGGCGTGCTGCGCTGCGTGCGCTGGCTCATCCCTACCGGGCAACGCGTCGTCTCCCTCTGGGAACTGGGTACCGGCTGCGACGTGCCGGATGATGTGCCCACCCGCGCCCTCATGGCCATGGAAGAAAGCGTGCGCATCGAAAGCAAAGGCAGCAAATACTACAAGGTGAAGCCCCTCTACCCCCTCAGCACCATCACCGATGGCCGCAATGCCGCCGAGTGTGCCCGCCTCCGCTGGCTGGATTCCCACCGCGAAGGCGAGGTGGAAGACGCAGCCCTCGCCTGGGGATGCACCTTTGCCGAGGCCGTGGAATACCTCTACGAATGCGAAGCCGCCGGCGAATGGAAGCTCACCATGCGCCAGCAGGCCCTCTGCCTGCAGCAGGTGCCCGGAGCCCCCGTGCCGGATGCCCGAAGCGTGGCCGCCGGGCTCAGCGCCTCCTTCACCCGCCGCCGCGAGGCCGACCTGGCCCGCCAGCAGGCCATCGTAGATATGCTGCTGGCTCCCACCTGCCTGAATGATGCACTGGAGCAATACTTTGTGGAGGCTCCCCGCCCCGCCTGCGGCCACTGCACCGCCTGCCTCGGACTCACCGCCCCCTTGCCCCCGGCCCCGGAGCTGCCGCCCTACTCCCCGTCCGACTTCTGCACGCCGGAAAAGCCCATGCCGGAGTTCGACCGCCCCGCCCAGCGCCGCCGCTTCCTGCTGGGGCTGCTCAGCCCGGGGCTCATGGCCCGGCGTCTCTGGGCCCACCCCGCCTACGCCACCGCCACCGGCCACCCCTGGGAAACACTGTAAAAGTGAATAGTGTATAAGGAATAGTGAATAATTATCTCCAGAAAGAGCTTTTATTCCTATTGGCGGCGTTGTTCCCGGCGTGCCACACGCCGCAGCCGCCAATAATACAACCGGAATACTCAGCCCACCAGACCGCCCCTGCCGCACCCGGACTGACTCACATCAACACCCCTTGGATGAAAACCGGAGAATCCTATCCGCTGGCGGAGGCTTGCGCCCGGCTCCGAGTCGAAAACTCTGCAGATGGCGAGGAAAAACACCTCATGCTGCACCGTGGGGATTCCTGGCCGGCCCGGCTTGGCACCTCAATCCGTCATTTCGGCTATGCCTGGCACCCCCTAGCCCCGGAATACCTTATTGTGTTCAACAACTATGCCAGCAAGGAGAACATCGCCCGCATCTACCGTCTCCTGCCCGGAACAGAAGAGCTTTATTACAAAATCGAAAACGCTACGGACGAGCGCTGCACATGGAGCGTAAAAACCTGGACCCGCAGCTCCATCGTTCTGGAAGGCGTTCTGGCATCCTCCCTCCCGGGCGACAAAGCCGCGCTCTACTGCCATATCCCGCTACAGCACTGAAGCAGAACCGCAATTTCATGGCATAATCTTCAATTTATCTTGACTCTCCGCGCATTTCACGTTTTAATCATCGCACATCACCCCACAAGCGCCGGCTTGGCGGAATGGTAGACGCGCTCGACTCAAAATCGAGTTCCCCAAAGAGTGTGGGTTCGAGTCCCACAGCCGGTATGCTGAAAGCCCCGCAGGATATTCACCAGCGGGGCTTTTCTCATTCAGTGCTGCCAGCCCATCATCAGGAAATCCTGGGAGCCCACGCAGCGGGGATTGGCCCCATCTGCTGCCGGGTGGAACCATATCTCCCAGGTTGAGGCATAGAACTCATTCCAATTACCGGGCTCTACCAGCACGGTCGCATCCACGGCCACGCTGCACACACTGCCCAGCCGCTTCAGCGGCAGCTCCGTCCACCTTCCTATCAGCTTACCTGTAGTGACTTCGCGAGCGCTCAGGCTGATGCTCCCCTCCGGATAGTCCGCCGGCAGTATCACCACCGCCTTGTATACCCCATCATCATCGGCAGTGCTCCACAGACAGAGAAAGGGCTCTGGCGGCACAGGCGGCAGAATAGAATCCAGGTATTCACGGGTGGGATTCTCCGCCAGCTCCTTCAGGCTGTCATCCAGAGCCAGCATACACCCCCCACCTGGCGGTTCGGGGGCACCCGGTGAATAAAAAGCCTTGAAATTCAGCACCAGCGACCAACCGTTGTGCAAGGCGTGCTTCCATTGCCATTCCGGCAGCTCCGCACGCTCCACCTCCCGGGCATCCCGCCATTCCTTCTTCTCCCGCTCAGAGGTGTACAACGCATAGGTCTGCGGGTCATCCGCATGCCCCAGCATCACCTCATCCTGCCACAACGCAAGCACCGGCGCATCAAAACGCGGATCCACAGCCTCAGCATACAGGCAGCGCAGCACATATTCCTGCAAAATATCCGGCGCCTCCGCCGTCAACCGCTCCAGATTCGGCAGCGGCGGCAGAGTCACCTGATGCGAAGGCGGCTCTCGACGAGGACGCAGGTTCAGCAATTCCCGCGCGCGGCCAGAAGCTGGTTTTACATCCCCCTGCAGCTCCCGCAACCCTCGGGGAGACACGAACTCCCTCCCCTCCGGGAGCGTCAATCCATAGGCAAACCTATCCGGGAAAAAGGCCGTCAGAATCATCAGGCCCAGTCCCATCAGCAGCGACAGCACCCCGCTCAGCATAGTGCAGCCCCAGCAGCCGGCCACATGCCACCACTTACGCCGCTTCACCCCCTGCACCGTGCGCACCAGCAGCCACCCCACCAACCCCAGCCACAAAATCAGAACCAGGCACGCCAAGACAAGCAGCAGCCACTCCAGCACCGAGCTCCAGAGCGTATCCATCCGCCAGCTCCACAAATGCGCCGCCACCATCAGCACCGCCAACACACCCCAGCCCAGCAGCGCGGCCAGCGGCATCCCCCAGCTACGCTTGCAAAAAGAGCTCATACATCCCCAAAGCCTCTGCATCATAAGGGAACAATAACAGGAAAATACCATATTGTCCAGCAAAAGTCCGAGCGCAGCGAGGATATCGTCTGCGCCGCCAGGCGCAGATATCGTCCACGC
>CALFTQ010000038.1 GCA_937916135.1 uncultured Verrucomicrobiales bacterium
CCGGGATATTATCAGATGAGGTGCAAGCTTTACTCCTCCTCGGCGGGGGGAGCGGTCTCTCGCCTGCCCGGTCTCAACCAGAGCAAAGCGGCAAACATGCCCGGAAGCGTGCACAACAATGACATCAGCAAATCACTATTCATCCTGCAAGTGCTATCTTCCCTGGGAATGCTCGTACATTCATGGAAATATCAGAGGCGAACGCTTTTATTTCCTACGACGCCGGGCCGCGAGTGCAAGCATGGCCAGGAGACTGAGGGTTGCAGTAGCTGGCTCCGGAATCAGGGTAAAGCTGGTCACATTGCCCGTTGTGCCGGCAAACTGACCATCCTGCATCTTGAGCACAAGTTTGCTGTAATCCTCGGATGAGGAGGTACCGAAATCGACCGACACACTCTTGTAGCCGGCATCCATCAGGGCTGCGGCATCCACAGAGAGGGTGAGTTCACCTTCCACCGTGCACTGGAACAGGTTGCTGAGGTCCACGTAGAAGGCTTCTCCGGCGGACGTTTCGGGAAGGGTGAGGCTCAGAACCGTATCGCTCAGGGTAATGAGCCCGGTATCCCCCACAGAGAAACTGCAAGCGGCATCGAGCGATACCTGGTTGAGGGTCAGGTGGGTCAGTTCTGAAGTGAAGTTAACACGGCTGAGCTGCACTGCCGAAATCTCATAAGCCTCGGCCACTGCCTGCATCCACACATCCTGGGCCAGGGCATCGGTCCCGTTGCCAATGAGGGCAGCTTCCGAAGCCGTTACACTGCGCAGGGTGGCAGCCTGCTCATTCAGCCCGCTGAGCGTAGTGCTGCCCAGGCTGGCCGTGGATTTCAACCGGGCGGTTGTGCCCTCTGTCACCTTCAGGCTGGAGGCAGCAAGGGTGTTGTTGACGCTCACGGTGGAACCTGCAGCCAGATTCGCATCATCCAGTGTCACGTTGAATTCGCCCTTGCCGTTGGTGGTCATCTGCACATTGATTTCAGAGGAACCGCTGAAGGTGACCAGCGTTTTGATCGTGACACCATTCTGTGCAGCGGAATCCGGGCTGTGCGAGAGCAGGCCAGTCCACTGGGAAGTATCGCCGGCAAAGATGATTTCCTGTTCTGTGCCGCGCCAGGAGGTGCGCTGCAGGGTACCGGAGCCGGAAACACTGCCGGAGAAGATGCGAGTGTCGCCACTCCAGCCGTTGTTCAGGGACCAGGCGGCGGTGTTACCATCGTTGGTCAGGATGAGGTCGGCTGCATAGGTCTGATCCGTTGTAGCCTGGTTAAGGTAACCGGAAACGCCCTTGAACTCCACGGATGAACCGGCCACGCCCAGATTGTTCATATTATGCCCCGCCAGGGTTGCGCCAGTCAGGGTGACGGTGCCGCTCCAGTCCGCCGCCAGACTCACGCCTGAACCAAGGCTGGTGGCGCTGCCAAGCTGGCAGGAGCCCTTGCCGGCCAGCTGCACGCTGCCGCCCGAATCGGCACTGAGACTGGAGCCAGGGCCGACGTTCACATCACGCAGAACAACCGTGGAGCTGCCCGCATGGAGCTGCACATTCTCCAATGCCAAGTCGGAAAGCGTGTAGTTCGCGGCGGAAATGCTGATGGTGGCCTGGGTGATGCCCGCCCCGGCCACCTGGCCGGAGGCAGACTCAGCCCCCAGGGAAACGTGGTTCAGCACGGCGGGGGTATCACCGCTTGCCAGTGAAAGGGTTGAGCCCAGCTGAGCCGTGCCGGTCAGACTGAGGGTGGAATCTGCGGTATCCAGCGTGGCGCCATCCTTAATCACCAGGTTACCGGCAACAGCACTGCTGCCTGTCACTTCCAGGGTTGTGCCGGTGTGGAAGGTGAGATCATAACCGGAGTGATCCAGCGTAGCATCCTTGAGCAGAACCGTAGCGGCGGAGCCCTCTGTGGCGGTGATACCGTAGCCGCGGTAGATGGCGCCATCCTCCACGCGCAGGCGGCCACCGTACACATTGGTCATGGTTTTCACCTCGGAGGTGCTGGATTCCGTAACCTGCTCTGCCGTGGGGACGGTGCCATCCTGTACTTCCTTGAGAGCTTCGGCCACATAGGCACCAGTGATGAGGATATCGCCCTTCTGCTTGTGGGAGGTGCCGGTGGCATCCGTGTAATCGCAGTTGAACGACAATGTCGCATTCTCCCCGACGTAAATGGAATCGCGAATCTCCACCAGTTTATCAGCAGCGGCGGAAATCTTTACCGATACCGGCGTAACCAGAGAATTGGAACTGCCAGCCAGGATGCCGCGCAGGCGGCGGCCCGTTTCGGTGGCACCGGAGTTCTTTTCCAGCAGCACATAGTCATTGTTCTGAATCTGCAGCTCCGTACCCCGGCCCTGCAGATAAATGGCTGTACCACTGCGGTTGTTACGGATGATGAGAGAATCGTTGCTGTTCAGCTGAACCAGGGACGACGGTGCCGAGACTGACGGCTGCTCGGTAATGGCACATAGAGCTGCCCCTCCGTATGAGCTAACACACCCCTCAATGAGAACCTGGCCGTTGCCGGACATCTCAAACACGCCATCCACCACCTTCGCGGCGCCACCCTCGGGTGCGGTGTTACCGGTGAAAGTGATGCTGTCATTTCCTGTCAGACGAGTAGTACCATTGAGCCCCACGTAAATGGCAGAACCGTCATTCTCCTTGAAGGTGACGCTCCCGTTGTCCGACACCTCAATGGAACCATCGTTAAAGGAATAAAGCGCGCTGCCGTTAGCAATATCACCAGGTGTGGTATAAATCTGATTCTTCTCAAAAAGCACGGAACCGTTGTCATGTATCCGGAGTCTGCCCTCTCCTATGGAAGCCAGGGCGCCGCCCATGGCGGCCTTGTTGCCGGTGAACTTCAGCTCCGTGATGTGGTGCAGGTCAGCCAAGGCTCCCTGCCCGGCCACATAGAGGGCACCACCATATACCTGGGAACCGCCATCGGCCTGGTTGCCGTTGAAGTTCACCGTTTCGCTGTAGGCCATTTCCAACGAGCCGAGCACCGACATGGCACCACCGGTGCGGGCGGTGTTGCCTTCGAACAGGAGGCTGCCGTTGCGCTGCATGGAAAGCTCTGCACCAATGCCCACAAACAACGCGCTGTTGCCGCCGGAATAGTTCCCGGTGAAGGAGATAGCCTTATTGTCATTCATCTCGCCGGTGGCATTGATGAAAAGAGCCGGGCAAGCTTCGGTGCTCACCGAATTGTTCTCAAAACTGAGCTTATCGAGGTGATTGAGGTAGATATTGCAGGGTCCCTCGGGGGTGGAGAAAGCAGCATCAGTTGACCCCCTGAAGGAGAGGGAACAAGGCGCATCCTCAGAGCTCACCTCGTAGTGCGCCACAAGAGCATCAAGCGTCACGCGGGCGCCTTCCAGCGTGATATCCTCCGCCAGCACAAAGCGCTGCGAGCCTTCAGACTCATGCAGACGCGAGGCGTTTGCCTGGGTGATACGCTCGCTGGCCTCGGAGATGATGTAGCCATCCTTCACCTGCATGCTCTCTTCCGTAGCGGTGGTCACGCCGTAGTCCAGGTACAGGCTCCCCTTGTTCCAGACCAGGCTGGCATCTTCTGCATCTACACCCTCCAGGCGGATATTAGCGGCATCCCAGGCGATGGAGCTGCCCGCGGCCAGAGTGAACAGGCGGTAGGAATTTCCCTTACTCAGTTCCGAGGCATCCACCCGGATAACCAATCCCTCTGCCTGAATCTTGCCGGCCAGGCGAGCGGTTCCCCCGGCATCCAGCCCGGCAATTTCAAGCACGGAATCATCGCACAGGGTACCATCCAGCATCATAGCATAGCTGTTGCCATCCAGGGATAGGGTGGCGCCAGCCTCCAGCGTGAACATATCGGCCCGCAGGCGGCCATCTTCCAGCACCAGGGAGCTGCCCGCTGCCGATTCCATGGAGGAGGCATACAATCTTGCAGCCCCCTGTACCTGCACGGTACCATTGTGCAGAGTGGTGGTGCCCAGATAGTGCGAGCGGGAGAAGCGCAGCTCATCAGCCGTGCCGCTGCGTCCGGCCATTTCCTCAAAATCAGCTGCCACATTCGTAGCATCGAGGATGATGGTGCCCGTGGCGCCCACGGTTTTACCAGCGGCATCAGTATAATCCGCATTCAGGCTGGTGCTGCCTTTGGAGGTCACAGCATCGTGGAAACGGATGGTCTGCTTCTCACCGGCTGCAAAAACCAGGTCGCCGTAGGTCCAGATACTGCGCAACTCTGAACCTTCAAGTCCGGTTGTCAGGTTTTTCTCGAAAAGCACGCTGCTGTTGCCGGTGATGCTTATCAACCTGCTGGCATCAATTGCTGCGGCCTCTTCTGCTTCGTTCTTGCTGAAAACCACGCTGCCATTGTTGCTGATGGCGATGTTCGCCCCCGAAAGGGCACCGCCCGATGACTTGGCCGCGTTGCTGCTGAAAAGGATGGAATCATTGTTATCCAGCGTCACATCTCCTACAATGGCGCCACCCGAGCCCTTGGCGTAGTTCTGCGTGAAAGAAATGGTGCCATTCCCCTGCATGAGGATGGGGCTGCCGGAGTAGCCGGCTATGACGCCGCCTTCGCCGGCTTCGTTATTACTGGCCAGAATCTGCCGGTTGTTGGTCCAGGTCATCGGGCCGCCATCACTCCTGATGAGGCTGTATGAGGAGTCGAGCTTGTTGTTGGTGTAGCTGATGGTATCCAGCGAATCCCAGCTCAGCGCACGAGTCTGCCGCACCTGAATCAGCCACCTGGCGCTGTTATCGAAAGTGATGGAAGCCAGTTTATCGGCGCTCGCGCTGGTAAAATGCAAAGTGTGCGCGTAAGAAGCAGTCAACGCTGCCCCCCATTCCACAAGGCTGATATCCTGCGTAAGCTGGTAAGCAGTTTTAGCCCCTTTGTCTGTCAACGTAGTGATATCGTCCGCAGCATCCACACTGTAAGGAGTGTAGCCAGAGGGCAGGCTGATGCTTGTGGGCGCGGTATACCCAGCGTGCGCAGCCAGGGGCCATGCCAGAATCGCGGCCATCAGGCCGCGGAGGAGAGAAAGCGGTAAGTGTGGTTTCATACGCTTGGGAACTCTAATTAGTGGTTAATTTTGTTTGTCCAAGGGTAAAATAGCAATTTTTTGAAATTCGAGCAACGTATTTATGCTAATTTTTCCATTTTTCGTATTCC
>CALFTQ010000039.1 GCA_937916135.1 uncultured Verrucomicrobiales bacterium
GCGTCCGTATCGAGGTCTCACCCTACGATATGACCAAGGCCCGCATCACCTTCCGTCTGAACTAAAGTCCTGCCCGCAGGGCAGGATATCGTCTGCGCCGCAGGTGCAGATATCGTCCACGCCACAGGCGTGGATTTCGTCCGCCCGTGAAACGGGCGGATTTCGTTTTACGTCCTGCCAGCGGCAGGATGTTCCCATTACCCCTCGCCCTCTTCTCTTCCCAATCATTGGGAAACAATAAATCACACCCTACAGGAAAACGATATCCGGCTCCGCCGGACGATATCCTCCCGTTGGTCGGACGTCCCGGCGCGGTCCATCACGACCGCGCCGGGAAAATCAATCATCACACCTTTCTTCTGCGGCGGACGGCGAGCGCAGCCAGCGCCAGCAGGCTCAGTGTAGCCGTAGCCGGTTCGGGCACGCTCAGGCCGGAAATGGTGATAACCAGGCTCCCTACATTGGATCCTGTGCCTGCACCATAGCTCACGGTGCAGGAAGCTGCAGCAGCGTGGCTGATGCTCTCGCCCGCACTCAGCGTATCAGCAGCGGCCACACTTTCCGTGGCAACCTGCAGCAGCTCGCCCAGCAAGCCCCCGAACTTGATACCGTAGGCACTTTCCAGACCTGCCAGAGAACCGGCTGCATACGCAGTTTCCGTGCTGAAACCGGTGAACACGAACTCCAGGTCAACCATAGCAGTTGCTCCCCCCATGGGGATGGAGGGATCCGCCACCAGAGTGAGCGTGGCCCCGTTGATGATGCCTGATACCCCCTCGACGTAGGTCAACATCGAGTTCCCGGTAGCCCCCATCCCCACAGTCGGAGTGGCCCCCTGCATGGTGAACCGGCCCTGGCTCAGCACCACATTGGAAGCCGTCACATTCTGCAGTTTCACCGGCGCCGCACCAATCGCTGCGGTGAGGGTTGTGTTTGTCAGGCTCATATCCCGAATAGTAAAGGAAGCACCCTCCATCAGGCGGGCCAGTGAGTAATCGCTCCGGGCGGCCAGGGTGGCATCTCCCCCATTGGTTCCCAGGGACACACCGCCGGCCATGGCGATGTTCTTACCGGCAACCACAGTCACGGTCTTGCCGCTGGCCGCGGAGAGGCTCTGCACCTCCATGTTTTCGCTGAGCTTCACATTACCACTAGTGGCCTCCAGACTGGTGATTGTGTTGGCGGAGTTGCTCACCGTCAGCGTGCCGCCACCGGCATTTTCCACGGATGAATTCACCAGCTGCTGACCGATGGTAGCGTCCGCTTCTGCGGTACTCTTCACATGACCATTGGTCAGCACATAGGAAGCGAGGGCCCCCTTCACCGTGGCATTATCTGCAGCGCCCCTATTGGAGAACTCCACCTTACTGAACGCGATGCTGCCGCCCTTGCCCAGGTTCATGGTCGTATCCGAACCCAGGGAAACATTATTCGTGCCGGTGAGGTCGAGTGAGGCATTCCTGCCCACGTTGAGCTCTGCCTTACCATAGCTGGTCATCTTATTGATATCCAGCACCAGGGAAGCACCGTCCGCCACATCGATGGAGCCACCGGTATCCTCCAGGCCCTTTGAGGCGTTAATGTAGTTCAGGTGAATATCGTCTCTAGACCTAAACGTTGCATCTGCATTTTCCGCTGTTGCAAGCGACCCCTTGACATAGAAAGCCCCATTGTCCGTTCGATTAACGGTTGCTCCATTCTGCAACAACAACACGGCCCCTTCGTTAATCTGCAGACGCGTTCCCACACTTTCGCCTGTTACGGTAAGCGTCTTTCCTTCTGATATATTCATCACACCAGAAATATTTGGTCCATGAAGAATCCCATCGTTTTTGGTACTTACATCCAAGGTGGCATCCGACAACACGTTGAAAGTACCATTGAACGTGGTATTTGTGGCGCCTCCGGCTGCCTTCATGGACGTGCCGCTGAAGTTAATGATAGCCTTGTCATTCGACAAGATATTGCCATCCACCAGCTGGTAGGCGCCCCTCTCCAGGTTCAGGGTTGCGCCCTCGGCCAGCTCCAGCGAAGCAGGATTGAGGGTCATGCTGTCCGTGTGGATGGTCAGAACACCGGTTCCGGCAACATTGACAGTGCCGCTCCCCGTTGCGTTCAGGTTGTTCACCGTGGTCGTTCCCACAATGTTGACCGTGCCTCCGGACACGTTCAGCGTGTTCAGCGTAGTAACTGCATTGAAGTTTGTGGCTGCGTTGTCCGCCTGTGTAAATGAGCCCAGGTCAACATTGTTTGCAAAGGTCAGCGTTCCGCCGCCATTGAATAAGCAGCCTCCGGAGCCGCTCACCGTGCCATTAACGGTGAATGAAGCGTTGCCATTCTGCTCCGTGAGCGCGACATGCATGGTTCCCCCGGCCAGCACAAGGTCTGCATTCAACGCCGCAGCCCCCTGCACGGTCAGCAACGTGCCGGCGCCCAGATTGAGGGCCGAATCCAGGCTCAACTGAGTGCCGGTGGCCAGCGTAATATGCTCCGGTGCCAGTTCTCCGCTCAGGGTAGTGTGTCCCTGCTGCACCAGCAGTGACTTCAACCCGGCACCTGCCACAAACCCGACATTGCCATAGGTATGCACCGTGCCCACGCCAATGCTGCCGGCTCCCGAATAATCATGCAGATGCAGCACGCCCCCGCCGCCTATATCAATGACACCGGAAGTTGCATCCATGCTCAGGTTATGCAGAGTCTGGGTCGAGGAGCAGATATTCAGCACACCCCCATTGGTCAGGGTGATGGAAGCGGCATCATCCAAGGTAGCAGTACCGTTCAGCTCCAGTGTTCCCTTGTCCACAGCAATGGTGGCCCCGGTCACATCAAGAGCGGCATTCACGCGCACAGAGCCACTGCCTTTAAGCTCCAGAGAGTCTATGGATAAGACACTATTAACATTTGAATAGTTGATATTATACGCCTGAGAGTTTTCAAACACCAGGGCTGCGGCATCCACGCTTTCAGCCAGCACCACGTTGCGATTCTCGGCTGCGTCAGTGAAGAGGAGAGTGGAGACTCCCTTGTTCTCTTCCGAGCCGAACACAGTGGTGCTCCAGGTGTGAGATTCATTCGTGCCGGTCCATATCTGCAAGCCGCCTTCATAGGCCGTGAGCCCCAGCCAGAGACCATTTTCCCTCACGTCTATTTCAGCCATTACAAAACTTGAAATGCCCCCCAGACTGAACTGAGCTCCCGATATACCCTCAGCAAAGGTTCCATCTACCAGGTGATAATCTCCGCTCTGAATATCCATCACGTTCTCGATGGAGATAATCTGCTGGCTCACGCCTTCTGCAAAGCTAATGGTATAACCATCCGCCACGGTGAGCATGGGCGCGCCGGAGTTCATGATTTCCTCGGAGAAGCTCAACACACCGCCATTCAGCACCAGGTTGCCATCCACCATGCCGCCATTGGCTATCAGCTCCATGCCTTCGTTCAACGAGGGGGTGCCGACCAGCGAGCCGCCGGACGAAAGACGAATGTGCGCCAGATTGGCAGTGGCTACTAAAGAACCACCCGCCACATCTACAATACCGGTATAAGCGGACACATCACCGTTCACGTTCAAAACCCCATCTCCGGTTTTCCGGAGGAGACCGTCGCCAGCCAGAGCGGAATCAATAGAAACTGAGTAGCCGTTGGTATCAATCACAGTACCGTAATCCTTCGACACCAGCGTAATAGCCCCGGAGCCGGATTCAGAACTACTCGCGGTTGCGGTCCAGTCTGCCGTGGCGCGAATGGTACCGCGCCCTAATTCCACGAAATCTGACGCCCCTATATTCTGGATACCGTATGAACCAATATTAATAACGGCACTTCCTTCTGCTGCGGAGCCCAGGCGCAACGCATCGGAGTTTCCACGATTGGAAGAGAACCGGATACCGAGCAGGTTCGCGGTGCCTGCATCGGCCTGCAGGGTGCCACCAGTATCCCACCCCATCAGCACGTAGGTGTTTTCCACATTCAATTCGCCACCGGTCAATTGCAGCACCGTGGCACAGGATTTCCAATGTGCCAGCAGCATGTCTGAATCAGTGTCATCACGCATGTTGTCGCCGGTCACTGTCAGAGCTGCCCCCTCTTCCACTGTTATCCGGGTTGCCTGGTTATTTGCGGTGTTACCCGCAGTTAACCGGGTAGCCGTTACTGACGCCCCGTTTTCCAGCACCACGGAGCCCAGGCCAAGTGACAAATGCTGGGTTTCTACGGTTCCCGTCAGTCTGGTTTCACCACCACCTTTCAAGGTCATCGTATCCACCGTTGCTCCGGCAATCTCGAGATTGCCGGCACCGCTCTTGCTCAGCGTTGCTCCGGCACCCTGAACCGACCCCAGCACAGAGTCGCCCTTCTCATGCACCAGTGCCAGCTCGGTTTCGGAATCAAGCTCCACGGAATCGGCAGTCGTCGCCACTTCTACCCGCAATCCACCGCCACCGACAGTCACTGATTCAAAACCGAGGCTTTGGGCATCAGACACAAGTGAAAGCGTGCCGCTGCCGGTCTTGGTAAGGCTGCCGCCGGAGCTCGTCAAATTCAGGCTCTGGTTCTGGTTCACTGCCATACTCAGACGACCGGCCAGAGAAAGCCCCCCGTCTATCTGCAGCCCGGACTCAAACGCAGCGGAGGCACCGGCGGCCACGCTCACAGCATCCTGAACCTCGATCGGGATGCCGGTGAAACGGTAATCACCACCATCCACGGTCAGGCTGGAGGCTATCACCGTGCATTCTACATTCAGCGTCGTGGTTTCAGCCTCTGCTCCGAAATGCAGCACATCCAGCATACGGAAAGCAGTTGTCTCGCCCTCCTGCGTTAACCAGTTCCCGGACTCAGTATCCCAGGTCCCCCCTGCCTGGCCGCTCCAGCTCAACTCGCGGCCGAAACCGCTCAACGTCACGCCAAGGTCGCTTCCTGTCTGCGAGATGACACAGGTGACTCCCCCAAGAGAACTCCCCTGCAACAGGAAATTGGCAGCACTTAATTCAGCACCACTGATACTGCCCGCTCCGGTAATGAGACTGAAATAACCATTGACCCCGGATCTCACATCCAAATCAAACACACACCCCTCCGACAAATTCACCACACCTGCATTCTGAATAGCAGAATGGTAAGTCACTTCTCCCGCAAGCGTGAGAACAGCCCCGGGCAAAACCTGAATGGGTTCTGCCACATCCAGCGAACCGGAAACCAGCAACGAACCACTCTGCACTGCGAGGGAGGACATCGTTACCTCCCCACTCAGCTCAGCCTGAGCAGAGCCGGCCTTTATCAGGGCTCCCGTTCCCGTAATACTGCCTGCATAAACTGCATCGTTGATTTCCAGAGCGTGCGCATTCACATTGATGGAGCCGCCGGAACCACGCAATTTTCCCACAGCAAAATCTGTTTCCAGAGCCAGGGTGCCGCCATTTACCGCCACGTCACCAGTCCCCAGAGCCCGGGCCTGGGCCACCGTGAGAGTGCCACTGTTGATCGTAGTGCCCCCGGTGTATGTATTGGCCGCTGCCAGGTTCACCTTAGCTCCATCCACCACCAGGGCCAGCGGAGATGCAGCATCGGAAATAAGGGAGTTCACCACGAACTTGTTGGCAGAGGCCGCATCCGGGTATGAAACGAACGTAAGCACCCCGGTGCCGGAAATGGTGCCGTTCACATCAGCGAGGGACCCATTCGACGCACCGCCGATTATAGCTGATTCATCAACCAGAATATCGGCCGATATGGAATTGTTGTTCCCGCCGCCATTTCTCATTAAGAGTGAGCCGCCGCGGAGCAGAATCTGCGATGCCTCCAGCGAGGCATTGTGCGTCATCACCAGCCTGGCTCCAGACTCCACCACCAGAGTCCCGGCCCGGTGCACCTTCTGGGCATCGAACCACAATTCGCCGTTTTTCACAGTGTAGTTCTCCAGTGCGGCCTCACCACCAATATGCACACGGGCGTTATTGTTGCCGGTCTGCTCCAGGGAGAAGCCGTTCCAGTCGATGGCTGAGTGCAGGTTTACGTCACCGCTGCGGATGTAGAGCTCAGTATCGGCAGCCAGACTCAATTCACCATTGATTCCACCGCCGGCAAGCTGCAGCACACCACCCCGGGCAGTAATATGCCCGGAATAAGTCACATTATCTGCCTGCACATAGGTGGCCCCACGCTCCACAATGATATGCTCTACCCCCATGGCCCCATATCCTACTTTGCTTGAGCCAAACGAGCCGCTCACCAGGTGCAGGGTGCCCAGGTCTCTCAGCGTGTAGTAGCCGCTGACATCTGCACCCCAGTCGATGACGAGGGTACCATCGCCCCCTACATGGCCCTGCAGCTGCCCGGTGGCCGTCATACGCAGCGCACCGCTGGATATCTGAGTCTCACCGGTTACAAGGACGCCGCCATCCAGAGTCGTGGTGCCGGCACCAATCTGAGCCAGACTTCCCACCGTTGCCACCCCATTTGCAGAGCTTACAAAATAATCTTCAGACGAAGCAAACACGGCCTGCTGAGCGGAGCTATCGCCGGTTACAAGCACATTGCGACTCCCGGCAGCATCATCAAAGAACAACACATTGGCAGAACCGATATTCCGTTCGCTTGATCCAAAATAATCTGACGACCATTCGGTGCGCTCTGCAGTGCCATCCCACAACAGGGAATTATCCAGCATGTTCAAGGTAAGAAGCAAATGCCCGCTCTCATTCGTGCTCAGAGATGCTGAGTAATAATCCAGGCCCTGCAAGGTAATCTTATCCCTGATACCGGTCCAATCCCCTGTCGACAATACATAGGTCCGGTTCGCCCTCAACGCACCGGCATTCGTAAAGGAAATCACCTGCGATTCCCCCTGCATCTGCACCCCATTCAGGGCCAAAGCCGCCTCTGACTGGCCGTAAGCAGAGTTTACTGCCGCTCCATCAAACACAAACGAACCACCGGCCAGTGTCAGCACACCGGCAAAATCGGCACTCCCCTCTGCGCCGGCAGCCCCTGCAGCAACCGCAAATGCACGCGTCTCCTCCAGACTGAAATCCCCCATGCTCAGAGAAGAACCGTACGCCAGTGAAACATCCCCGCGAAGAGTAAGCGTATCTGCAGCAAAAGACAAGGTCCCCTCTGTCACCGTCACATCATTTAACGACACAGTACCGGTAAAATGCTGAGCTCCAGCCCCGGTCTTCACCAGGCTTATCCCCTGTTCGAGTGTATCGCCCGCATTTCCGATGGTTCCTGCATATGTAAACGACTTATCCGCCCCCGTATCTACAGAAAGCACCGCTGAGCGGGAGGTCGCAGGGCGGGCATTCCCGCTCAGCGCAGCCTCAGCCAGAGATACACCGGCATACACAAAACTATGTTCATTACCGGCAAGCCCCTTGATATGTGCATTGGCGGTATTCAGCGCCAGGGATGCCACGGCATTGGCACCGGCGCCATCCAGGATGATATCAGCATTCCGGGCGGCATAATCACTGGCCAGCTCAATAAAGGCCCCATGGGTACGGCTATCGGACCTGAAATCACGGTTCAAGGTTATGGTGCCGGTAAAATCGCCATCCCCCATGAGCACCATGCGCGAAGTCGTATCGTGGGTTGTGTTGGAGTTCCACTGCAAGGTTCCGGCTCCCGTCAGCGCTCCGATATTCCAGATGGTATTCCAGCTTTCTTCCCACACAGTCAAAACACCTCCGCCTACGTGCAGGTGCTCGATATTGCGCTGCATGTCATCAGCACTACCACGGGAACGGAGTGTCACGGCCTCTGCTGTAAGACTCAGGGTCCCGTCGATATCAATACTTTGCTGGCTATTCAGGTCCAGATTTGCAGTCTCCACGGTCAGCGTTGCAGATGCGCCGCCGTAAGACTCATCCCAGAAAGTATAGCCACTATCACCGGTCAGGCGGGCGGTTGCCCCCTCAGCCAGCTGCAGGGAGGCGAGCCTCCGCAGGCCGCTACCACTCTGGTGCACCTCTGCGCTCGCCCCCGGCGAATCCACAGATATAGCAGCCTGCGTTTCGTACCCCAGATTCAGCAAAGCCCCATCGGCCAGGTGTACCGTTGAATCAGAACTCAGAACAGAAGCTCCTCCCAGCGTCAGGCTACCGGCTTGCACATACACCGAACCAACCGTACCGCTGGTTCCAAGCTCCAGGTCATTTTGACCTATCTTGCGCAGCGTGGTTATGTTCAGTTCTCCGGAAAGCGACAAATCTCCACTGCTGGCATCCATCACAAGCTCACCACGCCCCGTTGAGTCCAGCAAAGCACCGCCCTCTCCTCGCACGCTCTGAGTGAGGGTGATGATGTGGCCATTCAAATCGAAGCTGCCGCCGGCACCTAAAGTGAGCTCGCCCAGCAACCGCGTATCAGCCCCCATCAGCAACGTAATGTCGCCCCCCTCTGTCTGACTATTATTGCCCTGCACGGTTACGTCACTGCCAAACTCCTCTGCCAGGCGTAATTCCACTTTACCCCCACTGTGCGTCTGGGCATCCACCACCACGTTTCTATCCCCGGTCAGTTCGTTCTTCACCACCAGGAACGCGTCTGCCGCAGCTGAAAAACGGTAATCCGCACCATCGGCCCATAAAACAGTCCCGGTATATGTCACATTCTCCGATGCACCGATGCTGAGCTGCGCATGCTCACTCAGGTCAATATCGGCGTCTGCTATTCTATCCACATATAATACACCGGCAGAAGCTTTTTCTACACGATCCAACAGCTCGACGTAAGAGGCTACCAGACCATTACCATAAGACACGGAAAAGTGAGACTCACCCAGAGTACCCTCCAGCGCATTCAGAATAACACCGGTTCCACGGAAAAAGACTTCTCCACTGAAAGTATTGCCGGTATTCGTCAATGTTACCTTGCCGGTCGAACTGGCATCACTCCCCAGGTAGAGATCCACATCCCCAAGCAGCAGAGAATGCACCACCAGCTCACCGCCACCACCACCGAGCACCCAGTAATAGCGCCCGTTCGCTCCCTCATATGCCGTCAATTCCGTATCTTCAGAGCCGTAGTTCACCGTGTGCCCTGCCAGCGCACCTATCGTAAGTCCCTTATGAGTACTCAGGTCGATGGGTGTAGCATAGTCGGACATCAAAGCCAGCACACCGGTGGAGGCAGAATCAATATGAGCCAGGGCATCATACCCCTCTACAAATGCACCGGACGCAATAAAACCGGCACCCCTCACCAGCCAGCGTTCCTCGCTCGTATTGCCGAGTGCGGCCACAGTTTCCGCCACCACACCACCGGCCACTATCTCCTTGCTGCCGGTATGCTCTGAATTATCCCCGGTAAATCTGACAAACCCGCCCGATAATCCGGCATCCACCGACAAAGCCCCGGCCCCACTGATAGAGCCGCCATAGGTCAGGTTCGCGGTCGAGTCTGCCTCAAACTTCACCTGCATACTGCCGGCCAGCGACACGTCACCCTGTAATCCGTAAAACTCAGAATATTTGTAGGTATCCTCCAGAATCTCGCCGCCTTCCACATACTCATACCGGTGGTGCACCCCTTCATGCATCACAAAGGTACCGCCGCTCTCCACCATCACATTACCCTCAAGGCGGGCATGACTTCCCAGCTCAAAAGTGGCGCCGCTCTTCACCGTCACCGCCATGGCCGCATCCGCATAGTGCCAGTCGTTCTCATGCACTGCCCGGTTGGCAGAAGTTCCGTCGATAGACCCCATGCCGTGCACAGTGTTCACCCCGCTCAGCACCACCTTACCATCGCTCACCACCAGTCCGCTGCCGTCATGGTGGGTCAGATTGGTGTAAATGCCATTCAGTGTCCACGTGCCGTCTCCCTGGTAATCAATAAGCAGCGCGCCCTGTTCCGAATCGGAGAATGAGCCCAGATACGATGTTGCGCCCCCCTCCTTGTAAGTAAGGGTCACTCCGGTGGAAGAGCCGTTGGTAATCATGGCCTCTTCTGTAAGGGCATTGATGGTAAAGCGACCGGCAGCGTCTTCACTGCAATACCAGTCCATGCTGTTGCCGTTCATGTCCAGCACACCGCCACCGGCGCCGAAAGTAAAATCGCGTACAATCTGGTTCGGGTCACTCACCACAACCCGGGCACCGCGGTTCACCAGCACATTGTAAGCTGCATGGCCACCCTGCTGCTGTAAGTAGGTTGTACCGCTGCCGCCCAGATTCAGCAGGGCATTCGTATCCCCCGTGCCGTCTATATACAAATCACCTGCGCCCATCTTGCGCCATTCATACATATAGTCATCCGGGTTCGTAAGCCGCACATGGACCGAAGCCCCTTCGTTTACCACGTAACCGGCTGAGTTCAGGAGATTTGATTCACCCTCGGCTGATTGAATGACATAGCTGGCGTCACCGGCTTCACGGGCATTGAACTCCACATATCCCACCCCAAGATCCACCGTATCCTGCAGCTCTATGATATTCTGGCTCTGAGTAGCGGTAAACACCAGATTCTCATTGAAGAAATAATCTGCCCGCTTATTATTCAGATACGCCACTGCATCGTACGCATACCAGTTCTGCAAATCCTTTATCCCCGATAAGTCGGCCCACGTATTCATCCCGGACTTCAGGGCATTGTATTCTCCCAGCACATTGCCGGCTGCATCCGTTGCAAGGCCATAGAACACCGTCGTGCTGTTCCCATCCTTATCACGATAATAATCCCCGGTCCAGGTTACGGCATTTAGCTGCACCAGATTAGTGGAACTCATGTTCACCCGTTCATTGAACGACTCCAGCGTATCGTGGGTCCAGGTCACATTACCTCGTGCATACCCGTTAGTCGAACCGCCGGACTGCTGGGCAGCTATATACTCATAACGCTTGGTATCCTCGTTATATATGAAAACCGGACTACCCGAGTCACCTGCCCTGATTGCATTCGGCAGGGGATTCTCCGGCCCTGCCCCCAGACCGGATGCATAGCGGGTATCCAACGCAACTGTTATATTGGTCGTATTAGCAAGTGTCGTGGCCGATGTAATCTCATTGATACCGCCTATGATGTAGGAATACGCACCCGCCAGACTCTCATAACCATTTATCTCCTCTCTCCAAACTCCCTTTGACCCTGCACCGATATGGTACTCATAAGTACCAATCAACGTGCTCATATCCGTCACCGAAGTCGTTGGTATCCAGTTCACCTCTGTGGCAATCTTGCTCTGACGCTGCAGCATGTAGTCGTACTGCCCACCGGCGCTGTCATTCGGAGCCAGGCGGAACACATCCGAATAGCGAATATCAATGCCCACATAATTAATAGCATGCTCCTCACCCACCTGGCGCGTTCCAAATGAAGCATTTATGGTTCCATTGTGCAGCACTGTTGCAATAAACGATGGCGAAACGGCATTCAACGCACCTATGTCGTCCACACTACTAGTCTCAAGCAGCCCCTGTTCCAGAGAGATAATGTGAGGCTCGTTCCCATTCGTGTACCGAATCACATATCCTCCCTCCTCCTGCCGGATATGTTTCAGCAAGGCATTTTCTCTGCTCCCCAGAGCATATCGACCCATATTCTGGGCATAATCTGTATACGTCTGAAACGACACATCGGGATGCATCACACCACCAGATGCAGAATAAGACGCCACCGCAAAACCTGTTGCAAACAGAATATTAAGCAAACTGCGACGGAGAGAAAGAGGCAGATGTAGTTTCATAAGATAAATATTGTCAAGGATACTACTCTTCGGCGTGAAGCATGTCAAGCCCCCATCGCGTCCATTTATTGCTCCAGCGATACGCCTATATCCCCCCAGCGCCGCCAGGCCTGCCAACTCTGTAAATCCAGAATCGGAAACTCTAAAAACTCACTAAATTGGAACTTGTGGGGGTACATTGTCGGAGCACGGGACTGAAGTCCCGTGCTCCGATGGCGACAAACACCAATTTGATATTCCGGCAAAGCAATATTCTTTAATTGCCGGAGCAATAATCATTTCCTTCTGCGGCGGGCGGCAAGCCCGGCCAGCGCCAGCAGGCTCAGCGTAGCTGTAGTGGGCTCAGGCACATGCACCACCAGCAGACTTCCCACGTTGTCAATAACCTGGTACTTCACGAAATAATCGTTCTGATCCGCCATATCATCAAAGAACACAGATGCCTGCACCTGCACGGAAACATCCGTAGCAGAATCGATAAGCATGGGCAGGGAGAAGCCCTGCACACCGGTGAAGAGAGCCAGTGATTCGCCATAATCCAAGGCCTCCACACTCGCCAGCAGATTTTCACCCATCTTCAGGAAGTTGCCGAAGGTCAGCGCGCCATTCAGCACCACCGGATTACCGCTGTCAAGCCCGGTTATATCCAGGGTGGTACCATCTGCAATGGTCAGGCAGGCGGTGTTCAGCGTGGCACCGGCTCCGAAAGTGGCGGAGTTACTCACCATCACGGCAGCCTTTTCGCTGCTTGCATCGGCCCCGGTGTACAGCCCCACGGTTCTGCCGGTGGCAATCTCCATCAGGTTGATGGAAAGATCCGCCTGATTCAGCACAGTCACATCGCCTCCGCCGGCAACGATACCCATCAGGTTATTAGCGGCATTATCCACTGTCAGGGTTGCACCACCCTTGCTGGCATTATCAATCACCGAGTTGGTCAGCTTGTTACTCAGCGTACGAGAGGTCGAGGAATCATTCTTCAGATAGCCATTGACGAGCTCAAAGTCACTGTTACTCACCGAGTACTCACCATCATTGCTGTTGTTCACCAGGCTGGCTTCATTCATGCTCAGATGGTTGGTTATAATAACACCATCCGCCACGTTCGTGAGAGAGGAACCTTCTTCCAGCACAATGGCTGAGCCCGTGCGCCCCCAGATCTGACCGGTCACCTTCAGGGCGACATCCTGAGCAAGGCGCACCGTACCGGTCGCCTTGCCCCCCTGAGAGCCATCAATCATGCCTACCACGTTTTCCGCCGCCGTGAGGGAAAGCACCAGCTCACCATTCTTGGGTTTCAGCGAACTGGCAGTAACGCGGGATGCGATTTCAACAGTACCGGAACCATCTTTCATAATATGGCCCAACGCGTCATCGCCATCCGCATGGATACGCCCCGTCATTTTCACGGAGGCTTCTTCACTGACGTTGAACGTAAGGGTGCGGGCATTGCCGCCGCGCATGCGTACGTTGGACTCTATCGTGTTCTCACCGTCTTCAACTCTGATGGTGAAGTTCTGGTTAAGATCCAGAGCTGCCGAATACTTGACACCATAACTACCACCAGCGCCGGTAATGGTAGCACCATTCTTCAGGGTCAGTCCCCAGGATCCCATCGTCTGGCGGGTATTGCCGAAATCCAATGTGCCACCGTCCACCGTAATGCTCTTGTTCGACTGGTTATAATCCAGCATGTCGGAGCCGGAGCCGGCAAAACGCATGGTACCGCCGGCATTCACTGTCACGTTCGTATCCACCACCTTGTTATTATCACCCTTAATCAACAGCTCACCGCCGTTGACAGTGACCGCGCCTTTCAGAATAGATGCATCTCCCCCAGTGGGATTAAGCTCCAGCGTGCCGCCATTGATAACCACGGCAGAGGTACCCAGCGCTCCATCCGTCGCCGTGCGCAGCGTGCCCTCGTTCACCGTGGTAGTGTTAGCATAGGTATTGGCCTTGGTCAACACCAACGTGCCTTCACCGTCCTTGGTGATAGAGCCCTTGCCGGATGCTCCATCTGCATGAATGAGGCCGCTCACCGTCAGTGTTGCCCCCTCACTTACATCGTAGTTGAGGTTATTACCGCTGCGCAGACGCGTAGTGGCAGAGATGGTACTGCTGCCGCTGGTTGCATAAATGGTGGAATTATTACTGTTAAAGTCCAGAGCGGCCTGCTTTCCATTATTGTAGGAACCACCATCGCCGCTCACAGTCGCACCATCACTGAGGACCAGGCTCCAGCCACCCATCGTCTGGCGGGTATTGCCAAAGGCCAGAGTGCCGCCACTCACCGAAATAGTCTTGTTGCTGGCATCGAAGTCAAGCGTGTCGCATACGGATGTATCACCGGTATCACTGGCAAAAGTAAAAGTTCCACCATTCTTCACGGTGATATCACCCTTCAGAATTTTAGCGCCCTTGGCACTCGCCGTGCCGCCATCCAGCACGAGGTGCGTCCTGAGCTCAGAAGTCTGATTCAGATTCACGCCGGACTTCAAGTTCAGCGAAGAAAGGTTATTGAACTCCGAATGGAAGCTCAACTCACCACGACCTTGCACCTCCAGTGCCGTATCACCCTGCACCGCCACAAGACCATTCAGGCGGAGGCCATTGCCAGCGAAACGCATAGTGACCACACTCGTCTCGTCAGTAGCGCCGAGGGTCACTGCGGTGGCTACAGCTGCCCCCGTCGTGGCAAGAGTCGCACCAGCGGTCAACTGCACACTGCCGGTTGTGGCCTCGCGCACTTGCAGGGTTCCACCCTCACCCACATGGAGAGAGCCCTCCCCCTCTATAGCGGACTGCACATCCAGCGTCGCCCCTTCCACATGCACCTGAGCCCCGGACTCAATCTCTAAGGTTCCGGTAGAAATCTGCCCGGTTCCTTTCAGCGAAGCAGAGTCCTGCACGTACATAGAATCGGAAGTCACCGCAGCATTGACCACCAGCGCACCGTCTCCATACTTTTCAAGAGAAGTGGCCGAAAGGGCGGAGTTGATGGTGAAATCCTGAGCTACGTCAAACAAGCCGGTGTTGATGGACGGGCTGCCGGGCACACCCAGAGTATACAAATCGCCCTTTCCGGAGAACACAACCTTGGCCCCTGATTGCAGCACATCGGCATTCCCCTCCCAGTACCCATAGCCCTCCTTCATGCTGAACACGGCACTCAGGCCGCTGCTGCCGGCCGTCAGCGTTGCGCCCAGGTACCCGCGCTCACTTTGCGTAATCTTGCCCTCGAATGCGCTCCAGTCACCGGATGCCAGCAAATAGCTGGTTCCCAGCTGAATGGCATTCTGATTCGTAAACGAGATACCGAGGCTCTGCAGTCCGGCATCGGCAGACACTCCACCGACAGCATTCAGAGAAGCCGCCGTACTGTCAAAAGCGCCAAAGCTGATCTCACCACCACTGATTACGAGCGAGTTCGTGAGCGTTGCACTGGCGCCGGCCGTGCCAGCGAGAACGTTGAGACGCTGTCCCGGGTCGAGATAATAATCTCCTCTGCCCATGGTCAGCTCTGCCCCCTGCGCAATGCTCACCTCTCCATGCACTATAGGAGCACGGCTGAAAATCAGTTTTCCCGCCAGAGCGCTCACATCATGCACGTTCGACTGTTTCGTGAAAGTCTGCGTTCCGCTGCCGTTCATCACAATATTCAGACCGTTAGCCGCGTCGCCAACAATACTACCGTTGAACGTGTAGTCGCCATCCCCGGTAATGGTCAGCGTGTTCAAGGCAGAGGAACCTGGGCCGCCTTGCCAACCGGTCTTCATCGGGCCGGCATACAGGTAAGTGTTCGCAGTGCCCTCCAGCCCCGCCACCTTGGCATTATTTGTATTGATTGCCAGGCCGGGGTGACTATCAGCATCGCCTTGCAGCGATATAACCATCCTATGGGCTGCTTTGTCGTGTGCCAGCTCCAGGTGCTGAATGGAGTAATCGTTCAGGCTGCTCCAACCGCCATACAGTTGCTTTACCACCAGAGTGCCGCTGAAATCATTCCCCCCCGTCAACCGCATGCGGCTGGTGCCGGAGGCATACCAGTTCGGGTTCGCAGACCACGTTATCTCACCGGCCCCCGTCAGGGAACCGATATTCCACTGGTGAGCCCACGAATTTGAGGTTTCCGTGATACTCAACGACTTACCATCATCTATATGGATATGGTTCACATTGTGCGTGATTCGCTGGTAATCCGTACTGGTCTGATTTGCCGTAATGGTGACATTTTCTGCAATTTTCAGGGTACCGCCGATATTCTGAGTCCCATTCGACTGGAGATACCCCAGGCTTATGTTTGCGGTGGCCAGTTCCAGCGTGCCACCATCTGCATTGAGATTACCGTGATAAATGCGGAACGTACCATTTTCCAGGCGCAGCGTGGCACCCTCTGCAGCCCCGATGGTGCCATTCACGTTGAACGTGCCTCCATCGGCATTGAGCTTGCCGGTTCCGGCAGTAGCGAGGACCTTAGCACCGGAGCCAATGGTTCCACCGTTACCATACATAGTGCCACCGTTTTCCAGATTCACCTTATCGGACAAAGTCAGCCGATTCAGGCGCATCACGCCAGTGCCGGAAATGGTGGCAGCGTTTTCGGCATCCAGCCGGCCGCCATCACGCAGATTAAGAGTGGCCCCATCCTGCACGGTGAAGCTATCGTAATCCAGAGAACCACGGAGCTCAAGCGAGGTGCCCGCTCCGGCGAAGACCATATTTTTACCCCTCAGGGTACCACCTTCATTCACATTCAGGGTCCTGGCAGAAGCTGCGCTCTGCGTCTCATTCAGCTGCCAGACACCGCCGTTGTTGATATTCACGGTAGCGCCGGCAAAAACGCCATCCTCAGCCGTGGTCAGCAGCACGCGGCCACCGCCACCGGCCACATTCACGGTGCCGGAATAGCCGCTTGCCACATTAGCAAGGCGCACTTCGCCACTGCTCCAGCCCCTGCCATCCACGTTCAGCGTATCCGAACCGGAAAGCGCATAGTTCACCACCAGGGTGCCACCACCACCCAGATTCAGACTGCTCAACTTCTCGGAGGTGCCGGCTGCGCCATACTGCACCGTGGTGCCGGAGAGCGCGCCGATGCCCAGCTGACTGTGGCTGCTGAGGTCGAGCTGGGTGGTGGTGTCGCCCGTAAGCCCGATGACACCGGAGGAATCGGTATGTATCACGTCGAGCGTATCGGCTGCGTTCTCAAACTGCACCATCACGCCGCCGGCATTCACCAGCCACTTGTTGGTGGTATCAGCGGCGGCGGTACCGCTCAGCTGCAACTGGCCACGGTTAAGCGTCTTGCTCACCCCGTCCGCCACCTCACCGCTGAAGGCGAACGTGCCGCCATCGGTGCCGGCATCCACCGTCATGGCGCCGGTGCCGGTCACACTGCCGGCGTAGGAGGTGGTGGAATCCACCCCCTCATTAAACTGCACGGCAAAGGTGCCGCCATTCAGCACCACATCGCCTTTGTGGCCGAAGTATGCGGCATACTTGCCGGTATCCTCCAGCACCTGGCCACCTTCCACATACTCCTTGGTGTGGCGCACCCCCTCGCGCATCACATAGGTGCCGCCGCTCGCCACCGTCACATTGCCGGTAAGGCGGGCATGACTGCCCAGCTCGAATGTACCGCCATCGGTCACAGTCACGTTCATTGCGGCATCGGCATAGTGCCAGTCATCCTCATGCGAATAGCGGTTCTCATTGCGCCCTGAGGCAGAGCCGGAGCCGTGGATGGTGTTCGTGCCTCGCAGCACCACGGCGCCGTTGTCCACTTGCAAGCCACTGGCGCTATGTTGCAAATTGGTGCGGATGCTGTTGAGCACCCAGGTACCCTCCGCCACATCGTAGATAATCTTCAGACTGCTGTCGGCGGAGTCGGCAAAGGAACCCGCATAGGTCGTATCTCCGGCTTCCTTGTAGGTGAGGGTGGTGCTGCCGCTGTAATTGGCCACCAGGGCATCCTCGGTCAAGGCATTGATGGAGAAGCCGGCCCGGGTAGAATCCGCCTCCTCGGCCGTGGTGTACCAGACCATGCTGTTGCCGTTCATATCCAGCGTGCCGCCGCGGTTGCCGAAGGTCAGGTCGCGCTTGATTTGTTCCGCATCGCTGATAACCACCGTGGCCCCGGTATTCACCAGCACATTGTAGGCTGCATAGCCCCCCTCACGATTCAGGTAGGTCTTGCCGCTGCCGCCCAGGTTCAGCAGCACATCGTTATTCCCGCTGCCTTCGATATACAAATCGCCCGCGCCAATCTTGCGCCACTCCCGCATATACTCCGCCGGATTGGTAAGCTGCAAATGTACCTCTGCCCCCTCATTGATGACATACCCCGCATGGTTGAACAGATTGCTCTCTCCCTCGGCAGAGGAAATGGTAAACTTCCCGCCGTTGAACTCAGCATAGCCGATACCAAGATCCACCGTATCATTCAGCACAATGCGGTTCTCTTTTGCCGTGGCATTGAACACCAGATTCTCCGTAAAGAACAAATCCGCGTTACTCTGCGCCACATAGGATTGATCATAGGCATACCATGCCTGCGTATCTTTCAGCCCGCTCAGGTCTGACCAGGTGTTCAACTCGGATTTAAGCCCGACGAACGAAACCGTCTCCAGCCCTTCCCCTGTCACAGTACCCAGCCATTTTGTGGTAGTGTTGTTTTTAGTATCCGTCACTGTCTCACCCTGGGTGTTCACTGCATTCAGGTACACCTCACTCACCGCCCCCATGTTCACCTGCTTCGTGTAGCGCTCCTCCACCACCTGTTTATCAAAAGTCGTATCTATAACAAAAGCTGAACCGACCTGCCCGGTCAGCAGCTCGCCTCGGTTCGAGCCTATATACTGGTAGGTGCCCGAGTCCTTATCCCACACATAAAGAGGACTGCCGGAATCGCCCGGACGACTGACCCAAGTGAGCGGATCAGAGGCATTGATACCACCGGCGTTAAAATACTCCTGCGAATAAAAGCCGGTAGTACCGGCGTACCCAGCAGCCCCCGACACAATGCCACCGATGACATAATTGTATGCCGAGATAAGTTGCGATGCATTGTTAGGATACGACCTATCAACCAGTGTCGTTGTATTGTATGTGGAGCGCCACTGCTGCCCGCTGCCGGCGTGGTAATAGGTCAGGCTGCCCAGATCCTTGCCTGCCGTATCATACAGCTCAGCATATGGCGCATCTGTAATCACCTTGCTCAGGCGCATCACGCGGTGATCTGTTGCATTGCCAATTGAAGTAGACAACGCATGGCTGAACACATTCGAATTCCAGCGAGAGTCCCCCACCCCCTCTCCCAGCTCAATACCCTTGTATTTCACAGCATTCTCCATCCCTATCCCGTACACCTTGTTGCTGAACCACGAATCGAACGTATAGTTGTGAGCCACAGTAGCAATGGCTGAGGGAGAAATGGCCGCGCAGGTTGCCACATGGTAGGTGCTGCCGAAATCGATCATACCATGCGGCATGACATAGGTCTGCTGCCCGCCCGTGTAGGTGATAGTCACGCCCCCTTCCTGCTGACGGATATACTGCAGCAACGCATTGGCGCTCTCCATGGTCTTGTAGCGCCCTGCATTCTGCCCAAAATCCGTGTAGGTTATCAGCGTGGCATCACTATGCATAATACCTGCCTGCGCAGGCACATTGCCCACAAGTGCAGCAAACATGGCATATATTGCCGAGCGGAGAGAAAGAGGAAGATGCAGTTTCATACACAAAAATCTACTATTACCGATACTACGCCTGTCTCCCGGCAAAGTCAAGCATGTTTGCATCTTCCCGAGTACGAGCGCAGCGAGGATATCGTCTGCACCGCCAGGCGTGGATTTCGTCCGGCGCAGCCGGATATCGTTCCCTATGTCGCACCGCTCAGGCATCCCGCGTTCATTGGGAACCCCTCCTTCGGAACTGAAGTCCCGTACCCCGACAGAAATTCCCCTGAGCCGCCAGGCGCAGCTGACTCTTTACATTCAAAATCCTACATCCAAAATTCAAAATGATGAAGCCCCGAAACCTTTTCGGTTTCGGGGCTTCATTTACCCCTTGTCCCGGCGTAGCCCGCAAGGGCGGAGACGGATGGCAGCTATCTACTCCCGGAGCTCGCGCTGCGAGCGCAGGCCTCGGCGTAGCTGCGTAGCAGCGGAGACGGGTCGCGGGACAGCTTTTGCCTTGGGCTTCCCAATAGGTGGCTCTTTGCGCTGCCCCTGCTCTATAGGAAACGAAATCCAGCCTGCGGCTGGTCGAAATCCGGCCCTTGGCCGGACGATATCCTCACTTC
>CALFTQ010000040.1 GCA_937916135.1 uncultured Verrucomicrobiales bacterium
AGTCCAGAGCACCACGAACGATATGATAACGAACACCGGGAAGGTCCTTCACACGACCACCACGCACAAGCACGATGGAGTGCTCCTGCAGGTTGTGGCCTTCACCGCCGATGTAGGCGATTACTTCTTCACCGTTGGTAAGGCGAACCTTAGCAACTTTACGCAGAGCGGAGTTCGGCTTCTTCGGCGTGCGGGTCATCACCTGCAGGCAAACGCCACGGCGCTGCGGGCAGCTGTGAAGAGCGCGAGACTTCGACTTCTCTTCCGGTACTGTACGTCCCTTGCGGACGAGCTGATTAATAGTCGGCATGTTACTTATTTATGATTTTGTTTTTCAAGGTTTTACGGCTTGTTTCTCCACCTCCTCATCCCTCGAGGCACGTGGTACATCACTTCACCGGCTTACCCGATAAAGCCCTGAGGACAGTATATCCCTATACAATCCGCAGGTCGCGATAGTTTACCCGAATTTTCCCATAAAGCAAGCCTTTTCTTTGAAATTCAACAGAATTTTTAAAATTTTTCACCCCCTCAAACCACGATTTTACACCACTTCCCCACCCCGCCCTGCCGCACCTGCCAAAATCACTAAAAAAATTTATTTTTGCTCATCATGACAGAGAAATTCACCCCGCCCACCCCCGAGAGGGGAGATTTCGAATGTTGGATTCTGGATGTTGTATGTAAAAAAATTCCGCGGCAAAGCCGCCTGAAATACCCCCTCACGCACGCACACGTACGCGTGTATATACAATCAGGGCAGCAGCACGCCGCCACCATAAAATCCAAAATCCAAAATCCAGAATTCCCCCTCATTTCCGGCGGGAGAGAGCATAGAACGCGCCCAGCAGCGCCGCCAGCCAGAGCACCTTCACCCCCAGCAGAATCAGGAGACACGCCGTAGCCGGGAGCCGTACCAGCAGGTCCGGGCACGGCAGCAGAGGCAGCAACTCCCCCCAGGGGAGGCTCTGGGGCACACCCAGCATCAGCCACCCATATAAGGTACCCTCTGCTGTCAGCGCCACCAGGAACACAATCGCACCCAACCGGCGGCGCAGCGCCTGGCACAGCAGCGCCAGCGCCAGCAGACACACCGCCAGCGCCACCCAGAAATACGCATACGCCAGCCACAGCGCCGGCCCCGCCAGAGAATCCCCCGCCGCGGCAAACACCCACAGCCCACCGAGCGCCTCATACCCGACCTCCATGAACAGCGGCACCAGCGCCAGCGCACATATACCCACCGCCGCCACCAGCCACAGCGCCGCCCCCCACAGCCCGCGGCGGCTTTCCCCCACCAGTGCACCATCCACCGATGGCACCGGGTACAGCAAGCCCCAGCACGCCATCAGCAGCACAAAGCAACAGGCCCAGGCAGCAACCCGCCCGCAGAACACCGACTCCCCGCCGCACAGCATCACCCCGGCCAGCAGCAGCACCGCCCCCAGGCTCAGCCAGCGCACCGCCACCGAGCAATTCTCCGCCAGGAGCGCATAAGGCCGCCGTGCCTCCGCCAGGAACGTGAGCATCATCACCCCATGCGCCAGCAGCACCACCACCAGCTGCGGGGTGCAAGCCGAAGCATCCGGGCAGGAGCCCAGCGACTTCCCCAGCCAGATAGCCTCCACCTGCTGCATCAAAAACGCCGTGATGAACCACAGAATGCGCACCCCGCTATCAGCCTTGCAGAACGCCTGCGCCAGCGCCACAAACAGCCAGCCCTGCGAAACCACCAGCACATACGGCAGCCACTCCGCCGCCCGCAGCTCACCCGCCGGCCGCAGCCACAGCAGCACCGCAAACATCAGCCCCGCCTGCACCAGCACCTGCAGCGCACCGCTCAGCCACATCCCCCACACCACACGCCAGGACCCCAGCCGCGTGAGACGGATGAAATTCAACCCCGGCGCGCGCGTCTCTGCCTCCACCACCAGCCCCATCCGCAGCGGCACCACCAGGCAGCCCAGCAGCGTCGCCATCGACAGCATAAACGTCAGCGACTCACCCGGCTCATCCGGCCGCACACTCAGCGTCAGCAGCACCAGCACCACCAGCGCCACCACCAGATACTTCGGCGAGCGCAGCACCTGCCGCACATCGCGCACCAGCACCGCCGGCAACCAATCCGGTAAAAAATCCTTATTCATGGCTATCCATCAGGTTAATCACAGTCTTCTCCAGCGACTCGCGGCACTCCGCCACCCCCAGCAGCAGGTGCTCCGCCGCCAGCCCGCGCAACTGCAGCGCCAGCGGCTCACCCGGCTCACCCGCATACACCGCCCGCACCCGGTCCGGCGCCAGCAGCGCAGGCTCCCTCCAATCCGGCAGCAACTGCAGCGCCGCCTGCAGCGCCTCGCCACCGCACCCGGCCACGCTGAACTCATACACCAGCCGCCGCTCCGCGGGCGGCGGTGCCAGCTCATCGCAAGCCGCCTGGCGCAGCACGCGCCCCCTATCCATCAGCAGAAACGAATCGCACATCTCCGCCAGCTCCGAAACAATGTGAGAAGAAATAAGCAGCGTCTTCCCCTGCCGCTGCAACTCACGCACACAGCCCTTGAACTCCACCCGCGCCCGCGGATCCAGCCCCGCCGCCGGCTCATCCATCACCAGCAGCTCCGGGGCACCCACCAGCATACGCGCCAGACTCACCCGCTGCCCCTCGCCCTTCGAAAGCGAATCCACCCGCCGCTGCCGCATCTCCGCCAGCCCGCAGAACTCCAGCACACGCTGCACCTCCGCCCGCCGGGCCTCCCCGCGCAGCCCCGCCGCCCGGGCATAAAAATCCACATACTCCCACACCAGCGTATGCGCCGGTGGGGCAAAAGCATCCGGCATCCACCCGATGCGCCCGCGCAAGCGCTGCGGCTCCAGCGCCGCATCCACCCCATCGAACCACACACTCCCCGCATCCGCCACATCCAGCCCCACCAGAATCCGCATCATCGTCGACTTCCCTGCCCCGTTCGCCCCAATCACCCCCACAGACTGCCCCCGCTCCAGCTCAAACGAAACATCCCGCACCGCCTGCACCGCCCCGAACGAACGCCGCAGCCCCCGCACACTTAACAACGAACTACCCATACCTCCGCATTCTACCACACCCACCCGCCCATGCAAAGCATATTCTCCACACCCCCGCAGCCAATTTTCCGCACATTTTCGGCTCGCCAATTCACCCGGACTCGTGCAGAAAATGTGTGCAAACCCGCCAAAAGTCGTGCAGAAAATGTGGGAGATTAAGACATAACTCGTACGGAAAACGCGGAATCAATTTTATTTTTCATTGACTTTCAATTATCCGCAAAAAACACTGCAAACACCCCCTCCGGCAGAATTTGAACCGCCCTGCTTTACAAAAAGCCCCCCACCATTTACTGGCGCTTTTGCTTCAATTCATGCAGCGCATTCATATACCCTGCGGTAATGATACCGGCCGGAAGGGCAATGAGGGCAATCCCCAGAAGAGAGGAAAGCATGGTCACACAACGGCCAAGCATAGTCACGGGGTAAATATCACCATAGCCCACAGTAGTCAGAGAAACAGTCGCCCAGTAAAGCGCATCGAAAAACGAGGGATAAGTCTGCGGCTCCACATTAAAAATCACCAAGGCCGAAAGCAGAATATACCCCACTGCCAGATAACACACAGCAAACAGCGAATCACGGGAATCACGCATCGTGCGCAACACCAGCATCATATTCTGCGAATGATGCGCCAACTTGAAAACAGCAGCAAGCCGCAGCAGACGCAGCCCCCTGGACAAGCGGAGCAGCCGGAACCCATCGTGCACAAAAGACACAGCTGGCAGAATGGAAAGCAAATCCACAATCGCCTGCAAGGTGAATGGATACCGTAAAAAAGCCCGGATGGAACGCCGCCCGCTCCGCAAATCCTCAGTCAACCAATTCAGCAGGTAATCCAGCACGAAAAACACCACAACCACCCTATCCGTCACCGCAAACACAGCATAATTCTCCTTAAACGCCAGCGGCAGCAGACTGACCACCACCAGCAACAGCATGAACTGATTATACACCCTGGATACCACCCCTCCGCACTCACGCACCTCTACCACCTCAAATATCTTCTCTCGTATCATACACTCTTCTCAATCACCATGAAAAAGGCCCCGGATTTTTTCCGGGGCTTAGTAAAACGGAAAAGGAGTCACAGATATATTTTTGCATACTCGATGAGCTCATCGGCATGCTTGTAAATATCGACCACGCTCTCCAGCGGTATCCTCTTCTCATTTCTTTCCTTATCCAGCAGAATCAGAGTTGTCTGTTTATTATTAAACAGGAAGCGACAAAGAGGCTTGCGAACATTGAAATCAAGAAGAACGCCGCAATAACTGCGAGTATCCTTCAAGAAGACACGTTTGGGATCCACAACCTGTGCAAGAATGGCGCGAACGATATGATAAGCCTCTTTCTCTTCATCTGTTGTTTCGATACCATCGTCATCCTTAGCTACAGACGCTTCCGTTTCAGCAGGAGGCGACACCTCTGCAGTCTCAGGTGTAGGGGCATCTATCGATGTGCCGGTATTCACTCCATCCAAAGCATTCTGTAAGCGCTCACTGATACGATTATTCAACCATTCACGGAAAGCCTGGCTTACCAATGTTGTAAACTGGGCACGACGATCCGGAGTGAGCACACCTCCATATACCTGCTTCGCAAAAAGGCGAACAAACTCCTCGGAAGGCGCCTCGAGTTCCTTACTGAATAAATGACGAATCTGCTTCTTGTACTTCAACTCTGAAGCATTGCTCAATATATTTTCCAAGTCAAACATTGACTTCGAAAACTTCTTGAGTTCATTGACCTTCCGGACATCCAAATCCTCCAGAGAGAGCTCAAAGAATGGGCGGTCATCCATCTTGTTAGGTGCCTCTATATCCGTATAAAACTGGTATTCCACACCATTGGTCAATATGGCAAAACGAGCCTCCGTGCATGCAAAATAGCGGTAAAGCTGAGATGCATGCTTGATATTAAGAGCGGCATTTATAGATTTACACTCTATCAAAATGGCAGGCTGACCATCACGCATGATAACATAGTCTACCTTTTCCCCCTTTTTAGTACCTACATCGGCAGTGTATTCCGGCACAACCTCAAACGGATCAAACACGTTGTACCCCAAAGCCTGCAACACGGGCATGATGAGTGCATTCTTAGTAGCCTCCTCGGTCTGCACCGTTTCACGCAGACGAGGCAAGCGAGATGCCAACTGAGTGAGAGAATCTATAATATCCATAATTTCAAGAACATTCTACCATCCAACCCTGTTATTACAAGACAAAAAGTAGCTATAACCGTTTTTTGATACTTCTGCCTCTGAGCAAAAATCCTTATTTGAGTCAAAATAAACACCACCATCATCCCTCCGGCGGGATTTGAACAAGCCAGGCTTTGCGCCCTCGCTTATGCAATAAGCAGCACCGCTGCGCTAGTTTGCTAACCTGTGCTTACCAACCGCCATTCAGTAACACAAGCATCAGCGAGTGGTACCGTGCGAACTCGTGCGAACTGTGCGAACGCTCAGCACCGCCATTCAGTAACACAAGCATCAGCGAGTGGTACCCGATGGGCTTATCAAGCAGACTAAGGCGCTGGTGCCGCCATTCAGTAACACAAGCATCAGCGAGTGGCACGGCTGATGGTGCAGGCTGATACGGCTGCTGCGCTGGCCCGCCATTCAGTAACACAAGCATCAGCGAGTGGCACGGGTAAGCTTGGCGATGGTGTGCTTGAGCTGTCGCCGCCATTCAGTAACACAAGCATCAGCGAGTGGCACATGGGAAGAACTCTCCAACGACTGCGGCACAGACCTCCGCCATTCAGTAACACAAGCATCAGCGAGTGGCACGAGCAGGCTGCCATGGATCTGGCAAGCAATCCGGACCGCCATTCAGTAACACAAGCATCAGCGAGTGGCACAACGGGGGAGGTGGTGCTGAATGGTGCGCTTTCGCTCCGCCATTCAGTAACACAAGCATCAGCGAGTGGCACGGTTCAGTTTTGCAGGCATCTGGCGGCGGCATTCCCGCCATTCAGTAACACAAGCATCAGCGAGTGGCACCTTCAACGGCGGTTTCTATGCGCATTACCAATTTGGCCCGCCATTCAGTAACACAAGCATCAGCGAGTGGCACATGACCCACTCACCGTCCTCGGTGCCAAGTTGGATGCCGCCATTCAGTAACACAAGCATCAGCGAGTGGCACGGCACATCTCCGTTGCTTGCGGTGGAGGACAGTATTCCGCCATTCAGTAACACAAGCATCAGCGAGTGGCACCTGATGCCGACAGTGCAGCGGGTGACGGTGAACCGCCGCCATTCAGTAACACAAGCATCAGCGAGTGGCACCTCAAACCGTCGGGCCAGACCGTCCAGCTCACGCCGCCATTCAGTAACACAAGCATCAGCGAGTGGCACTACCCGCGGCTACCTGGAGGAGGATCTCCTCGGAAACCGCCATTCAGTAACACAAGCATCAGCGAGTGGCACCTGATGATAAGCTGGAGGCTGATGGGAAGTGGCGCCCGCCATTCAGTAACACAAGCATCAGCGAGTGGCACCGCCACCACGGAGGTGGAAACGCGGACTTACTCCGCCGCCATTCAGTAACACAAGCATCAGCGAGTGGCACGGCGGCGGACATGTTGGCCCACTGCTCGGCGTTCCGCCATTCAGTAACACAAGCATCAGCGAGTGGCACTTCAGCCATTCCGGGCCGAAGCCTGCAAAGCTGACCGCCATTCAGTAACACAAGCATCAGCGAGTGGCACAATGACTCTTTTGAGCTGTATGTAATGGTACAAAACCGCCATTCAGTAACACAAGCATCAGCGAGTGGCACCCCCGAAGCTACTAGAGGCTTAAAAACTAGCAACTCCACTTGCTAATAACGAGCACCGATGGCGCTCATACTGGAAACCGATACCAAGAGCAGCACCACACGTCAGATAACATACTAAACATGAAGCACCGCGAGCACAGTCCAAGGATAGCGCAGTCAATCGCACACTCGCAGATGTCAATATACTGAAGTTTACCGAAGGCGGTGGCAAACGAGAAAGCGGATAATACCAAGGACAAGCTACTCCATACCGCATGAAAAGTCAACTAAATAATTGTAATTCTCGTACGTTTGAGATATGGGAGTCCGATAAATTCGATATTCAAGGGAGTGGATTCATCATCTGCGCCCATGTCGACAAAAATAACCTGATCGCAGGAGTGATTGATGATTTGGTTCAACTCCAACTTCAGACGAGCCAACATGGCGGCATCAAGGGAGGATTCAAAAACCGAACATTGAATACGAGAACCAAACGATTCGCAAACTTTAGCAGTCTGGCGTAACCGTTTCGGGTCAGATATATCATAACACACAAGGTAACGACGGCGACGGCTCATCTTGTAACAAAACCATGAAAGAATTGGACATCTCCTCGACAAAACCGCCAGAGCTGCCGCATTTGCACCTCCATCATACGGCGATAACTCATTCGATACCCAAAAGCCGGATGAGTAACCTCCGTATCCAGTCGCCGCGCCCACGCCCGCCAGAATTGGCGACGTCCGGAATCCTTCAACATCGTGCCGCGCGCGGTTTCTAGAAAATCAGCGCGAGATATTTCACCTCGATTTATGAGAGAGATGACCACGGAATCCACAACAAGAGGACGGAACTCCTCCATCATATCCAACGCCAAGGCGGGACGTCCATATCTCGGGCTATGAAAAAATCCGAGAAATGGGTCTAGGCCAACGGTATATGCCATTCCGGTCAATTCCTTGGAAAGGATAGAATAGCCAAGAGACAACAATGCATTCACCGGATCACGGGGCGGGCGGCGGTTGCGTCCGTCAAATCCAAATCCCATGGAATCTTTGAGCATGGTAGAAAAATGTGAAAAATACAAGGCGGCGGACATCCCCTCGACCCCGCGCAAGGCCCCCAGACCAGGCTGCGAGGAACACGAATCACGCAGCCGCGCCAGCTCCCGCAATACCGAATCTGGAGCATTACCATTGCGCATCAGAATAACCCGCTGATTATGAATTTTGGATTTAATGATTTCTGAAGCTATTACCAGACGTTTATCAGGCAATGTCCACATTCTGTATTGTCCCATGCGAGCATCAACCCCAGAAAGCGGCAAGCCGCCAGACATACCAATGAATCGACCTGCTGCGCTGAAATAGGAAATGGGAATAGAATGTTCCATCAGCGCCGTAACAGCCTGTGCACTTACCTGCACTGGACCGTACAAGTAAACAGCCTGGAGCTGGTGCAGGGGATGACGCGCCACAAGTTCACCCTCCAGACGGACATGAACTTCGCCGCCCCTGATACCCACTGCCGCCCGATTATTCTGTACCACCAGAATTTCCCCCTTATCATTCTCAGGCATCGGGGGCCGCGGTGTTTCCGATTCCGTTTTTCTTCCGACATCGCCAGCAGCCCACGCTTTACTTTCCAGAGGCAGGCAAATGGGATAAGCCGAACACGCCAGACAGCGGGAAAAATACTCAACCGGCGGTGGGCAGTTCCCCTGCTCTGCCACCTCAAAAGCAGCTGCTATATATGCCTTACACTTATCAAAAAGCTCATCCGTTAACTCCAGGGAGACGTGTCGCTTAACGGCAGCATAATACACGCTTGCAGCACTAACTTGCACACCGGACTCCGCTAACAGCAAAGCGTATGCAGCTAACTGGACAGCATCGTTTTCCTTAACCTCCCAATCGCCGGAATCGTTGCGAGCCGGATGCCCTTTTTTATAATCAACAAGACTTACGCAACCCGTTTCAGCATCCTTTTCCAACAAATCCACCACACCTGTGATGCGCAATTTTTCCGAAGACAAGGCCACCGACCGCAAAGTACCTCCCTCTGCGGTCAGCGCCTCGTGTTTCAAACGGCTTGGGTCATCCACTCTGGAATGTATGGCATCACCCTCAACGGTATCTTCGTTAGCAACAAAGAGATTCTCCACCCACTGCAAGTAAAACAAGCGCGGGCAATAAACGTAGTTATGCAACCGTCGAACAGGTAAAAGCGGAATTTCTTCAGAACTCATGTAGGAATATCATCCGATGTGTCGGTTTCATCAGTATGCAGCAATTGTTCCACCAAGCGCGCGTCTATGCCTGCATTTTTCAACTGCTGAATATTGAACAAATGGCACATCTGCCACTGTTTTCTCTTCATTATCCCCCATAGCGTTTTCCCGTAAGCCAGATAAGCCCTCGTCTCTGCATTACCATAGGCAGCAAAGTACTCATCTTTCCACTCGGAAGAAACAGCAAATGCAGATATCTTATTGCCATCGGGCTGAATGGATTTCAACTTGGTCAAACTCCACCCTGTCTTCAAGCTTTTCTCGCGAGCATTGTCGCACACCGGCACCAAACCAGCTTTCTTCATCTCCATACGGACCCGGTGCAGCAAGTGCAGCGATTCCGGGGCAGCCAATCCGCGCCAAGCGACATTTGTAGCCGCATTCATATCAGCATTGCGCAGGGTAAACCTCCCGTCCCGCAGAGATAAGAATAGCTCTCCATCATTTGTCAGTTCTCCTCCTTTTGACAAACGAGGCAGTACCAGAGTAACATTCTCCCTCTTGCCTGCAGTAACAACCTCTTCCCATATGGCTTGATATACGGCTGCGGTCTTACGCACGCTTTCCTTTCCATTGCGCTGCAACAATGTCAGATACTCTGGCTTCAACATCGTGGGACGAAAACCTGGTTCCGAGGTCATTGAATCAAACTTGGAAGTGTAATGAGCATGGGTAAAGACAACCGGAATGCCGAATATTTCCTCAAGAAGCTGCGTCACCTTTGCCACAATCTGCCGGTGAGCCCAACGCATCAACCCTGAGTTCTCAAGCCGTGCTCGTTCCAGAGAAGTCAGATAAAGGCTGAGATTCTCCATCACAACAAAATCTACAGGCTCTCGCCCGGGAATACGCTCATATTCGCCATGAATAATATCACGACCGTCTGGATTCTTATCATCCCGTGAGGGAATAAGACGAACGCCTAACGCCTGCGCAACGATATCGTGAGCAATCAAATTGACGCGTTGCTCACGCATATTCTCGATTTTTTCCAAAATCTCAGGACATGGATCAATGACCTTTGCGTCTTTTAACCTGCGGCCAAATGTAACAGGTTCACCAGGAACAAATGATAACACTTTCCCCATGGACTGCAACAGCTGCCTGAGCGTTTCAAGCTGAGTCAAACGGGCAACAGACAAACCTCCGCGATGGAAAACTGGTCGATGCGGTATACCGCCCTCTTCAGTTAAGCGCATCACGCCAGAGCCCTGCCAGCCCTTGCGCTGTTCGGGTTCCCATTTCCAAGACCCGTGTTTGCGAGGCAAAATAAGGCTTGTTACTAGTTCTGCATACTCAGGCAACTGACAGCGCAGCTCTTCAGCTGCATCCAGAACCCTCTCATAGACCGCATCTTCCTGGTGCGCTTCCAGAAGAGCACAGACTCCGGGTATTATCTCTGCGTACGCAAAATAATCCGCCATGCGCTCTAAAACCGCAGATTTTCTATCAGGGTCCTTAAGCCCGGACAAGAAAGACAAGTATGTTTTCAGTCGACTTGTCAAACGCTTAAAGCTTTTGAGCGCTCTATTGCCCAGACGGAGCACATCTTCAGACTCATTCTCATCGAACTGAGCACCAGCAGCTTCTATAATCAGCTTGGCAATTCTTCTATCTTCAGGGGAAGCAAGACTTACGGCTGGAATCTTTTTACCGGCAACCCAACGAGGTTGCTCCCCCGGAAGGCGAGATAAACCTTGCTTAACCACATAGCCATACCATTTAGCATTTGAACTATCCCCTATCAAGCGACCTATTAGCTCATCACCTCTGGATTTAGAAGAAGTAGAGCAGGTTGAAACACGCAACAGTGACCAGGCAACCGAGCTACGAAGACCTAAATCTATGCCCAACACTGTAAACTCCTTTTCTTGTTCCCACCAAGGGCGATTCTTACCTTTGTAGGTAGCAGGCCAGTGCAAATGAAGTTTCTCATCCCTGCCTCCAAGGAATTGACCGGCCCAACGCTCAGCCTTGCCAAGAGACTTCTGAAGAGCAGTCACATCCAGCGACACGGGGAAGTTCAGGTAATAACAAGCCTCCGAGCCCTGCCCCCGAACCTGCAAACCAATGGCAGGCGTACGTTCCAGGCGAACAGGTGCAATATCATCCCCCAAAGCCTTCATCATCGGTTGCAACCACGGCAGGGTCGTATTTTCTCCCTTTTTAGGAACCATCCATTTGCCAGCGTCCTGCCCCATATCATCCCTCAAAAATCTTGGAGCTGAGAAAGCAACACGAATCGAGCCCGTTTCACAATGTCCTTTAGCATTCCGAACGACCACCTGCATGCGCAAACCACCCTCGCAACCGGGGATAAACTCACACCCCTTTCCACTTCCAAAATTGGAAAGATCAGAATAAATCATCTGGCGAGGGGAGGCCACCACATCTGCTGCCGTCACCCTGACCTCTCGGCTGTATTTCTCAACCTGCCCGCACAAGTATTGCCAGTGGGAAAAATCACGCAGTATATTCTGAGATCTCGGAAGCTTCTCATCTTTTACCGCATGATAATCATGCCAGATAGGCCGATACTCATCCTGACACAGTGCTGCGAACAGCACCTGGGAGCCAAATTTTTTGCTTTTAGCCTGATATTCACGAACAATCTTGGATAAATCGTGGCTGCTGCAGTCCCCCGTGAGCTCCCTTTTCAACCACAGAGCCCTCACTTCCTCATAATCATTCAGTGTTCGTGAGGAAATGTGGTATTCAGTAACAGGGTCAGGCGAAATTTCCGCTACAAGTTTTTTGAGGAGCTCAAACCTATAATCTCCCCCTAATACAGCCACCGTCTGTTCCTCATCAGATTCCACATAATCCTTCGTCTTTTTACCACTCTCAACATATTCCAACTGCGCAGCATAATTCGCCCGCTCTGCATCACGTTCTTTCGTTTTAAGCTCAAAACCATGTAACGTTTTCAAAGCTTCCTTAAACGCAAGAATATCCCATTCTTTGGAATACATGAGATTATCCGACGATTCCCAGTTAGGCAACGCTGAAAAACCTTTGTAAACGTATCCTCGTTTTCCGCGAGCCAGTATGAGCGGGTCATTTTCCAAACTGAAGCAATCATACTCTTGAACCTCGTCTGACATCTTCGCCTTTTCTTTCCCTAACTTGGCAGCAAGCATCCCCGCTGACAATCGGCAGGGATAGAACATAAAAAAGATTGCGGCTTGCTTCAGCTCCGGTGCAACCTTGTTATTTTTTGCCAAGGAACGCACCATGGGAGCCCTACTCAGCACAGCCTGCACTTCATCAAGAAGTTCCTGAATACAAGCGTTCTCTTCAAATTTATTCCATGCAGCATCTGATTTTGCACGTAACACCGAACACAAAGCTTGCATTGCATCCGCCACCTGCTCCGGCACCTCCTCCTCAGCATAAAACAGAGAGTTCGTCTGGGTCGAATTAGGCTGTGTCTTAATCCCTGCCCATGACAAATCCATTTCCTGCGAAAGAGCAAATAACTCCGCTTCACCGATATCCTCCCTGTTGAGCTCCCTCTGCAACTTTCGTTTTCCTTCAATAGCTCGTCGTTCCTTAACGCTGTACGAGAAATTACCACCAAACTCAGGATCACATAATTTAGGTAACACCTCTCGGCCTTGCTGTTGAATAGCGCCCTCCCCCTTCTGTGTTTGCTCAATTACGTAATGCTCGACATACGGCAAAACATCCAACCTATCGCATCCTTCATAAATATGCGCCACGGCATCATCAAACGTGACTCCTTCTGACAAACTCAAAGTACGGGCTATGGAGCGCTGCAACGTGCAAGCACCAGCCTTACCTCTAGGCAAATCATCCCATATTGCCCTCACCTGCTTCTTAAATCTGCTTCCCAGAGTCTCTTTCCCATCTTCCGCCATTCCCGCCAACGCCACCAAGTGATAGTTGACGGCATCCTGAAAAAGACGATTCGTTCTCTCCAATGCAGCCAATGCAGATTCCTTATCCTGCGGCAGGTTCTCATCTTCAAAACGAGCCTGCACAATACGTCCCTGATAAATACGAGTAGCCATCGTGATATGCGTGTTACCTTACATGATAGACTACCATAAGAACACCTGAAGTCAACAAAAAAATTATCAATAGACGTCTATTTCGCAAACACGTCACTAATCTTTGACGCATTGCTCCCCGAATGCGACAAGGAGCAGAAAAAACGGATATACCGTCAGTAGGCTAACATATGCACATCGCGGCGTCAAGATTTTCAAACTGCAGGGTTGCATCAACATCAGCCCAACTTCAACCTCCCACAACAAGCAAAAAACCACCCCCGGGTGGGGGCCTGGGGGTGGTGATGGGTGGGGGATGGGCTTGTGACTTTTGGGTTGAATGTGTGAGGGGGGATCAGGAGGCCAGGGTGATGGGCTGGTAGCGGTCGGAGTTGAGGACGCTGAGCATGAAGTGCTCCGGGGTTTTGCCGGAGAGAATCTGCTCGAACATGCCGGGCTTGCAGCCGCCGATGAGGGTGGTGCCCTGCGCATCGCGGGTGACGGGTACGTTGCCGTAGTTGCACCGGGCGGCGTTCCAGAAGACGAGGCGGGGCATGGTGTAGCCGGCGGCGGCGTAGCGCTGCGCAATCATCTGACAGGCAGTGGGGTTGCCCGCGCCCTGCACGCAGTAGTCGAACTGCATATCGGAGATGATGATGATGCACCGGGGCATCTGCTCTGCCGGCAGGTGGGCCTGCACGGCGGAGCGGAGCACGAGGTCGAACACTGCCTCCAGGTTGGTGTTCATGCCCCAATCCATGCCGAGCATGTACTCCACCTTCTGGTGCAGCGGCCAGGCGGGGTCCACTTCCACCAGGGAGGGCTCGGCGGAGAAGGTGATGAGCTTATCCTTGAAGATGCCGGTGTTGCGCTCGGCCACGTAGAGGCCCAGGGACATGGCGACATCGACAGGACTGGGATTACCACCACAGAACATGGAGCCGGAGACATCCACCACAGCCAGCCAGTTGGCACCGGCGGCCTCGCCGAAATAATCCGGCAGGGAACGCCACATGTTGTCCAGCTGCAGGAGCTCGAGCTCACTGGCGTTCTCACGGCATTTGTTCATGATGTCGTATGGGTAGAGGGTGCGCACGTTCACCTTGGGTTCTGCCTCTTCCACCACGTAGTTTTCCACGGTGAGCGACTTGTGCAGCGACTCAACATAGGCGCGGTAGCGCTCGCCATCGTTCTTCATGAAAGCCTTGCGGTATTTCACCCCGGCGTTGGAGGGCACGGCACTGTAGCTGAAGGTGTAGTCCCGGCGGGTAAGGCGGGTCTCCAGCACGTCGATCTGGCGGCGGAGGGCCACGAGGGTCTGGCGGTACTGCTTCTCGCTGAGACCGAGGGCGCGGTAGAGGCGCCGGGCCAGCGCGCGGGTGGCGGCGGAGGAGGTGTTGCACGAGGGCATCCACTTGGCCAGCAGGGAGATGGAGGCCTTCCGCCCCTGCTCTGCCAAGGTGGCCTGGTCTGCCTTCAGCTGCTCTGCCACCAGGGTGGTGATGGCGGAGTCCAGCGCGGCAGAGACACCGAAGAGGGCGAAGAGGTCATCCCAGCGGCCGTAGTCGGGGATGTGGCGGATGATGCCGCTGCGCAGGAAGAGCTCCGTGTCCAGCTCCGCCACAGTGCGGATACCAGCGCGGAACACCTCGCGCTCTCCCTGGCCGCCGTTGCCGCGGATATCGCGCAGGTAGAACAGGCAGCGGAGGGTGCCGAGCTTGTCCTCGCGGTAGGCGGCGCGCACAGCCTGGGGCACATCGGCGGGGGTCTTGCGCAGGGCGGCTCCGCCCGAGAAAAGATCCAGCAGGGCGGAAAGGGTGGAGCGGCAGGCGGACATGCCGTTGGTGGTGGTGGTGGAGTTGCGGTACTCCTTCATGGCATTGAATAACGGATTGGTCATGGTTGTGTTAACTATTAGGTTGTGTGTGGTGATTACAGGCAAATCCGCTTTCTTCTGGGGTGTGGAGTCAATCCGCCTATCGTGTCGGCGCGGGCGCTGCTTCGCAGCAGGACCTGTTGGCTGTCAGGGTAGTGCTTACTTGTACTTTTTTCTCAGATGAGAACTATTTGCCAAGACACAGGGGGCTTCGTGAAAAACCCCCACTTTCATCTGTTTAACAAACAGGCCCTTGGTTAGAGGCAGGGTTTGCTGTGTGTGTCTTTGTGGTCAAGACTCCGGATATGTTTTAACGGCTCTACCGACTGAGCTACATCGGCCATGGGGCCGACGATGGGATTCGAACCCACGACAAGTTAATCTACATAATGCGTTTGCTGTAGGAGTCTTTGAGAGGGGTACCCGCCCTGCCGCTTGCGCGGCCCGGGTGGGGTTAAGGGTTGGCGGAATGACCAGGCGGATTCAAGACGCTGGAGCCTTGCGGCTCCTCTGTATCGGTCAGAGCCCAAATCTGATGATTGCAGATTGCTGTGTGCGTCTTTCCACCGCCTGGCGGGGGATGGCGCAGGCGAAGCCAAGACACCTTTGTGCCGCACTTATGTACCTGTCGTACGTGCATATGGCACAAACTCTTTGGGGGTTTTAACCAGTGCAGTTGCTGGATGTGTCTTTTGTTCGCCCACGGTGGGGACAAGGCTCGCGTTGGTTTTCCGTAAGCCGGCGGTTACCCGCCGGCAGCCCGACCGCGCAGGGCGAGCCGGTAAGAGGAGAACTCCGGATTGCTGTCGGAGCCTTTGAGATGGGGGCCACCCGGCAGCTTTCGCCGCGCGGATGGGTTAAGGGTTATCGGGACGGGGGGGGGGAGATGGGGGACAAGACTCCGTTTTTTTGCTACTCTACCATTGAGCTACTCAGTTGAGTGGGGATTCGAACCCCAAACACGCATCGTATTGCTGTACGAGTCTTTGGAAATCTTCATCGACCGGGCAGCCCGGCACACGCGGCATCATCCCCTGGCAAGGGACACGCATGCAGACAGCTGGTCACAAAGACGGCATCGTTCAACGAAAGTTGTGGGTAGTAGTCGGGGAACCTTCCTCAATGCATCACGGCCTCAATCAAACGAATGCAGGGCGAATTTAGCACACCCCGGACCATTGTCAAGCATTTTTTCACATTTTGTGTAAAAAAAATCACGCGTGTCCCAAAGTTTTCGCAAAGAGTCCGATAAATTGATGTTTGTCGTTGTCGGGGCACGGGACTTCAGTCCCGATTGGAAGCACCGTTATTTCGGGACTGAAGTCCCGTGCCCCGACAGAGTTCCCCCACAAATTCTAATTTGGCGAAATAAATTAGAAGTCCCAAATAGAAAATCAAGCGCATTTTTAGCCGAAAGGGCGTTTTAAGGCTCCGGCGGTTAGTTCAGGCTTGACATTGGGGGTCAGGTAGGTATACTTCCCGCGGGGAGAAGCACAAGCCCCCGTCAAAAAATCATGGAACCTATTTACGAAGGCAAAGCCAAGAGACTGTTCACTACGGAAGATCCGAATGTTCTGCGTATGGAGTATAAGGACTCCGCCACCGCTTTCAATGGCGTGAAGAAGGAGGACTTCGAGAACAAGGGCCGTTTTAACAAGGCTATCACCCTCATCATCTACCGCATGCTTGAGGAGAAGGGTGTGCAGACGCACCTGGTGGATGATGTGGACGACATCAACCTGCTGGTGAAGAAGGTTTCCATTATGCCGCTGGAGGTCATCGTGCGCAACGTGGCCGCCGGTTCGTTCTCCAAGCGCATGGGTGTGGCCGAGGGCACGGAGTTCAAAAAACCCATCGTGGAGTTCTCCTACAAGGACGACGCGCTGAACGACCCCTTCATCAACGATGACTACGCCCGCGAGATGGGCGCCGCCACCGAGGAAGAGTGCGCTTCCATCAAGCAGATGGCCCTGCTCATCAACGAGACGCTCAAGGAGTTCTTCATGACCGCCAACCTGCGCCTCATCGACTTCAAGATTGAGCTGGGCCGTCTGGCCGAGGATCCGAGCCGCATCGTGCTGGCCGACGAGATTTCCCCCGACACCTGCCGTCTGTGGGACGTAGCCACCGGCAAGAAGATGGACAAGGACCGCTTCCGCCAGGGGCTGGGTGGTTTCATGGAGGCATACGCCGACGTGCTGGACCGCCTGCAGAAGTAAAGCTTACCCCCCATGCCACCGGCGGACACGAGCCACCGGTGGCTTTTTTCCTTACCCGCGCGCCCGCGCAAAACACAACATAACATTATGGCAACACTGACGTTTGAAGTATTCAGCCGATTCCAGTCGGCCACGGACGCCAACAAGCTGCTCTACACGCCGATTGCAGACCAGCTTACATACAACCACACCCGCCTGTACACCATCGAGTGCGAGGGCGACACCGAGGCCGCCGCAGCCTACATGCGCAGCGTGCTGGTGGATTCCATCTCGCAGAAGGTGCAGGAGGACGGCACCCCTGCCCTGAGCGGCGAGCTGTTCAGCATTTCCTACGGCATCAAGAAGGGTGCGCTGGATCTGGAGAAAGAAGCCATCCTCACCAACTATCGCGGTCGCAAGGGGCTGCCCTTCGACATCACCGCCCTGACCATCACGCAGAAGATTTATGTCTTCGGCCAGGGGGATGCCGCCGCCCTGTCGGCACGTTTCTGCAAGGACGTGTGCAACCCCGCCATCCACACCTGGAAAATCAACTAAAAGTACGAAGTACGAAGTAAAGAAACACACTTGAATTATGGCTACATATCGTACCATTCCTGTTCGTAATCTGAGCGAGGCCGAGCTGACGGAGCTGAGCCAGAACATGAAACTTTCCCTTTCCACCGAGGATATGCTGGTGGTGCAGCAGATTTTCTGCGAGATTGACCGCGACCCCACGGATGTGGAGCTTGAGGTGATTGCCCAGACCTGGTCTGAGCACTGCAAGCACCGCATCTTCGCCGCCACCGTGCAGCACACGGTGGATGGCCAGACGGAGGAAATCAAGAGCATGTACAAGACCTTCATCCAGCGCCCAACCAAGGAAATCATGGCGCAGAAGCCCGGTTTTGTGCTGAGCTGCTTCGTGGACAACGCCGGCTTCATCAAGCTGGACGACAAGCTTTCCGTGTGCCTGAAGGCCGAGACGCACAACCACCCCTCCGCCATCGAGCCCTACGCCGGTGCCAACACGGGTCTGGGCGGCGTGATTCGCGATATTCTGGGCGCAGGCAAGGGCGCCAAGCCCATCGCCAACCTGGATGTGTTCTGCTTCGGCGCCCCGGACACCCCGCAGGAGATGGTGGAAGGCCACAACATCATCCACCCGCTGGGCATCATGCGCGGCGTGGTGCATGGCGTGCGCGACTACGGCAACCGCATGGGTATTCCCACCACGAGCGGCGCCATCCAGTTTGACCCCACCTACATCTACAACCCGCTTGTGTTCTGCGGCACCGCCGGCGTGATTCCGCAGGAGGACATCGCCAAGGAGATGAAGCCCGGCCTGGCCGTGGTGGTCATCGGCGGCCGCACCGGCAAGGACGGCCTGCACGGCGCTACCTTCTCCTCCGCCGCCATGGGCGAAGCCTCTGCCGAGGAGGACCAGCAGGCGGTGCAGATCGGTAACCCCATCGAAGAGAAGAAGACGCTGGACGTGATTCTGGAGGCCCGCGAGCGCGGCCTCATCGAGTTCGTGACGGACTGCGGCGCCGGTGGTTTCTCCTCCGCCGCGGGTGAAATGCTTTCCGAGACCGGTGGCAACCTGTACCTGGAGCGCGCCCCGCTCAAGGAGACGAACATGCTTTCCTGGCAGATTTTCCTTTCCGAATCCCAGGAGCGTATGGTGCTGGCCGTAAAGCCGGAGAACCTGGACGAGCTGCAGAAGCTGGCCGATACCTTCCAGACGGAGATGACCGTGCTGGGCGAATCGAACGACAGCGGCGTGCTGCGCGTGTGGCACAACGGCGAGTGCGTGGTGGAGATGGATAACTCCAAGCTGCACGATGCCCCCACCAAGCACCTCACCTCCGTGTTCAACAAGGGCGAGGCCAGAACCGGCCTGGCGCTGGATGACAGCAACCTGACCGGCGACCTCAAGCAGCTCTTCGGCGATTTCGCCATCGTTTCCCGCGAGCCCATCATCCGCGAGTACGACCACGAGGTGCAGGGCAACACGGTGCTCAAGCCCCTGGCCGGTGCCAGCGCCGATGCCCCGCAGGATGCCTCCGTCATCGATATCGACGGCTCCGACAAGCTCATGTCCCTGGCCCTGGCCATTCTGCCGGAGTGGGGCAAGACCGATCCCTTCGCCATGGGCACCGGCACGGTGGATGAAACCGTGCGCCAGCTGGTGCTGGCCGGCACCAACCCGGACAAGATTGCCCTGCTGGATAACTTCTGCATGGGCAACCCCGAGGAACCCACCGAGCTGGGCCGCATCGTGGAATGCGCCAAGGGTATCCGCGAGGCCGCCCTGGCCTACGGCGCCCCCTACGTTTCCGGTAAGGACAGCTTCTACAACTACTTCGAGACCGAAGAAGGCCCGGTGAACATCCCCGTGACCTTCCTCTGCTCCGGTTTCGGTGTGGTGGAGGACGCCTCCCACGTGCGCGGTGCTTCCCTGCGCCGCAGCAACAGCGCCATCTTCATGGTGGGCAACACCGAGGACGAAATGGGTGCCTCCGTCTATGCCCGCGTGAAGGGAATCGCCGGTGCCAAGGTGCCGCAGACCGACTGCGCGAAGAACTACGAGCTCTACAAGGCCTACTATGAGAAGGCCCTCACCCAGGGGCTGGTGCTCTCCGCCCACGACCTCTCCGAAGGTGGTCTGGCTGTAGCCGCAGCAGAGATGGCCTTCTCCGGCATCGGCGGTATGCAGATTGACCTGGATGCCCTGCCCACCACGGGCGGCTGGCAGAACAACGCCGTGCCCTGCTTCTCCGAAAGCACCGGCCGCTTCCTCGTGGAGGTGGATGAGGACATGGCCGCTGAGTTCCAGGCTGCCATGGCCGGCTTCCCCTGCGCCCGCATCGGCTCCGCCACCACCGATGGTCAGCTCACCATCACCGCCAAGGGCAGCACCGTGCTGCAGGCGGAGATTGCCGAGCTGAAGAGCATCTGGAAGAATGGCCTCACCCCGTTCTATTGATAATTAATAGTGAATAATGAATAGTGAATAGTTGATTCTACTTCCTCATTCGTAATTCGTAATTCTTAATTCGTACTTCAATATGCCTCACGCATTACTTCTCAAATACCCCGGCACCAACTGCGACGTGGAAACCGCCCGTGCGCTGAACGCCGCCGGCTTCTCCACCCAGGTGCAGCCCATCGCCACCGCCACCCCGGCCCATGTGGCCAAGGCCCAGCTCGTCGTGTTCTCCGGCGGCTTCTCCTACGGTGACTACGTGATGAGCGGCCGCCTGGCCCAGCTGGAAACCGAGCGTTTCCTGGGCGATGCCCTGCAGAAGCACCACGCCAATGGCGGCTTCCTCTTCGGCATCTGCAACGGCTTCCAGATTCTCACCAAGCTGGGCATCCTGCCCAAGGCCTCCCTCATCTGGAACAAGAGCGAGCGCTTCGAATGCATGTGGGACAAGCTGGTGAAGGTGGCCCCGAACTGCCCCTACACCACCTACCTGCCCGAGAATTTCGAGCTTCCCTCTGCCCACGCAGAAGGCCGCCTCGTCTGCGAACCCGGCGATGCCCAGAAATACCTCGACTCCGGCTGCGTCGCCCTGCAGTATGCCGATAACCACAACGGCTCCGAGCTCCGCATCGCCGGCCTCATGGACCCCACCGGCCGCGCCATGGGCCTCATGCCCCACCCGGAGCGCTTCCTGAAGCCCCGCCACCACTACGACCCCGATTGGTCCGGCGACCCCGACTGGGGCTGGGGCTACTACTTCTTCAAGGGCGCGTATGATGCCTTGAAGTAACTAGCTATCAGTGCTTTTTCACGCATCCGCCGCGGTTCCGACAAGCCGCGGCGGATTTTTTCTTATCCTTGACAAGGACAGGGCTGCATAATACTATGTAAGCGACATGCGGAAGAAACTGGAGAGCAAAGTACGCGAGCTTCACAAAAACAAATCGACCTGGAAAGAAGGCGAAAATCTCGAATTCAAGAGCGGAGGCAGAGGCTTGCCTGGTAGTCTATGGGAAACTTACAGTGCATTTGCCAACACATCAGGAGGCATCATCATTGTGGGAGTGCAAGACAACGGCACCATTGAAGGCCTGACACAGGCTGAAAAACACTTACAGGATTTCACCAACAGCGTCAACAACCCCGGAAAATGCAGCATCAATCTCTGCACGGCGGCCATCATCACGCTGGATGGGAAAGACCTCCTGGCCATCGAGGTATCTGCCGCCACACCTGAGCAAAAGCCCGTATACCTCAACAATAACCCCATGAACTGCTTTTCCCGCCAGAATGAAGGCGATTTCAGATGCAGGGAACAAGTGGTCCAACGCATGATGCGGGATAGGGATACGGTAAGTTCCAATTATTCCGCAGATTCAGAGATACTCGCTCACACAGGAATTGATGATTTAGATTCTCAGACTCTCCGCCAATTCCGGAACCGGGTCCGCAGCGGCACTCCGACCAACACATGGGTAGATGATGATGATGAAGATTTTCTGCGCAAACTGGGTGCATTGAGACAGGACCGGAGCACAGGGCAGAAGGGTCTGACCCTGGCAGGTCTGCTCATGTTCGGAAAGACCGAAGCTATTCAGGAATTGTGTCCCTTCTTCAAAATAGACTATTTTGAATATGGAGATGATGTGCCTGAAACCAACACGCGTTGGATAGACCGTGTCACAATTGACGGCACATGGACATCTAACCTATACCAGTTCTTCTTTAAAATCCTGCCTCTATTAACAAGCGGCCTGAAGCGTCCGTTCAAGCTTTCTGAAGAATTGACACGCATTGATGAGCCCCCTGCTCACGTTGCAGTTCGAGAAGCCCTGGCCAATGCCATCATCCACGCAGACTTCCGTGAAAAATTCGGTATACACATCACCAAACGCCCCACAGGACTGGAACTTTCTAACGCAGGAACACTCCTGCTCAGCAAACAGCAACTCTTTGAAGGTGGCTATAGTTTGTGCCGTAACAAAATGCTTCAGCGCATGTTCAAACTTATGGGCGTAGTCGACGAAGCCGGCTCCGGTGTGGATAAAATCGTGAAGGGATGGACAGAGCAATGCCTGAGTTTTCCAGATGTAAGAGAAAATAAGGATATTCCTGTCGTCACATGGAGTCTCCCTTACTTATCTCTGGTTCCCCGCCGGATTCAGGAAGCCCAGCTGCATTTCATGGGGGCTGAAAAGTACCATAAGCTCACCACATGGGAAAAGATTCTTCTTTTACTTATTCCGGCAGACCAGTATGTAAGCAGCAAGGAGCTTCGCGAGTTCTTCCCCATCCACCAGGCCGACATGGGAAAACTCCTCTCCAAACTCCGAGACGAAGGGTATCTGCAGGATTCAGGCAAAAGCAATGCTAAAAAATACAGTCTGAAGGACAAGCTGGGAGAAGAAGTCCGGAAAGCATATACGGCTGTCAGTTTCATGGCACCTAAGGCCGATTTCATGGCACCTAAGGCAGATTTCATGGCACCTAAGGGCGATTTCATGGCACCTAAGCCATCCAATACAGCAACCATACCAGCCCACAAACGAGTCATTCAAGAACTGGGCATACCAGCCCCGCTCGAAAAGCAGATTGAGGAATACAGGCGTAAAGACCGCCAGGCTCCGGAAGGAACCATGTCGCTCATCCTGGACATCTGCCATACTCGATGGGTGACGACACTGCAATTGTCCATACTGCTCAACCGCGAAGTCCGACCGCTCCGCAAAAACTTCCTCCAACCCGCAATCCTTTGCCGGAAACTGGAACATCTGTATCCGGAATCACCTAAAAATAAGAACCAGGCCTACCGCACGGTTGAATAATCCACCCACATTTTCGTTGAGCCTGGCCGGAGGGCGGCCGGGAGTGGTGCCGGCGGGGGCATTTCCCCGGCTGGAGCGGGCGTTTGCGCGCAGCGCGGGGGCAGGCATGCTGGATTTGCTGCGCCACGGGCTGCCGCTGGGGGCGGGCCCCTTCCCGGCCTGGTTGAGGGAGCGGGCGCAGGAGCTGCTCATGCAGCATCTGCGCCACTTGCGGCGGGGGGATGATACCGCGCCGCAGCTCTCAGCGCAGCAGGCCGCCGCCTGGCTGGAGGGCATGCCGCCGGTCTATGGCGGCAGCGTCACCGCCGGAATGCTCTGCGAATGGTTTGCTTCCCTGGGGCCGGCACTGGCCTGGCAGGCGGAGCGCGAGCTCACCACCCCCGAAAAGTGGCTGGAAGGGCTGGGCGAGGGCTGGCAGCAGCTGGGCACCCTGTGCTTCCACCTGGCAGAGAATGGCGGCGAGGGGGCTGAGACGCATCCCTTTGCCTTTCTGGCCACCTTCATTCACCGCGCCGGGCAGGATGGCAAGCCGCGCCACGCGCCGCTGGCGCTGGCCCGCCAGCTGTATGCCGGCGATGCGGGCACCCTGGCTACCCTGCTGCGCCCGCTGCAGCAGGCTGCGGCTGAGCATCCCTTCCTGAACCAGCTCATCAACAGCGGGGAGGTATACAAACCCTGCGCCTGGGGGCCGCGGCAGGCCTACGATTTTCTGGAAAGCCTGCCGGTGCTGGAGCAGGCCGGCATCGAAACCCGCATGGTGAACCTCTGGCAGAGCCGCCCGCCGCGCGTGGAGCTGGAGGTGCAGCTCCACACCGGCAGCGAAAGCCAGAAACCCGACCGAGCCCCCGCGCTGAATATCTCCACCCTGCTGCGCTTCAGCCCCCGCGTGGTGCTGGGCAACTACGCCCTCACTGAGGCTGAGCTGGAGGAGCTGCTGGCCGGGGAGGACGGCCTCATCCGCTTCCGTGGCGAATGGGTGCGGCTGGACAGGGAAAAGCTCGAAAAACTGCTCAACAGCTGGCGCCAGGCCACCCGCATGGCCGCCGGGGGCATCCCCCTGCTGGCCGGGCTTCGCTGGCTGCTGGGCAAGCACAGCAGCGCCCTGCCCAACCTGCCCCCGCCGGATGAAGACGGCATGCGTGCCATCGCCGCCCCCGCCCTGCAGGAAGCCCTGCAGCAGCTCTGCCTGAGCCCGCAGGAGCCGCAGCTGCCTGCCGCACTAGCCGCTACCCTGCGCCCCTACCAGAAGGATGGCGTGCGCTTCCTGCTGGGGGTGACCGAGGCAGGCTTCGGCGCCTGTCTGGCGGATGATATGGGCCTCGGCAAAACCCTGCAGGTCATTGCCTGGCTGGCGCACCTGCATGCCGCGGGGGTGCTGGATAGGCAGGCGGCACTCATCGTGGCCCCGGCTTCGCTGCTCACCAACTGGCAGGACGAGCTGCGCAAGTTTGCCCCGCAGCTGGACACCCTGGTGCTACACCCGGACATGCTGAGCCGCCAGGATATGGACTACCTGCAGAAGAACCCCGGCTGGCTGCTGCGGCGGGCGCATGTGGCGCTCACCACCTACGGCATGGCCACGCGCCTGGCCGAGCTGCTGGCCGCCGAGCCCCTGCCCGCCCTGGTGCTGGATGAGGCCCAGGCCATCAAGAACGCAGACTCGCAGCGCACCCGCGCCCTCCTGCAGCTCTGCTCGCCGCGCCGCGTGGCGCTCACCGGCACCCCGGTGGAAAACTCGCTGGGCGAGCTGCGCAGCCTCTTCCACTTCCTCACCCCCGGTCTGCTGGGCAGCGAAAAGGAATTCAACACCCTGGTGCAGAAAATGGGCACGGATTACACCCCGCTGCGCAAGCTGGTGCGCCCCTTCATGCTGCGCCGCCTGAAGACCGACCCCGGCCTGCTGCCGGAGCTGCCACCCAAGACCGAGCAAGCCGCCTACTGCCTGCTCACCCCGGAGCAGACCCGCCTCTACGCCCGCGAGGTAGAGAAATTGCAAGCCATTATGCATGAGCCGGACCCGCAGACACGCCTCACCCTGCTGCTGCCCATCCTGAGCCACCTGAAACAAATCTGCAACCACCCCGCCCAGTACCTGGGCGAAAGCTACTACGACCCCGCCCGGAGCGGCAAGATGAGCCGCCTGGGCCACCTTGCGCGGCAGATTGCCGCAACCGGTGATGCCGCGCTCATCTTCACCCAGTACCGCAGCATGATGGAGCCGCTGCACGATTTCCTGGCCGGCATCTTCGGCGCCCCCGGCCTGGTGCTGCACGGCGGCACCCCCATTGCCGAGCGGCGGGAGCTGGTGCAGCAGTTCCAGCACCCCGGCGGACCACCCTTCTTCCTGCTCTCGCTCAAAGCCGCCGGCACCGGCCTCACCCTCACCCGGGCGCGGCACGTCATCCACTTCGACCGCTGGTGGAACCCCGCCGTTGAAAACCAGGCCAGCGACCGCGCCTACCGCATCGGCCAGCAGAACCCGGTCATCATCCACCCGCTCATCTGCCGCGGCACCATCGAGGAAAACATCCACACCATGCTCACCCGCAAGCGCGATATGGCCGATAAGCTCCTCGCCGGCGGACTCGAAAAACTCCTCCTCCACCTCTCCCCGCAGGAGCTCTGCGAACTCATCGGCACCGCGCAGAACTGAGCACTTTTGCCGGCACACGTGTCCCAATATTTGAGTACAGAGCGATAAATTGATGTTTGTCGTTGTCGGGGCACGGGACTTCAGTCCCGAAATAA
>CALFTQ010000041.1 GCA_937916135.1 uncultured Verrucomicrobiales bacterium
ATGAAATCCCTCACGCTGACGCATGAGGGATGGGAATTTGGCTTCGCCAAATTCCAATTTTTCTCCACAATTGCGTATAATACATGAAGGTTTAATTCCCGCGAATCGGGAATATGATTCCTGATTCGCGGGAATTTACTTGACTTAAAACGTGCAAAATAATACGATATGAGCCATGAGAAAGGGGCAGAAAAACACGTATCTGGAACGAGCCATGAGCACAAAGGTGGAAGAATTGAATCAATTCTTCCCCTGCGTCTTGGTCACAGGCGCTCGCCAGGTCGGGAAATCCACCCTGCTGCAACACATCATGCCGGAAGGCATGCGCTATGTGACGCTGGATGACTACACAGTCGCCGAATACGCCAAAAAGGATCCCATCGGATTTCTGGATGAATGGGGCTACCCTCTGTGCATCGATGAAATCCAATACGCACCCGAGCTGCTTCGAGCCATGAAATTGAAAATAGATGCCGCCGGACAGGACCCGGGCATGTACTGGCTCGCCGGTTCGCAACGCTTTGTGATGATGAAGGGAGTGAGCGAAAGCCTGGCCGGGCGCATCGGCATTGCAGATTTACACAGCCTCTCGCAGCGGGAAACAGGGCGGGCTCCTCTGAGCATTGCGCCCTTCGACCCGGCACACCCGGCAGAGAATCTTCAGAAGGAAAACCTCTGCGGTATCAGGGAGTTATATGAACGCATCTGCCGCGGCGGCTATCCCCGCCTGATTCAGCAGCCCGGCTTGAGTCCAGCGGCCTATTTCAGCGCCTATACTCAAACCTATGTGGAGCGTGATGTGCAGGCGCTCACCCAAGTGAGCAACCTCTCCGCATTTGTCAAGCTGATGCGCTCAGCAGCCATGCGCACCGGCCAGCAGCTCGTCTACAGTGACCTCGCTCGCGATGCTGATGTCTCCCCGAAGACCGCGGCTGCGTGGATTTTCATCCTCCAGACCTCCGGCATTGTGGAATTGCTCGAACCCTATCACGTGAATACCACCAAGCGGCTTGCCAAAACTCCCAAGCTCTACTTCATGGATACCGGCCTCTGCTGCTGGCTGGCCGGATGGGATAACGCCGCTCAGCTCATGAACAGCGGCTATGCCGGCGCTATCCTCGAAACTTGGGTCTACGGGCAGCTGGTGCGCAGCTTTGCCAACGCCGGCGTGCGCTCCCAGCTTACCTACTACCGTGACCGAAACGGCGCAGAAGTCGATTTTCTTCTCGAGAAAAACGGCTGTCTGTACCCCATGGAAGTCAAACGCAGCAGCTCACCTTCCACCGATGACCTGCGCTGGGTAAAGCATATCCCACTTGGCAGCAACGAACTCCGCCCCGGGATCGTCTTTTGCACCGCAGATTCCTATATCCCTATGCCCTTTGGTGCGGCGGGCTTCCCCATCTCTGCCTTATGATCCGCCTGCCTCGCAAGGAAGACATTAACGTTTACGATACTCTGGATGAGCGCAGCGCCGTGCGTTCCTTCCTGGGGAAAACGCGCGAGGAGATTCAGCAGCTGCTGCCCGGGAAATACGAATCGCTCCAGGAGGACCTGGCTTTCATGGGGCCGGTGGCCTTTGCCTACTATGCCCCCGCCTGGGAGGAATTCTGCCGCACCCGCCCCAGTGACGATCCGGAGGGAACAGAGGACATTGTCCGCTGGACCCTGTGCATCATCTCCATCCGCTGCAACGGTCTGGAAGATGAAACTCCCGGAAGCATCGCCGCCATGCGCCGCATGCTCAGCTGGTGCGAGGGCTTCTACAACTCCCCCGAAGGCCGCACTTACTTTACAGAAGAAGCCCGTTTCTGGGGCTACGCCGAGCCCCTGCTCAGCACGCCCCCCGAGCTGCAGCAAGCCTTGGAAGAATGCGCAGCGCTGCGCCGACGCCTCGGTGAAACATCAATTATCTCGGCGCAGGCGAAAGATGAGGCGCCTTCTTTACCCAATTTTCGCTGATTATCAATACTGACGGTATGTAGGAATAATCTATTTTTCTGCGAAAATAGAGAGAACTTCCGCTTTGAGGAGAGAATTTCGCCTGCGGCGAGATGATGGGAAGTCCTATCAGTAATCAAACCCGCTGTTCTGCTGCAGGTCTTCGGCTGAGATGTAGGGGATGAGCTCGAGGTTGGGGTGGGAGAAGCCGGGGGGGAGGTTGTTTTCAGTGATGATGGTACAGCCCCCGGGCAGGGGGAAGATATGCGGGGCATGGGCCTGCAGGGCGAGAGAGGGCACCATGAGGATGGTTTTGCCGGCGGCTTCTGTGGCAGTGCGGGCCCAGGTGGTGCGCAGGGGGTGGCGGTAGGCCGCCACATCGCTGCGCAGGGCGGGGGGAATGAGCAGGGCGGCATCCGGCCGGTGCCCGCCGGACAGCGAATCCAGCGCTGCCGGGCTGTCCAGCACGCCGCAGTCCTTATCCAGTTCACCGCCCAGGCAGATAATCCGGTGCGGCAGCGTGGTGGCGCAGAGCGTGGTGAGCAGCTCCGGCGAGTTGGTCAGCAGGGTGCAGGGCTTCTCCCCCAGCTGGGAAACAAAGACAAGCGCCAGCGGGTCGGAATCCAGGTAGATGCTCATGCCCGGCTCGATGTGCTGAGCGGCCAGCGCGGCCAGCTGGCAGTCCGGGCGGGGGGAGGAATCGCTCCCCGGGGTGGGCAGGATGTACCTGGCTCCGCCGTGCACGCGCTGCAGCAGCCCCTGTGCCTGCATGTCTACCAGGTCGGTGCGTATGGTTTCATCCGTCACGCCGAGCTCGCGGGCCAGGGCAGAGGAGCGGATGCTGCCGCGTTGTTGCAGAATCCGCAGGATGTAGGCGCGTCTTTCCTGGGCTACGTACATGGCGGCAGCGTCAGAATCAGGGGTGGAAGGTGGCGGCAAAATCCTCCAGCTTGCTGATGAGGAGCCCGGCGGCCTCGCAGAAGAGGTTGGCAATCTCCTGGTTCACGCGGTGGCTGCGGGCGCAGAGTTCCTGAATGAGCTTCTGCGAGAGCTGCACGCGGCGGCAGGCCAGATCCACCGGGAAGGAGGACTGGCGCGTCAGCAAGATGGTGGCCAGAATGTACGAAACCACGCCCGCGTAGCGCTTGATGAACTCCTCCGCCTCCGGTTTGCCGGCGTTTTCCCGCACCATGATGTGTTTCTGCACCAGGGCCGTCAGCCGTGAGGTCTCCTGGAAGAGCGGGTGGTGCATGGCTCCCTTCACCGCTTTGGCGTGGTCTGGCAGCACGAAGTCCAGCACGTCCCAGGGGCGGTCGTTATCACCCTCCGGCGGCATGTGGGCCTCGTCCTCAGCCGCCATCTGGTTGAGCAGGTCGGTGCGGTCCATGACATAGGCCTCCGACATCTGGCCATTGGCCTCGTAGCGGTATTTGGCGCGGATGGTCGGGTGAATGGCCATATAGGCCTCGGCCCGGTTCAGGCGGGCATCCCACGAGCAGCTGGGCAGCTTTTCCTCGTGTATGAGGAGCAGGGCAGCTCCCTGGAATCGGGCCACATTGTACGCCACATGGTCGCGCAGGGCCTCCATGTTCAGGAATGCCTGAGTGTTGGCCTCCTGCCAGCTCATGTCCCACTGGGGCAGCGAAATATCGTAGTCGAAATCCGCAGTCTCAACCAGCAGGCGGGTATCGCGCTGCACAAAGAGCTCGATGGAGAGCTCATTGCTGAGGGCGCGGCGGTTATCTTCCTCCGGCACGCGGCGGGAGAGGGTGATATCCCCCATCTGCACATGGCCCTGCGAGTGGCTGCGCAGCTGCTTCAGCACCGGGTGCTCCTCTTTCTGGGCGCGGGTGCACTGGCGGTTCGTGAAGGTGACCCGGCAGCCGGCAATATCGCGCAGGCAGTTGCCTTCCAGAATGAAATCAATCGGCTCGCCCTCATCCACCCCCCAGAAGGTGAGGTGCGTCACCCCCTGCGTGGTGTTATCGATGACACCGCGTGTGATGAGGGGTGTGATAAGGGCGAGCATAGAGACGATGATTGAAACTCTTTTACTTGCAGCTGGGGGCGGGCAGGGTGGCGGCCAGGGCGGCCACGGCCTCCGGGGCGTTCATGAGCTCTACCACGGCGTCCCACTTACCCTGCATGAGCGCCTCGCGCGGCTCGGCAGGCATACTGATGGGGAAGCTGGCGGTGGCGCAGCTCAGGGTCATGCTTTCCAGGTCAACTGTCCACTGGGTATCCGGGGCGGTGGAGGTGATTTCCATGGCGCGGGCCAGGTCCTCGCGGCTGGCGCGTACGCAGGGCAGGCCTATGCCGCTGCTGTTGCCGAAGAAGATTTCGGCAAAGGTTTCAGCCACAATGGCCTGGATGCCGCTGCGCTTGATGGCCTGCGGGGCGTGCTCGCGGGAGGAGCCGCAGCCGAAGTTCTCGCCACCCAGGATGATGGTGGCACCGGCATGCTGGGGCGCATCGATGGGGTGGCCCTTGGAGGAGCCATCGGCATTGAAGCGCTCGTCGTAGAACATGGTGCCGGCCAGCTCATCGAAGGTGATGCACTTGAGGAAGCGGGCGGGGATGATGCGGTCGGTATCCATATCCGCCCCGGCCACGGGAACGGCCTTGCCGCTGATGCTGATAATCTTGGTAAGAGGCATGTGTGTGAAAGGGGGATTCGGGGGTTACTGGATATCGAAGACTTCGCGGGCATCGGCCACGGTACCGGTGATGGCGGCGGCTGCGGCCATGATGGGGCTCATGAGCAGGGTGCGCCCGGTGGGGCTGCCCTGGCGGCCCTTGAAGTTGCGGTTGCTGGTGCTGGCGCAGATCTGGTCGCCCACCAGCTTATCCGGATTCATAGCCAGGCACATGGAGCACCCGGGCAGGCGCCACTCAAAGCCTGCCTCGCGGAATATCTGCGCAATGCCTTCCTGCTCGCACTGCAGGGCAGTCATCTGGGAGCCCGGCACAGCCAGCGCCTTGATGCCCGGCTTCACCTTGCGCCCCTTCAGGTAGGGGGCCACCGCGCGGAAATCGGTGATGTGGCCGTTGGTGCAGGAGCCGATGAAGACCACATCCACCGGAAGCCCCTTGATGGGCTGGCCGGGGGTGAGCTTCATATACTCCAGTGCGGTGGTGTAGGCCTTGCGGCCTTCTTCATCGCGTGCCTGCTCCGGGGATGGCACGGTGTCGCCCACGCCGATATTCATATCGGGAGAAATACCCCAGGTCACCGTGGGCTCGATTTCCTCGGCGGGGATGATGACCACATCGTCGTACTCGGCATCGGCATCAGAGGCAAAGCTTTTCCAGCGCTCCACGGCGGCATCCCAGGCCTCGCCCTTGGGGGCGTAGGGACGGCCCTTCAGGTATTCGAAGGTGGTTTCGTCCGGGTTGATGTAACCGCAGCGGGCGGCACCCTCGATAGCCAGGTTGCAGAGGGTCAGGCGGCCATCCATATCCATGGACTCAATTGCACTGCCGCCGAACTCGTAGGCATAGCCCAGGCCGCCGTTGGCGCCCAGCTTGCCGATGATGTGCAGCGCCACATCCTTGGCGGTCACGCCGGGGCGCAGGGTGCCCTCCACGCGCACGTTGCGCACCTTGAGCGGGCTCATGGCCAGGGTCTGGGTGGCGAGCACGTCGCGCACCTGGGTGGTGCCGATACCCATGGCAATGCTGCCCACGGCGCCGTGGGTGGCGGTGTGGGAATCGCCGCAGACGATGGTCATGCCCGGCTGGGTGATGCCCAGCTCCGGCCCGACCATGTGTACAATGCCCTGGCGGCCGCTGTTCAGGTCGAACAGGCGGATATTGTTTTCCGCGCAGTTGCGGCGCAGCTCGTTGAGCATGGCGGCGGCGCGGGGGTCGGCAAAGGGTTCGCACTGGTCATCCGTGGGGATGATGTGGTCCACCGTGGCAAAGAGACGCTCCGGGTGCAGCACCGGCAGTCCCAGCTCGCGCAGCATGGCAAAAGCCTGCGGCGAGGTCACCTCGTGCAGGTACATGGTGGCAATGAACAGCTGCGTGCGCCCGTCCGGCAGCGTGCCCGCCGTGTGCGCGTCCCATACTTTCCGGTATAGTGTCTTACCCATAGTCGTGTTTAGGTTCACTGTAACACAGCCCCATGCCAGCGTCAAGCTGCCATGGCGTTTCCTGCAGCATCATGACACAAGGGAATGCAGATTTCATAAGGCAGAATGCAGAATGGGAGCAAGCGCGTTGCCTTCCGGCACGTGGGGAGATAGAAAAACCGGCTTCTGCGGGGGCAGAAGCCGGTTTGAAAGGTTAATCGGCAGGTGTTCTTTACTCGCCCAGTACCTCGGCGCGCTCCTCGAGCAGCTCCTTGCAGGAGGCGTCGATCTTGGCGCGGGAGAATTCGTCGATGGGCAGACCCTCAACGATGCTGTAGGTGCCGTCCGCATTGGTGCGGGTGGGCTGGGAGCAGATGATGCCGGCGGGCAGGCCGTACTTGGTGCCGTCGGTAAAGGAAGCCACGGAGAACCAGTCGCCTTCGGCGGTGGGGGTGGTCAGGTTCTTCACGGTCATCAGGGCAGCGTTGGCTGCGGAGGCGGCGGAAGAAAGGCCGCGGGCCTGGATGATGGCGGCGCCGCGCTGCTGCACGGTCTTGATGAAGTCGGTCTTGAGCCATTCGATGTCGGAGATGACCTCGGTCACGGGCTTGCCACCAATCTTGGCGTTGGTGAAGTCCGGGTACTGGGTGGCGGAGTGGTTGCCCCAGATGGTCATGTTGGTCACCTCGGTCACGTGCACACCGGCCTTGGCGGCAAGCTGGCTCTTGGCGCGGTACTCATCGAGCTGGGTCATGGCGAAGAAGTTTTCCTTGGGCATGCCCGTAGCGTTGTGAAGGGCGATGAGGCAGTTGGTGTTGCAGGGGTTGCCCACCACGAACACGCGGCAGCCGGGGGCGGCGTTCTCGGCAATGGCCTTGCCCTGGCCCACGAACACCTTGCCGTTGATGGAGAGCAGGTCCTTGCGCTCCATACCGGCCTTGCGCGGCACGGAACCCACCAGCATGCACCAGTCGGCATCCTTGAAAGCCACAGCGGGGTCATCGGTAGCCACGATTTCCTTCACCAGCGGGAAGGCGCAGTCCTCGAGCTCCATCACCACACCCTGAAGCTTCTCCAGACAGGGGGTGATTTCGAGGAGCTTCAGAATCACGGGCTGATCAGCACCCAGCATCTCACCGGCTGCAATGCGGAACAGAAGGGAATAGGAAATGTTGCCGGCGGCGCCGGTCACGGTCACAGTTACGGGTTTCTTCATAACGCGGAGTATTTTAAGCGATACACAGGCAGAGTCAATCCTAAAGTGCGCAGTCAGGGGTATCTTCGTTCATTTTGGTGAGAAAACGTGCCGCAAGGATTAAATTTCCGGGGCGATGCGAATTTTGCTTGATGTGAGGAGCCCAAATATGATAGCATGGTGATATTGTAGATAAAAAGCTATGAAACTGCATCTCCCCTGTGCTCTCCGCAAGATCCTTCTGTTTGCCTGCGCTGCCACCGTTTTCCCGGTCTGGGGCGGCGGCATGCATGAAGATATGTCCAAGCGAACCTATTCAGATTATGGGCAGAACAAAGGGCGTTTCCGAGTGTCCGGCATCAGTTCGATGCTGCAGGCGATTCGCGATAGAGACGGGGGAATTGCCATTCAGAAGACGAATGGCGATGTGACCTGGGTGATTCCGGAGTCGCAGGGGATGATAGATTTCTCCAACTCGGTGGATTTTGGCCCGGTAGGGGCGATGTGCCATGGTGCAGGTGCGGCATTCGGTGCAAATTACATTGTTACCGTGGCGCACAATCCCGGGTTTAATGCCAGTTTTGGTGTTACTCAGTTAGGCAACGAGCACAGTATCAAATACAGCACGGTCAATATTCAGGAAAAAGACCTGGGAAACAAGGCTGACTGGGGCTTATACCGCCAGAATAAGATTTTTACGGATGTCGTAGGGGCTCATAATTATAGTGGGGTGGCCTCTGAGCAGCAGGATCTGGACGGCAACGGCATTCCCGACATCAAGGAACAGCTGGAAGGCCAGAAAATGTACCGCGCCTTTGCCGGTAATGTGGTTGTGTGGACTGAGCAAAACGGCCTGGTGGATGCGGGTTCACCCTACACGGCGATTCTCGGTGGTATTGACTTTATCCGGGCCATTGCCATCACGGATGAAGGATTAATCTTTGCGGACTGGAATCTGAAGCCGGAAGATTCCTGGGTGAGCGAGAAATCACCCTTGCCGACCAATTCGCAGGGTGGTGACTCCGGTTCTCCCATCTACGTCTATAACCAGGAGGCCGGGAGATACGAATACCTCTTCTCCCTGAGAGCCGGTAACTTCACGACATACAGTGTGGGTCACGGTGCAGTGGATTATGCCAACGAGATTCAGGCATTGCACAATGTTGAGGTGGATATGAGCACAAGCGGCACGGCATACCTGAATGCTGTAGCCGGGGGGACTGGCTCCATCGAGCTGGGTGAGGAAACCATCAGCCACTTGGCGGTGAACTCCGGCAGCCATACCTGGAAGGATCTTTCCGCTGTCAAAAATAACGATAACTGGTATGCCTACGGCAATGGCTACATGAACGGTATTGATGGCCTGGGAAGTACCAATAACCTGGTTTTCAAGGGCGGAGCAAGCTCTGCCCCGTATGAGATTATCCTTCGGGAAACGGTTGATACCGGTGTGGGCTATCTGGAGTTCAGCCAGGGTAGTTTCACCATCAGGAACGCAGAGCGTGGCGACTATATGCTCAATTCTGCCGGCTTCGTCATCAATGAAGATGCGGAGGTTCACGTGCAGCTGACCAACCCGGCAGGTTACATGCGCGAATGGCGCAAGAACGGTGCGGGCGATTTGTACATTGAGGGCGAGGGCGACAACAACATCCTGCTGGCAGTCGGCGGCAGCGGCACTACCTACCTGGATCGGCAGAACGGGCATGCCGCCTACAATGTGCTGGCCAGCAGCGGTGCTACGGTGGTCATCTCTGACACCAACCAGATTGAGCGAGCCTTCACCTTCGGGCTCAACGGCGGCACGCTGGACATGAACGGCAACTCCATGGATTGGTACACCACCAATTCCAATATAGATGCCGATGGTTTCAGCATCAACGCCCTGACGGATGATGCCCTCATCATCAACAGCAGCGGCAGCACCACCATGACCTACAAACAGGCCGGCAACAGCGTCTGGAAAGGCTCTCTGAAGGATTCCGCTGACGGCTCCCTGAGCGTCATTGCTGACATGGGGGCAGGCTCTGTATGGAGCATGAACAGCATCTGCACCGACCTCAGCAACAATGCGGCCAGCTCCTTCACCGTCAAGAGCGGCACCGCTGTACTGGCCGGCACTAACACCGAACACGGTACCGGCTCTGTGCCGTACAGTGATGCCATCTTCTTCTCTGAGGATGACTGGCACTACGCCGATGCCAAGATGAACGTCACGGTGCAAAACGGTGCCACGTTCCAACTGGGCACCCACGCCCGCGTCAAGGGAGATATCACGGTTAATGAAGGCGGCACCTACGTGATGAATGAGGGTGTTCACCACCAAATGGAATACATTGAAGGCGGTATCATCAAGGAAAACACTCAGCAATGGGCAGAATACTACGGTCACCAGGGTAACACCAAGCTGGCAGGGGGTGCGCTCAAGGTCGAGTTTGCCGACAAAACGACAGCGACTCACACCTATGGCGGCAACATCACCGGAGAGGGCACCGTCACCGTTGATGCAGCAAACAGCATCCTCTTCCTGACTGGCAACAACACCTTCACCGGCTCCCGCAGCGTCATTGGCGGCACGCTGATGGTGGAAGATGCCGCGGCTGCCGGCGGCCAGAAATGGCTCGTAGGTGAAAAGGCCGCACTGGCTGCCCACAATGCCGATGGGAATACGGCGCTGAGTTATATTGCCGACAACTCCAACGGCGTGCTGGCTCTCACGCAGGATCAGCTCACCCGGATTGACACCTCCGGGCACAAGAACCTCATCATCGGTGCGCTTGCAGGGCAAACCATCCAATACGGAGCAAGAGGCACCACGGATCAGTTGGAAGCGGTCGACAACGCCTGGCGGCTGGGCGGCGGCGGCGGCAATCTGGTGGTGAACTATCACCTCACCGGTAATAACACGCTCATTCTCGGTAACAACCATACCAAAGGTACGGTCATCCTCACCAATACGCTCAACGACTTCACCGGGGGTATTGACTTTGCAGGTGGCGGCGTGACACTGGAGTATACGAGTGAGGATGTCATCAAAAACGTCACTCTGAATCTGAGTTATGGTAACCGAATGGCCATGGGCAACCTGCTTTCCAATGTCAAAACGGAATCTGAAGGTATCCTGCTGCAAAATCAGACGGCTCAGGACACCGACCTCAGCAACCATCACAATCTCGCACTCGGTGCAAAAAGCAACCTGAATTATTCCGGAAACATAAACGTTTCAGACAATCAGGCCTACAGACTTACCGCGGCAGATGGGACATTTACTATCAACTCCGAAATCGGCGGAAAGCACGACCTTATTGTAGATGCTCAGGGCTACACGGGAGGAACTGTCCATCTCACCAATCTCAACAAGCTCTCCGGAAATATCACCGTTATGGGCAATGATGGGGGGCACAACTTAATCACCGGTGGTGCCGTCTCTCTCAAAGTTACTCAGGACAACGCTCTGGACTCAGTTTCCTGCATTACCCTGAAAAACGGCGGCACGTTAAACATCGCTTCAACTACCCAGAAATTAAATAAACTGGTGTTGGAAGAAGGCGGCTCCCTCATCGGCAACTACAGAGAAAACAATTCAGATCCCATCGCCAGCGAGTTATACATGACCATCGATTCCATGGCAGATCTCAAGGGGCAGATTAAAGTGGAAGTCATCCACAAATACGGGGATAATGTGTTAGAATTGAACAACGGTACCACCCATACCAGCAACCTGCAGTACCGAGATCTGTATGTAGAAGAAGGGGACGTGAAACTGACACAGCAGTACTCCAACGTTGGCTACCTCCACATCAGGGGCAACAGGCTTGACATGAACGGCAAAAACCTCACGCTGGGGACTGTTTACGCCGAAGATGGCGCTTATATTGATGCCTCTGTATCCGGCTCCGGTTTCGGAGGCACTAGTGCGCTTCGAGCCACATCCGGCACGGTTACGCTGGACAATGGAGGAAACAACGTAACGCTTGCCGGCGTTGTAAGTGCTACCAACGGAGCCACGATGAAACTCACCGGCTCCGGCAAGTGGAATCTGACGGGATCTGCCTACAACTCTTCCAGCGGAACGCTGCGTATCGAGAATGCTACTCAACTGGATTTCACCTACGGCAACAAGGGGACTTATACCTATTATGATGCCTTTGACATCATGAGCGGCATACTTGATTTAGATACAGACATTCAGACGCTTCAGGCTGCGTCTGACAAGGTCTCCCAACACATGACATTTGAAACAATCAAGCTCAATGGTCAGAATCTGACATTAAAGGAAAAGAGCAAGAGTGCCACCTGGATTATCAGCAATCTGGACTCCGGAACCATATCCGGATCTACGCTCACATGGGAAGCAAGCCAATCCAATCAAGCGCAATATGCCGACCGAGAAAGTTCCAACGTCACACAATACCCAACGGTTACCAACGCTTCACGCCTGATTCTGAATGGCGACAACGAGTTTAACGGCAGCGTGGTTGCCAAGCGTACAGCCAACGGCAGCGGTTTCAGTACTTTTGTGGAACTGGCACATGACAACGCGCTCAAGAATGCCACTCTGGACATGCAGAGCATCTCCGGCTCCACCATAGCACTGGCAATCAATACGATCAATGCTAAAATCAAGGGGCTGACAGGTGATGAAAATGCCTATGCATACAGCGGAGCCTCCTCTGACATCAAACTCGATAGTGCTCGTGAGGGTGACGGCAAAAACACACTGACCATCACCGGCAGCGAGCGCTACAACTACAAGGGTGCCGTCAACGGGCTGAACATCGCCATGGACGGCACAGGC
>CALFTQ010000042.1 GCA_937916135.1 uncultured Verrucomicrobiales bacterium
GAAAACCGCCGGCAGCAGCACCAGCAGGATGATGGTGAACATGTCCTCCACCACCAGCCAGCCCAGCGCCGTGTGCCCCGTGGGGGTCTGCAGCACCCGGTTATCCCCCAGCACGCGGGTGAGCACCACCGTACTGGAAACGCACACGCAGAGGCCGAACATGAGGCTGTTCACCCAGGCTACATCGCCCATGCCCAGGAAATGGAAGGCTACCATACCCAGCAGGGAAACGGTCAGCATGCACACCAGCGCCCCCGGCACCGCCACCTTCTGCACCGCCAGCAGGTCCTTGATGTGGAACTGCAGGCCCACGCCGAATAGCAGCAGCACCACGCCGATGTGCGAGAAATCCTCCACGATGTGCGCATCCACCGGCTCGCCCCACCAGGGCTGCGCCGCCAGCATGCCGGCCACCAGATACCCCACCAGCGGGGATAATTTCAACTTCTGCGCCAGCATGCCCAGTACCAGCGCCAGCGTAAGCCCGATTACAAGCGTGAAAATCATATACAGAGAGAGCGTTTCAGTATGCTTACCATACTACACCTGCTCCCCCGCTTTTGCAAGATACCCCGCGCAATTTTTTGAAAAAAAGAGCGATAAACTGATGTTTGATTTTCCCGGGGCGTGAGACAGTTATTTCCCATGCTTACCGGTGGCATCGCGCAGGAGGGAGGCGCATTCCTCGTGGCCGAGCTGCAGCGCGTAATCCAGGAGGGAGCGGCCCTGGCTGTCCGTTTCATTGGCATCAGCACCATACTCCAGCAACAGGCGGACGCATTCGCAATCGCCCCGTTTCAGAGCCAGACGCAGCGGGGTCCAGCCCTGCCAGTTGGCGGTATTGATTTCTGAGCGGGTCAGCGGCAGCAGGAGTTTCAGGATATCGGCATATCCATACTGTGCAGCGCTCCGCAATTCATATCCGCCGGGCACCTCCCCATGCTCCAGCAGCAGCTTCACCACTGAAGTCCGCCCATGCTCGACCGCCAGCGCCAGAACCTTAACGTGTCCGGTGCCGTGTTCCAGCAGAGTCTTCACGATGGTCGTATCTCCACCTTGCACGGCCATCGGCAGCAATTTCTTCCGGTCCAACGGCGCCCCGGCCTTGTGGAGCATAGCCACAACATCTGCGTGGACTTCCCGCACAGCTTCCTCAATACCGCTCTCCGGGTCAGCCCCATGCTCCAGTAAAAGCTTTACCATATCCGTGTTCCCTCGCAGTGCGGCTTTCGAAAGTCCGTGTGTCGGGTCTGCCCCTCGCTCCAGCAGGAGTTTTACCATGTCCATCTGCATGTATGAAGCAGCTTCCATGATGGCGATGTCCGGATTGGCGCCGTGTTCCAGCAGCAGGCGCATCATATCCAGCTTATCATGAAATGCTGCCCGCCACAGAGGTTCGGTCGGGTCAGCCCCCAGCTCCAGCATCTGTTCTGCAATATCCGCATGCGCTCCCATGAGCGCACCGGCAAGTCCGTCATTCGGGCAAGCACCTTTCTCCAGCAACAGGTTCACGATATCCCGATGCCCACCACGGGCAGCTCCGGAAATTCCAGTACTCAACGGTGCGCCCTTTTCCAGCAGAAGCAGCACAGTTTCTCTTTGCCCCGCCTCTGCGGCCTCATAAAGCGCAGATTCCAGTTCGGGGGAAGTATAAACACAGCAGCTGTGTACCCGCAACGAGGCCGGAATCCCGCCCGCAGCGGACTGTTCGTCATTACCCCACGCACCATTGCAGAGGGACAGGGAAAGTAACGCGCAGGTTGCAGCCAGGCCTTTCATGGGAATGCCTCACGCTATTTCCAATTCTTCAGGCGGGAGCCCGGCCAGACTGCGGCGGGTGGCGATGCGCTCGCGGTTCACCTGCTCATCCGTGGCGCCCAGCTTGCGCAACAGGGCGGAGGACATGGAAAGCGCCACTTCCTCCTCGCCGGAGAAGACGGAGTTGCCACCGATGCGCAGCTCCTGGGCCTGGCTCATGTAGGTGGTGTAGGCCATGACATTGATACCCTTGTTCAGGCTGCGGGCAGCAGCGGCAATTTCCTTGGAGGGAGCCGCTGCGGCGGTAACCATGATAGCCTGGGCCTGCTCCACCCCGGCCAGTTTCAGGATGTGACGCAGGCGGGCATCGCCATGCAGGGCGGGGATTCCCTCCTTGTGAAGGCGGCTCACGGTGTCGATATTCATTTCCAGCACCACCACCTCTACATCATACTTGCGCAGCAGGGCGGTCATAATCTGGCCGCTGGGACCATAGCCCACCACGATGACGCGGTGCTTGTCCTCCGACGGCTCCGGCACATGCGCAGCGGCATTTGCGGGCACCGGGGCGTTCTTCTCCAGCAGGTGAATCAGCTTCGGCACATAGCGGAACAGCGCGGCATTCAGCGTGATGGAGATGATGGCCGCCCCCGTAATCACATTCGCCGCATAGAGCGGCAGCACCCCATAGGTGCTGGCGGCCAGCGTGGCCAGGATGAAGGAGAATTCACCAATCTGCGCCAGGGCACCACCCACCACCACACCCAGCCGGGCCGGGCGGCGCAGGAGACGGATGACGATATAGCCCGTGACCGGCTTGATGAGCAGCACATAGGCCGTGGTGCCCAGCGCCAGCGGCCAGTAATCCACCAGGCCGCCCATCTGGAAGCCCATGCCTACCGATACGAAGAAGAGCACGGCAAAAGCATCGCGCATGGGCAGAGCATCGCTCGCGGCGCGGCTGGCAAACTTGCTCTGCCCCACCACCATGCCGGAAAGGAAGGCGCCGAACTCCATGGAAGCATTGAACACATAGGACGACAGCACCGCAATGCCCAGTGCAATGACCAGCACACCCAGGGTGAAGAGCTCATCCGAGCCGTTGCGGGCCACATAGGTGAGCACCCTGGTGATGATGCGCTTGCCCAGGAAAGCCACAATGAGCACCAGCAGGGTGAGTTTCACCGCCATGCCGCCCAGCGCGGGCAGCAGCGCATCGTTCCCGAACATCACGGGCATGAGCACCAGCAGGATGATGGTAAACAGGTCCTCCACCACCAGCCAGCCCAGGGCAGTATGCCCCGCGGGGGTCTGGAGCATCTTGTTGTCCTCCAGCACGCGGGTGAGCACCACCGTACTGGACACACACACGCACATGCCGAAAATGGCCGCTGCCACCCAGCCGCCGGACCCACCGCAGAGGTAGTACACCAGGCCGCCGATACCGGTCCAGAGCAGGCTGCAGGTCACCGCGCCCGGCACCGCAACCTTGCGCACCGCCAGCAGGTCCTTGAAATGGAAATGCAGACCCACGCCGAACAGCAGCAGCACCACGCCGATGTGCGAGAACTCCTCCACCACATGGTGGTCCACCGGGTGCCCCCACCAGTCCTGCGCGGCCAGCATGCCGGCCACCAGATACCCCACCAGCGGGGAGAGGTGCAGTTTCTGCGCCACCATCCCCAGCACAAAAGCCAGGGCCAGGCCAATGACGAGTGTAAAAATCATACCAGTACGCGTGCCCAGAGCACTTTGAGATATCGACCTTCAGGATACGTGGAAAGGAAGGGATGGTCCCAGCCGGGGCCGGTCATATCCAGAATCTGCAGGCGGCGGCCCAGGCGCTGCGCAGCCTTGATGACCGCCTTCTCGAACTCCGCCGGGCTCACCAGTCCGCTGCACGAGCAGGTCACGAACAAACCGCCGCGGCGCACGCACTGCAAGCCGAGCATGTTCAGGTCGTTGTATTTCTTGAGGCCCTCCTCCTTCTCCTCATCGCGCCCCAGCACAAACTTGGGCGGGTCCAGCAGCACCACATCGAACAGCTTGCCGTTGCGCACCATCTGGCGGGCGTACACGAAAGCATCCGCATGCACAAAATCGATGCGCAGCGGGCCGTTCTGGGCGTTGATATTAGCGTTGCGCTTCGCCATCAGGATGGCTTTTTCATCCAGGTCCACTGCGGTCACCTCGGCAGCGCCGCCGTGCAGCTTCGAGTAGATGGAGAAGCCGCCGGAGTAGCAGCACAAATCCAGCATGGTCTTGCCCTGCACCAGGCGGGAGAGCTTCAGGCGGTTATCGCGCTGGTCGCAGAAGAAACCGGTCTTGTGCCCCTGGGCAAAGTCCACTTCAAAGTTCACGCCGTTTTCCACGATGCGGACCTTGTGTACCGGCTCGCTCTTCGGTGCCTGGCTCACATCGATACCTTCCATGCGGGCAATCCCCTCATCCACCGTGATGACATGGCGGCTGGTGCCGCAGAGCTCATGAAGCAGCGGCAGCCACTGCGGCAGACGCAGCCACACGCCCAGGGTGGTCACCTCCAGGCTCAGCACATCGTTGTAGCGATCCACAATCAGGCCGCCCAGGCCATCCGAATCGCCATGAATCACGCGGTAGGCATTGGTTGTTTCCTCCAGTCTGCAATCCTGGCGGCGCCAGCTCACCGCGCGGCGGATAGCGGCTTCCAGTTCCTTCTCCTTCAGCACATCCGGCCCATGCTGCAGCATGCGCAGCGGGGTGCGGCTCTGCGGGTTCCAGAAACCACCGCCGAACAAGTCACCATTCTTATCATACACATTGATAAGCCCACCCTGCACGGCATCCGGGCTCACGGCCCCCAGCATACGCGGAAACACCGCCGGATTATAGGTGAAATACTTGAGCTGCACCCACGGGCGCACCCAGTTCTCGCTCCCCTCCGGCGCATCGGCCGTCTTGAACGCCCGCACCCGCGGTGCAGGTGTACCCTGCGGACGCTTCTTATCCTTGTATTTAGGCTTGAATCCCTGATTTTTCTGCTGGTAATCGCTCACGCGCGGGATTATACGCGTAGGGCACGGAAAAGTCAACAACAGGCTTGATTCCCGCGGTAAATGTTACTACAATACGCCCCGTGAACGTCTTCTCCACCTGCTGGAACAGCCGCCGCCACAAGGATGGCGGCGCCATGTGCGATGAAATCCGCGAGCTGGGCTTCGAATACATCGAAGCCTCCCACGGGCTCAGCCTGGATATGATGCCCGGCCTGCTCAAAGCAGTCGACGGTGGCCGCATCAAGGTGGCCGGGGTGCACAACTTCTGCCCTGCCCCCATCGAAGTGATGGGCGACGTGCCGGATGCCTACCCCTTCACCTCCCACCGGCCCGAGACCCGGGAGCGCGCCATGCGGCTCACGCAGGAAACCCTCATGGTGGCCGCCCGCCTGGGTGCGCGCTATGTGGTGCTGCACATGGGCAACGTGGAGCTCATGAAGGGCATTCACCCCACCCGCGAACTGGAACGCAAGCTGCGCAACGAGCGCGTGGGCAGCAAGGAATACGCCCTGCGCAAGGGCGAGCTGGTGCGCCGCCGCGCCAGACAGGCCCCACTTTACTACGAGCGCGCCCGCCAGGCCCTGCACACCCTGGCTGAAAAGGCAAAAGAGCTCAACCTGGTGCTGGGGGTGGAAGGCCGCAGCCATTTCGAGCAGGTGCCCGGCGAGTGGGAAATGCCCCGCCTCATGGCCGAGTTTGCGGATAATCCGCACGTGCGCTACTGGCATGACTTCGGCCACATCCAGCGCAAGCACAACCTCCTGCTCCTCGACCACGACCAGTACCTCCGCCAGCTCAAACCCTATATTTACGGAGCGCACGTGAACGATGTGCAGTGGCCCAGCCGCGACCACCGCGCCCCCTTCCAGGGCGGCTGCGTGGATTTTGACCACCTGCTCCCCGCCTACTTCACCCGGAGCATGCCACTCACCTGGGAGCTTTCCTCCTCCGTGACTGCCGAGGCCATCCGCGAAGCCAGAATCCGCTGGGATGCGCTCATGGCCACCCTGCCGGAGTAAAAAGGAAATGCGGTTGCCTGATAAATTAATGTTTGTCGTTCCTCCAAAATTACGAATTACGAATTGTCAGCTCCGCGAGCCTTGCGGCTCGCCATTGTACATCA
>CALFTQ010000043.1 GCA_937916135.1 uncultured Verrucomicrobiales bacterium
GCCATAAATGGCACGTACGGTGGTGTGAGAGGGGGCGAAAGCCCCCTACTCGATTTGTAACTGAATTGTAACATTCAGCGCCAGTAATCTACTCGACTTTCATAGGGTAGCGTTGTATGCTGGAGGTGAGGATATGTCTCTGCACATTCAGACAAGCCGAGAAGTTAAACGGTCGATGCAACGCATCCGGTGGGGTGGGGCGCTTTCTGCACTTGCTGCTACCAGTTTGGTGTTGTGTCTGCTGGCTTTTGCGTTTTCTCAGGTGTGGCGTATTCGTCCCCAGGAATCGCCGGTAGATATGTACTTCTGGTGTCCGGACGACCTCGAAACAACATGTTGCGTTTTTCCAGCGCCGCGTTTGCCCTGGCTGCCGGATAATTATCAGCCGAAGTCCCTTGCCGGAAGACCTGATTTTGTTTTGCCAAGGGTAAAAGCCGAGTTTGAGGAAATTTCCGGCTTGCCATGGGAGCCCGTACAGGAGGAAATAGTGCAACAGGAAGAACGCATGATGATGGATGATGTGGAGCTCCTGGACGAGTTTCGCAGTGGCTTTTCCGCGATGAGGGGCATACTTTACGATTTGAAGCGTTCCAAAGGTGGGGACTTCACCAGGGTGGCTCCCGGTGGCAAGGTGGATAGAGCCGCTTTCCTCCAGGAAATCGGGAAATCTCTGAAAACAGGTGATTGGAGCGTCCTGAGGCCGTACTACAGGAGCTATAGAGTCCTGTATGCTAGTCAATTCTGCAGAGCCGTGCAGCAGGCGGGCGATGAACCGTACGATATGGATGCAACGGCGAAAATCAGTCCAGCCGGGCGGGTGGCGGTGTATACGGGATGGGTTGCCGCCCCGGTAACAGGCAAAATCCGCTTTGCCGGATTCGCTCACAATCGTATGCAGGTAAGTCTGGATAGTAAGATTGTCCTGGATACCGGAACCCATAGTTCCCCGGATTCGCTTGCTTATGGGCCGGGTATACGCGTGCAATCCGGCAAGTTGTATGTGATGCAGGTCGTTATTGTGGAGGAGGCACACACCACTGGCCATGTGCTTGCCTGGCAATTGCTTGCGGCGGAAGAGGGCGACCTGAAAGACCTGAATCCGGAGACGCTGTACCTCTTCCGGACACGTTTCGCAGATGAAGGAAGAGATAATCCACCTGCCTATTCTGACTTTATCGAGCACTCGTCCTTTATCTGGTGCTGTTCTCCATTGTAATAAAAATTATTTTTTTCTCTCTAACCTGCACAAAATCGGGGTACTTAGGGCAGGGGTGGTGGTATTTTGAAAACTTTTTCTCAAAAATACGCTTGACGTGAAACGCGCTTTGTGATAA
>CALFTQ010000044.1 GCA_937916135.1 uncultured Verrucomicrobiales bacterium
TGTCGAGCAATTCGTTCAGTTCCGTACGGATGCCTTCCACTTGGGCCGGTGTGCGAGGGTTGAACAGAATTTCCTGTAACAAGTAGTCGTCTTCATTCAATACCCCCTTGGCTATGGCCATGTGGCGTTTGAAGGTGGTACCCGGCGCATCTTGATGTTTCATCACCGCTGCAAAGACAAAGGTCGATACGAACGGGATGGACAAAGAATAGGCAACCGTTTCATCGTGCTCTTCAAACGTGTATTCAAAGATGTTCAATCCCAGGTTCTGATACAAGTCCTTGAAGAATATCTTACCCATGTAGTCGCCTTCGCTGATGATGATGGCATTCTCGGAACTCAACTTGTCGAGGTTGGCAAACGTAGGACCGAACATGGGGTGGGTGGATACATAGCGGAAGCCGCATTGTTCATACCATTCCTTTAGCCCCGTCTTGACGGATGCAATGTCGCTGATGATACAATCCTTCGGAAGTGCGGGAAGCACTTGGTTGAATGCATCCAAGGTGTATTTTACCGTAGCGGCATTGATGACCAGTTCGGGCCTGAACTCACGAATTTCATCCAGTGTTGTATACCGATAGCAGTTGTACATGAAGCGCAACTTCTGTGGGTTTACATCGAATACGGCCGTTTCGTGCTTGAAACTCAATACGTCGGTAAAGAAGGAACCCATCTTACCGGCTCCTAAAATCAATATTCTCATAGTTTTCTTCTTTTTCACCACGGAGTAACACGGAGTTTCACGGAGTAATTTATTTTTAGGATACTATATACTTCATGACATAACGAGAGTGTCAACAAGTATATTTATTTAAACTCTGTGTGACTCAGTGTACTCTGTGGTGAGTAAAAAATCACTTGTTGATAATCTCCATCTGTTGGCGTACACTTTCCTCGTGGATGGCCTCGAACACCTTCTTGATGAATTCGGAACCCATACCGCAGAGCGCACCTTGAGCACCACGCTTGTCGAGGATTTCATTGTAACGTCCGGTTTGGAGGATGGTCATGTCGTGCTCCTTCTTGAAGGTACCGATTTCACGACATACACGCATGCGCTTGGCCAATACTTCGATTATCTGGTTGTCGCATTCGTCAATCTGGTTACGCAATTCGCCCAGACTTTCTGTGCTTTGCTTGCCTTCGCGGATAACCAGCAGGTCGAGGATGTAATTCAACACATCGGGAGTTACCTGTTGGGAAGCGTCACTCCATGCACTGTCGGGGCTGCAATGGCTTTCGATGATGAGTCCGTCGAAGCCCAAGTCCATGGCTTGCTGACAGAGCGGAGCAACCAATTCACGCTTTCCACCAATGTGGCTCGGGTCGCAGAAGATAGGAAGTTCCGGTATACGACGACGCAGTTCGATAGGGATGTGCCATTGCGGAAGGTTGCGGTATATCTTCTTGTCATACGAGGAGAAGCCGCGATGGATGGCTCCCAAACGCTTCAGACCTGCTCCGTTGATACGTTCCAATGCGCCAATCCACAATTCCAAATCCGGCTTGCCGGGGTTCTTGACCAGAACCTTATCCAGAAAAGCGGGGAAGCGGGCTTCCACTTCGTCGATGATATAGCCCGGGGTAGAGGCCCCTGCCGTGAGTCCCACAGTCTGTACGCCGCAGAAGAAGGCGGGATCCAGCTCGTCGGCAGTCTCCACCAGCACCGTGGGCACGCCGCGCGTGCGGGCCAGTTCGGCAAGACGGCGTGTGTTGCCGCTGGTCTTGCCGCCGACCACCACCATGGCCTGCACCTTGCCCGCCAGCTCCACGGCTTCTTCCTGCCGCTGGCGCGTGGCATCGCAAATAGTGTCGAGTACGATAAGAGCTTCGCCGAAGCGTTCAGAAAGACGGGCTCGCATCTCATCGAAGATGAGCCTGTCCTGCGTAGTCTGGGCGGCCAGCACCACGGGGCGGCCCTCAAAGGGCACACGCTCCAGCAGGGCGTCCCGGTCCTCGTTGAGGGTACCCTTCAGCGTCAGGTAGTTGGAGGCGTGGTTCATGCGGAAAATGCTGCCGGGGCTGTCGATGTGCTGCAGGAAGAGCTCCGTCTCCCGCAGAATGTCGGGAGCCTGCAGCACAGTGAAGCTGCCCTCCCGCACCCAGCGCTCCAACGGCGTGCCCCGCTCCACCATCAGTGTCAGAAGACCGATGGTCTTCAGGGTGACGGTTTTGCCGCCGGTATTGGGACCGGTGATGACCAGGGTGGTGAAATCGCCGCCCAGCCAGAGATTGGAGGGCACGACTTTTTCCGGATCGATCAGCGGATGGCGCGCCTTGCGCAGATTCAGTTCTCCATTATCAGAAATCACCGGCATTCCGGCGATGAAGTCAAGTGAAATCTGTGCCTTGGCCATCAGGAAGTCAATCTCTCCAAGGTATTTCGCTGCATCCAGCAGTTCCGGTATATACGGTCTGAGGAATTCCGTGAATTCAAACAGGATGCGGACAATCTCGCGCTGTTCGGCAAATTTGAGTTCCTTTATCT
>CALFTQ010000045.1 GCA_937916135.1 uncultured Verrucomicrobiales bacterium
GGAACTTTTTACTTCGTAATTCGTAACTCGTAATTCGTAATTCAAATTCCCATTTATCAATCAGTTGGTGCTTCTTCCAAAAGAATGCTACTATTTCTATTCCCTGCAAAATCGTTAGGACACACCGCATGACTGCTGGAAATAAATCGCAGAATTCGAGCTTGCATCGCGGGGCGGGTTGTGCTACCGTGAAGGGTTATGCAACATACGACCTCACTTGAAAAAGAATTCTTCGCAGCCATCTGCCACAATGAAAGCGAGCTGGTGCTGCGACTGCTGGCCATGGGCTGCGAGGTGAATGCGTTTTTTGAAAACGGACTCACGCCGCTCATGGTGGCGGCGCGCGCCGGGGCTGACGATGTGCTGGACATTCTGCTGCAAGGCGGAGCCGATGCGCGGGTGGTGGATGCCTGGGGGCGGAATGCGCTCAACTGGTTGTGCCGCAGCGGGCAGGGCTGCCACTCCTATCTGGAGCGCCACACCGAACCAGCCCGCAAGCTGCTGGCGGCCGGAGCCGATCCGTATTGTTGCGACACCGCGGGCGATTCCGCCTTCTGGCATGCATGCCGCTACGGGCTGAGCAATGTGCTGCGGCTGATTCATGCGCACGCGCCCCTGCCCCTGGAGGCGCGCCACCGGAGCGGCGACACGCCCCTGCTCATGGCCTGCCGCCACATGTACCGCGGCAGCCGCCACATGACCTCCCATGTGGTCACCCTGCTTGTGAGCATAGGCTGCGACTGCTCGGCGCGCGGAGCCGATGGCAAGACTCCGCAGGAACTCTGCTACGCTGACTGGATGGAATGGACGCCGGCAGAGACACCCCGGCAACGTCAGCACCTGCTGGCAGTCCCTCCTTTCCGCACCGGGCGTAGATACCGCACCGGAGTCCGCTTCGCCCCGCTGCCCGGGGTGGACACCAGTGACCCGCTGGCCACAGATGCGCGAGGCAACACTGCGCTGCACCACGCCGCCCGGCTGGGCGACACCGATGCCGCGGCATGCTTGATTGATGCCGGCGCGGTGGTGGATGCGCCCAACCGCAGCGGCGCCACCCCGCTCATGCAGGCGGCCCGCTGCGGCCGATGGAGGGTGGGTTCCCTGCTGCTGGCTCATGGGGCAGATATGCACAGGAAAGACTGCCAGGGCCGCACCCCGATCCAACAAGCGGCACTGGCCGGCAACTGGCGTCTGCTCAGTGTAATGGGGTGCAATGGTATTATCGTTGACAAACGGCGCAAAAACCGCTAAACTCCGCGCATGCTGACGGGCGTACAGGAAAATCTGCTGCTGGGCGGGGTGCTTTCCCTGCTGGCAGGTCTGAGCACGGGTATAGGCGCGGCGCTGGCGCTGTTCGTAAAGCGTACGGATACGCGCATGCTCACCTTTGCCCTGGGTGCCAGCGCGGGAGTCATGGTGTATATCTCCTTTATGGAGCTCATGCCCGCCGCCAGTGAAATGCTGGCAGAGAACGCCAAATGGGTAACCACCCTGGCCTTTTTTGGCGGCATGGCCCTGGCCTGTGTCATCGACCGCCTGATTCCGGAGGACGAGAACCCGCACGAAATCCCCGACCCGGGCAGGCTGGACGCCGTGAAAGCCACGGGCGAGTTTGCCGGCAATGCCAAGCTGCGGCGCTCCGCCCTGCTTTTCACCCTGGCCATTGCCATCCACAACTTCCCGGAAGGCATAGCCACCGTAGCCTCCGCGTTCGATAACACCGGCATCGCCACCTCCGTGGCCCTGGCCGTGGCTATCCACAACATACCGGAAGGCATCGCCGTGGCGCTTCCCCTGCTCTACGGCACCGGCAACCGCCGCAAAGCCTTCGGATGGGCCACGCTCTCCGGTCTGGCAGAGCCGCTGGGTGCCCTGGTCGGCATGCTGATTCTACTCCCCTTCCTGAGCCCCACCCTGCTGGCTGTGCTCTTCGCCGTGGTGGCCGGCATCATGGTCTACATCTCCTTTGACGAACTGCTGCCCATGGCCGAGCGCTGGGGGCACCACCACCTGAGTATCTACGGCGTGACCACCGGCATGCTCATCATGGCACTGGTGCTGTAGTTCTGCGGCGAATCAGGCACAAACCGACCAGCACTGTCAGAGTCACAAGAAAAATGGCATCTCCCCAGGCCTGTCCCCCGGAAAAACCCGCGCGATTTCCGGCAGCATAACAGACCTCCGAGGCCAGCATGCCGGACAGGGTTACCGCCGTCGGCCAGAGGAACGATACGCGGTACAGCTCGAACCCGCCGGACATCAGGCTCACCCCCATCCGCAGCAGCAAGGCTGCACCGGCAAATAACAAACAGGCAAATGTCAGTCCGGGCAGCGAGCTCCACACATCCTCCCACACCCCGCCCGGAGCCTGCCGCCACTGGCTCAGGTACGCCATGTGGGCAGCATCTGCATCGTGGACGAGGGTATCGCCCACCTGCCGACCGATAAAACTATAGGGAGTACCATCCTCCACTGCGGAATAGACGAGCGTCTGCTCCCCGGCTTCCGGCAGGCAGATGCGATGCGTTTCACCTTCCCTCATGTAGGGCGCCAATGCCTCCGGTATACGCGAAGGCTGTACTGCAAGCGTTTTTCCGCTCCATAATCTCAGGGTCTGCTCGCCTTTGATGCGGTATGGGCCCATCCGGAACTCCGGGGCGGCCGTCTCATAGCGCATGACAAAGCCATCGACCTCATCTGGGCAGAATTCCCTGTTTCCCTCGCCGGGTACCCAGTAGCGCCACAACGCAGCAGCCCTGACCCGCACCCCGAAGTCTTCATCCTCCAACACGGCATCACACCGCACCGGGGTGCGATAAATTTCCACAATCTCGCCCTCCAGATCCGGATTCACCTCAGCCGGATTCTCCAGCTCAGTCATCTGGCAGGAAGCCACATGGAGCACCACAGGCAACACATGGTATTTCACGGCATCAATGAGCACTCCCGCGCCTATACCAAACAGAAACAAGGCTATCAGCCCCAGCTGCAGCCCAGCCACAATATGAATAAGACGCCTCAGCATAAGGCGATTCTATATCAACTGAAGCGAAACTCAAGAACAAACCGGTTGGAATAATCAAATTGGTGACTTTGGCGAGCCGCAAGGCTCGCGGGACTTTCACTTCGGGAACCTCTAAAAACTCACTAAATTGGAATTTGTGGGGCTGAAAGCCCGAGGAATTTTGAGCCCACGAAGTGGGTGAAAGAACACTAGCCGGGGGTAAGCCCGCAACCTGGGTGGGCGTAGACCGCGAAGCGGACGTAGCCCCCTGCGGGCGCAGCCCCCGGCTAGTGTTCTTACGCCCCTGCCGGGGCTGATTTTCCGCTCGCCTGCGGCTCGCCAAATTCCAATTTGTCCGTCACCACCAATACGGATAACACATCAATCTTTAATTGCCTCATCAATAAGTGGATGATGCCTTTACTCTGTACATCGCACATAAAATGCGATTGAAGTTTATACTATCCGGCCTCCCCATGAGACAAGGCAGACATCAGAGATTCCAGCGCTTGTGGGGAAGTACGTAGATGAAATGGCACGCCCAGGACAGAGGAAATAAAAAAGTACCACCACATAGGTAACACAAGCTCCAGGATTAGCATGCACGTTGTTTAACATTATTTCTTTGTGACATGGAACATACGAAGCATGATTTTGCGAACACCTGACAGATGGCATAGATGAGGAAGCTGTAACCTTTATGCATCAAGTAGCAAAATGATGTAATCAGCAAATTCTCAATAACGATATCCACACCTAGAAGGTCGCACCCTCCGCAGCTGAAGTGCCTGCCCCTGATAATTGAGTAGGGGGACTTTCGTCCCCCTCTCACACCACCGTACGTGCCATTTATG